>JAJLKL010000153.1:0-26939 GCA_033838975.1 Hymenobacteraceae bacterium | reverse complement strand
CCTTCTGTCCATGCTCTCTTTCATCCTGCTGCCGGGGCACATGTGCCTTGCGCAGAAACAAACACAGCACAAGGATGCGCGGGCAGAAGCTGTAAGGGCCGGCATGCTTCGGGCATTCGGAGGCAAGAAAAAATTAAAAGCCCTTGACTACATTACCTACCGCCTTACCAGGACGGCGTACCGGGACGAGGACACGACCACGACCGAACAGCTGTGGTTCATGCACCTGCGAAAGCCCCTTGTCATTAAGCTTGAAGTGAACGGACAGGACACAATCGTTTCTTCTACAGCGTCCTTAGTTTTGGATTGTGCGCCTGACATCCCGGAAAGGAAGGCAGCTTACGAGCGCCTGCTCCGTTCCAGGTTCTTCAATTTCCTTTACCTGCTGAACGCACCCGATGCTGACATCTCCTTTATCACCAGGCAAACCTACAAAAGGGAGCCGGTGAATATCATCAGGGTCTCCAATCGCCAGTTCCCGACCATAACCCTTGACCTTTTCGTAAATCGGAAAGGAGAAGTTGTTACCTCCTCGACCATTGATCGCATATCCGGGCAATATGAGCGGTTTGGAGATGAGTATGCCTATGAGAAGCTTGCGGGAGGCGTAGTCTTCCCCCTGCTCTACAGGGTCGTGCAACAGGATAAACTGTTGGCCGAAGGTATCTTCTCTAACATGCAGCTAAACAGCCTATCTCCTTTTTGGGAAAGACAATTGCGCCTTTTGGCAGTTACGCCTTAGGTAGAAGCACAACTGAAGGCTTTTCTCCAGCTACCTGCGTTGCAAATCCGCTATAGTCAAAGCATTTGATTCGTCAGATATCGACTAGGTAAAAATAGTGGCGCGTTAAGATAAAAGGCAGGGGATCTTTCAATTAATGTTAACAGAAGCTATCCCTTGGTTTGCCTGCCTGGCATGGCCGCTATGCGCCATCAACTTCTGAGGGAAATATTGCCGCAGCAAACAGCTCAAAAACAAGGGCAGAACGCAGAAAGGACAAGGAGGATGATCCAAAGCAGTTGAGGTCTTTTTTATGCCATCGGCACTCAAACACGCGCAGGTAGGGCATTTTTTATCGTTGAGCAAAGCAAAACTACCGTGCCTGCGTTAACTGCGTTTACATCTCACCTTAAACAAGCAGAAAGGGGGGCAGGGCACGGCAGTTCATAGCTTTCAGCTGCAGGAAAGCAGGGAATAGATTAAGAGCTACTTCTCCTTATCCGGAAGCAGCTCGATCAGTTCCTCTTTCCCGTGCAGCAGGTAATAGGCAATGAATTTCATGGGCTTGCTGTCCGAGTAGTTGTCGAAGTGGACAATAGGAGTATGGGCGGGCTCATAGAAAGCTTCACCGGCTTTCAATATTCGGGCGGGCTCCCCCTCGACCTGCATCAGGCAGGTACCCTCTACGATATAGCCAACCACAGGGCAGGGATGCCGGTGGTAGGGTCCTTTTTGCCCGGCCTCAAATTCCACCTCGATCACCTTAACCGAGGAGATCACCCGCTCCTGCAGGTTTGCCTGTAGCAGGTCCGTTCTTTTCATGTTGCTCTGTGCCTTTGCATTCATGACAGTACACAACCCAATGAGCACAGCAAGCCTTGTGAAGTGCGCCATCCTAGGCTTTGTGGTACCATGTTTTAAATCCATGGCACAAAGTTGGGGAATCTAGCGCACTTGTTCCTTGATGTAGGTTAAGGATTTGATCCTGCTCAGGGATTCGGGCTGTATGCCCAGGTAGGAGGCGATGTGGTACTGCGGGACGAGCTGCTCGATGGTAGGATAGGCTTGCAATAACAGCCTGTGCCGTTCCAGGGCAGAATCAACCAACAAGGATGCTTCTCTCCTGCACTTCCTGATGAACAGCGAGTCGGACAGGTATTTTCCGAGCCTGTACCAGCTGTCGTCCTCCCGCAGCAGCTCGTGGTAAGCCGCATGGCTGACCAAAAAAACCCTCGAGTCTGCCAATGCCTGGATCGAGCCATGGGTAGGAAGCTGGGTCAGGAAACTCGTATAGGCACTCACAAACGAGGCGCTCAGGTAGAAGTCGAGGTTGAATTCATCCCCTCCCTTTTGGAAAAAAGAGCGCAGCACGCCCTCCTCCACAAATCCGATGAACGTGCACGTAGTGCCCGCCTTGATCAGAAACTCCTTTTTGGGAAGGTCAATCATTTTTCCTGAGCCGATAAAGCGCTCGAAATGCTCCTCGGAAAGCTTTAGCTCCCCCATGATGATATTTCGTATATGCTCCATGAGCGCAAATATACTGCCTTTCAGCCGTAATCTGCTTGGTTCATGAACAGATTGGTACAACGGCAGTTTATTTGCTGGTTAGGTTGAGAACCATTCCTTGACGATCAGCTATTGCCAGGAAAGCTTGCTTGCACTCGACTTGGTACACCCTGAACGTTCCTAACAGGAATTAATAAGTCCTCCAACGTTCGAGAGCCTCTCTGACTCACTCCTCCCCTGTGCTTTTTACAGCTTATTTCTATAGTAGAAGAATCCGGCTGTCAGCCCGAACATAGGATAAGGTTGCTGCAGTAACCGACAGGCTGCCACACAATCGAACGGGAGCGCATACAGTACTGTACCACCTATCGCGTGAAGATGACCACAACACATGACGCCATCCTTGCCTGACGAACTCACCAGGCACGGGTAACCGCATTTGGGGCGTGGGTGGCCGCGTTGCCGAGGTTGTTCATCGGGCAGGACTTTGCCAGAGAGCAGCGGCACCCGCAGGAAGAACAGGGACAGTATAAGTAGCACTCATGCTATATAGTTTTTGCTTGTCCCTCAACTTTCTTTTCAAATGCACCAGGCGCACACGGGCCAGGGTCCTTTCCATGATGCTGGTATACAGGGTGGCGTGCTCATCCCTGTTATAGACCCAGAAGTTTCTCCTGTGCTCCCTGGCCTCTTTGTTTGTCATGGCCTTGTATTCGACTGCCGCTCTTACGGCATCTTTAAATTTAAGTTGAAATTTGGTCGGTTGCATGGCTAAGATCTTTATGGAACACCGTGTCGGCGGCACCCGGTCACTTCGGCCGTAACCGCCCGACACCAGTACCCCTTCCTGTGAAAGTATACTTTTAGCTGGGAGAACAGCTGCTTTTCATTCCCACCATTTTACGTAAGCCCCAGGAACTAGACGGTAACAGGAGATCGCTTCACCAGTAACTCCACAGGCTTTATCCCAATAGGTAGCCCAAGGCACTCATATTCTCCGCCACCGAATCCAATATCCCTGTAAGCTTACAAGCTATTTACTGCGGGACTTTTCTGCAAGCTATCCGGCTGCTGCACAGACAGGATCACTAGCCGCTTCTCAGGATTTTCATCCCGGTACTCCCTTCACTTTGGCGATCAGTACCCGACACAATGTTTTGAATGCCCCTAAAGCCCTCCCTTTAAAAAGTCTGTCTAGTGCAGCAGGCGTTTGGTCAAAAACAGTCCCATGTTCATGTAAAAGATTTTGCCTAGCCCCCTTTACACACTTACTTCCTGTCAACAAACCCAGGCCAAAAGAGCGGTAGAGGCTGCAGGTTGCAGGCAGTAGCGCTGCGGCGCTTCCATCAGGAACGTGACCTGGTTTCCCCTGAACATTTTTTTCATCATTTATAAAAATAAAGCATATGAAAAAGTTGACACGTTCTATCTTCGCTCTCAGTCTTGTTGCCACCACCGTCATCACGCCCCTGCAGGCCCATGCCCTGGGCTGGAGAGATGTGCCGGACGGCTACACCTACCAAGACGCCAACGGCTGCATCCACCACGTGCACACACAGGAGTGGAGGCTCTTCGGCATCACCTGGAGCACCAGGACCGTAGATGACCTGGTGGCATGCCCGGAATAACATAACTAGCATGAAAGCAGTACTCTCTTTTTTAGTGTTCCTGCTGGCGCCGCTTCAACTGGCGCTCGGACAGACCCTTCCTGTAAGCGGGGCCGTCTACGGCCAGGATTCCGGGAAGGGTCTGCCCTATGTTTCCATCGGGATAAAGCACTCCTCCAAAGGCACGAGCTCCGATCTGAACGGTAAGTTCCTGCTACATGCCGCCCCTACCGACACCCTGCTTTTCTCTTCGGTGGGATACAAGCCCCTGGCGCTGCCTGCCTCGCAGGTCAGGCAGGTTGTTCGTTTGGAGCAGGCTACTATTCCCATGCAGGAAGTGACGGTCAGGGGAAAAGCCAGCTGGAAGACCGCCCTTGTCGGCAACCTGAAAGCCAGCACCCTTCTTAGCCAGGGAGGGGCCAACCAGTACGCCATGTTGCTGCAGCCTCCTTTGGGCAAAGCGGGTGTATTGGAGAAAGTATACTTTGCGCTGCAACCGGACATTCCCCGGAACCACCGCTGGCAGACAGCGGTCAATATCAGGGTGTATGCCAACAGCCAGGGCAAGCCGGGCCAGGACCTGCTCCCTGAGAACCTGATCGTCACCGTAGCCCCCCATGCGAAAAGGCTGGCGGTGGATGTGTCTCATTTCGGAGTGTCTGTTCCCGCGGAGGGCGTTTTTGTCGGAATAGACTTCCTGGGCTTTTATGATCGGGAAGGCGTTTTCATTCCCTATAGCCGGGACAGGCAACCGATGAACCTGCGGATAAAACTATCTGCCCCGCAGTCCCCTTTTCCTACCTTCAGCAGGTTCTTTGGCACCGACTGGCAACCCCTACGGCATCGCGACCGCCGCGGTGAGGTCCTCCTGCTCAGCGCGAAGTTCGGTGCAATGATCGCCTACTGACGAGCACAAGAGCCTGCCGGCTCACAATCTTCACCAACCCAGCAGCCTGTACACAGGCGCACAGTAAAAAGCACAGGATTCACTTGCAGACAGGCAAAGCAGTCAGATAACTGTTCCCGGAGCGCCACCATGGGCTCCTGCGCGGTGCAGGACCAAAGCCCTTGGAAGCACATGTGCTTCCCTCCCACCTGACACCTCGCCAACAGACCAGTAAAAGCGTACCCAAAGCCACTCCAAAGAAAAAGTCCAACGTCATTCATTCCGGGGCAAAGGTAGCCTTGCGGTCCGGACACGGGAAGCAAGGTCGTCCAAACAAAATGGGTATCCGCCGCGGGCGGACCCTCCGCATTTTCTTTGCCTCCACCTTGCCCTTTGTCCGGCCCGAAGGCAGCGGGGCCTCCATAATCAATTTCCTCACACTTAAAAGACAACAGATTATGGAAAAGACGATTAAATCCCCAGCCATCCACCGCGTAGCCGAAGTGAAGCTCACCTACCGCAACCGCGTCAAGCCCTCCGAAAGACCGCAGGTCACCTGCTCCACCGACTCTTATCAGGTGCTGAAAGCAAGCTGGGACCGAGGCAAGCTGGAATTTGTCGAGCAGTTCAAGGTCCTCCTGCTGAGCCGCGCCAACAAGGTCCTGGGGCTCTATGAAGTCTCCACGGGAGGCGTAGCCGGCACCGTGGCCGATCCCAAGCTCATCTTCGTCGCCGCCCTCAAGGCCTGCGCCTCCGGTATTATCCTCTGCCACAACCACCCCTCGGGCAACCTCAAACCAAGCCAGGCGGACCTGCAGCTGACAAAGAAAATAAAGCAGGGCGGAGAACTCCTGGACATTGCCGTGCTCGATCACCTCATCCTCACCGGCGAGGGCTACTACTCCCTGGCAGACGAGGGGCTCCTGTAGCCCCTCCCCTACGCGCCTGGCGCACAAAAAAACAATCCATAACCATAAACATTTACTAAGATGAACGCCTATCAGAAATTCAACCAACTGGCAGAACAGGTGACCACAGAAGTGGTGGAACAGCTAAACAAAGGGACAGTACCCTGGCAAAAGCCCTGGACCTGCTACGGCCTTCCCAAAAACTACGCCTCGGGCCGGCACTACGAGGGCTTCAATGCCTTCTACCTTCACTATCTGACAGCAAAACGGTGCTTCACGGCGCCCTACTTCCTCACCTTCAAGCAGGCGCGCGAGCTGGGAGGCCGCGTGCGAAAGGGTGAAAAGGGCGCCCAGATCGTCTACTGGAAGGTGTATGCGAAAAATGCGGATACGCAGGCCGAAGAGCAGGCCACCGAAAAAGAGAACCGCTCCGGCAGCGTGTTTCTCCCCTTCCTCTGGACGGTGTTCAACATCGACCAGGTGGAGGGTGTAGACTACAGGCTGCCGACAAGTCCTGAGCGCAACGCACAGCAGCGCATCGCGGCCTGCCAGGCGGTGGTGGACCACTACCCCGCACCGCGCCCGCGCATCCTGCATGGAGGCGGGCAAGCCTTTTACGCGCCAACAAGCGACATGGTGCGGGTGCCCGAGCTGCGACACTTCATCTCACCTGAGGCCTACCACGCCACCCTTTTTCACGAGCTGATCCACTCTACTGGCCATGCCGCCAGGCTTGATCGCTTCACAGAAGAAGAAAAGGCCAGTCGCTTCGGGGACGAAAGCTACAGCAGGGAGGAACTCATCGCTGAAATGGGAGCCAGCTTCCTGTGCGCTTTCACCGGGATCAGGGAGATGGTATTCCAAAACTCTGTGGCCTACCTGCAGGGCTGGGCTAGCCGGCTGCGGAACGACAACACCATGGTCATCTACGCCGGCAACAAGGCTTTTAAGGCAGCCAGCTACATCCTGGGCCTGAAGCCTGAGGCGAGCCAACAGGAACAGCCCCCACTTGCTTCCGCGGCCTAGCTTGAAGGAAGGGCTGCCTTCACAAGGTAGCCTTTCTTCTCCTGAACATCCATGGCTTCAGGCAACCCCTTGCTTCATCCTTATGATTAGGTCAAAGTCGAAAAAGGCTCCTCTTCCGGTTCAAGGCTACCTCCTCTTATGCCAGTATTATCAGTAGCACAACAAGCCGAGCTGGTTGCCTAAGTAAATTCATCCCGTGATTGCTGGCATACCGCTAAGTGGAAAAGAAAACCTAGAGGGGAATGGACAGGTGTTCGTGTGCAATACGCCATTGCCCGCCTTGTCTTACCAGCACCGTGGTGCCGCGCCCCCCGCCCTTGACAGGCTTACCGGCGTGCGTGCCCCGGTAGGTGTATTGATAAATGCAGGTGGCGCTGTTCTTCTCTACTGACAGCCAGGTGACGTTTTGAATGCCATAAATCTCGTCGGGGAGGTACGACCAGGAAGCCTGAAAGCTTTCCTGAATCTGTTCAAGGCCACTGCTCTCCTTTTGATTGAACCAATAAACAGCATTCGGCATCAGCAGAGGACGTACCCGGGCAAAGTCGTGAGAGTTGGTGGCCTCCACATAGCGCTGCAAAAACCCATTCAGTTCCTGAATGGATGGGAGATGCCGGTTACCGCCGGAAGGCCAGGCACTTACACTAAGGAATAGTGCCAGGAATGTCAGGTTGATTTTCTTTAACATGAGTAGCAAGTTATAATGGCAAACTTATCGGTTGCTCCACTAGGCTGCTTGTCGTATGCTGTCAATTCACATAACCTGCCTCCAAGGGGGAGGAAATGGGAGGCACAGGCATGAATAGAATAAGTTAAGCAAGCAAGGCAAGCCTGCGCATGCAGCAGGTGACTCTGTTTTACTGTTCTGGCAAGAGTTTCTTTTGTTTACTGCCGCGCTCCTGTTGCTATCGTGAAGCTGAAAAGGTTAAAAGCATCAAGCGGGGTGTTCTCCCCGGCAGTAAAATAAATCCTGACCTGATCGACCTGTTTTCCCAGCAGCGTGTCCAGGCAGAAAGGGTATTGGTACAAAGTGCCGTCCCCAACGCTGTCCATGCTACGGGACCTGCCCTGCAGCTCACCCCGGTAGTATCCCTCTATGTAGACGTTTGAAAAATCCGTGCCTAGATCACTCCTGTACCGGTGCTCCCCTGCTACAACCGCCTGCAATTGAAAGCTACCTCCTTCCTGCCGGAGGCTAAGCTCCAGGTAAGCCGAGCCCCCCATGGAAAATTCCTGCAGATAGGCCCCATCGGTGTTTGCGACCAGTTTCGTGCCTGGAGGGCCTGATAACAGGAAATGACCGTCCGGGCTGATGGCCTTTTCCTGTTGCATCCTGTATCCCCTGAAAGTACGCAAGCAACCCTCTCCCCCTGCAGGAGTGTCAGGCATGCAATGCAAGGAGAAAAGCATCGGCAAAGCGGCAAGGCCATCACCAGCCCTACCGTGAGCACGGCTTTCAAAAACCAAAGTGAACAAAGTAGAGAGCAGCACACACCTGTATGGTAATAGTATCAGTCCTCTACAAAGTAGTTTCGGCAACATGCTAAGCAGGCAAATTTTCATCCTCAGGATAAATAGAACGGTTTGATAGGTGGCGGCAAGTATACTTGATGCAGCTCCAAAAGTACACGCATGCACCAAGGCATGGACAGGTTGCCAGGGAAAGGATGCGTGTCTTTATCAAACGAACCCAAGCGCTGCACCAGGCAGCCCTCCATCCTTCCGGCAGGTGCAACCAAAAGGAGATTGGCATAGGTGAAGATACCAGGCAGCTCATGAGCTTACTGTCCTCCTGCCCGGTTGAGTTCTTCCAGTCTTGTGCTTCTGCTTTTTGATTTAAAGCTCTGGCCACGCTGAAAATTGTACCTTAGGTTAAGCTTGATGCTTCGCACCATAAAGTAATTGACAAAGGAAAACACATTGCCGTTGTAACTGGCGTCTCCGCGTGCCTCTCTCGTCCTGAAAATATCGGTGGCGCCGAGCATCAGGTCCAGTTTATCATCCAGCACCGACTTCTTCAGGCCGGCATCCAGCCACCACTGTGTTTTGAAGGTATACACGCCATAAGTGGACGGTGAACTGTATCCCGCTGTGGCCTGTAGCTGTAGCCCCAGTGGCAGCAGCACGTTATGCGTGGACTGGGCGGTCAGGGTAAACTGCTCGTTCTTTAGCTCCCTGTCCTGCAACAGTATCTTATTCCGCTGATGCCCGGCCACCAGGTTATTGCTCACATCCCAGTTTTTCAGAATCCTGACCGGGGCAATGAGCGTGGCGCTAAAGTTCTCTGCTTTGTCTATGTTGCGTTCCTGGTAGATGGTGGTGTTGTTATGGGAGTTCTGTTGCGGCACCTCTGCAAAGAAATCTTTGGTGTGGGAATAGCCCAGGACCAGGTTGTACGTGTTCTGCCATGTCTGGATAAGCTGGAACGAGTTGGTATACTGCGGTCTCAGATCCGGGTTCCCCTCCGCCCAGCTGTAAGGGTCCTGGTAAAAAATAAACGGGTTTAGGGTTCGGTAATTGGGCCTGTCGATGCGACGGCTGTAGTTGTAAACGATCTTATAGCTGCTGCTTACCTTCTGTGTCAGGAAGAAGCTTGGAAAAAAGTCCAAATAGCGCTTTGTGATCGTTTCGCCACCAGCTACCGGCTTGCCTTCGCCCAGCGTCTGCTCCCCTCGCAGGCCAGCCTGAAGGTTCCAGTTCTCGCTCACCTGGAGGCTAAGGTTCGCGTAGGCGGCCAAAATGTTCTCGGTATAGCGGTAATGGTTGCTCCTCTCCTCGTCCAGTTCCTGACGGTCCTCCTGTTGTGGGTCGGCCACATAAAAGCTTAGTTGATTCCCTGAAAGGACGTGGCTGGCCTTAAGTCCTACCTCCAGCTTTGCATTCTCCAGGATAGTGGTTCCAAAGTCTACGTTCGTGGAGTAAATATTATAATAGCCGGGATTGTAGGTTTTCAGTAGCTCCTCTGTTCTTGTATCTGTTTTTACATTCAGAAAGCTGTTCGCGTATCGCGCATCGTTGTTGTTGTCTAACTGAATATAGTCCAGGTTAATGGCCAGGCTGGTGCCGGTCGTGTCCAGCAGCCCATTGTAATGCAGGTTAAAGGCACTGCTGCTGTTGGTAATGTCATTGAAGTTACCGGCCCTGACAAAGGTGTGCTCACCCTTTGCCCTATCGTCCATGTCGGTATCAGAATAGAAGGCACGGTCTGTGGAACTGCGGCTAAAGTTAACGACGGCTCCGATACTGTGCCTGTCGTTTAAATCATAGTCGGTCCCTAAACGCAGGGAAGGCGTATTTGTCGTCATATTTTCATCCCGAAGCTGGTGGAAGCGCGCGTTCGCTCCGCCCTCATGAAACTCCCGGATCATAACCCCTTCGCGCAGGCGCGGGCGCTTCGCCACATCCGCATGCACAAAGGAGTTCCATTTGCCTTTCTTGTAGTTTATGTTTGCGCCAGCGTTATAACCAGAGGCATTGTTGTACTGGTACCCTCCGTAGATACTACCGTTCATCCCCTGCTTGGTATTCTGCTTTAGCTTGATGTTGATGATGCCGGAGCTTCCCGCCGCTTCGTATTTTGCCGATGGGTTGGCGATGACTTCAATACTCTTTACATTCTCGGCGGACATGGCTTCCAGCATACTTTGAAGTTCTTTACCGGAGAGAAAAGAAGGCCTGCCGTCTATCATCACGCGAACGCCGGCCTTTCCGTTCAACTGGATGTTGCCGTCCTGGTCTACCCACACACCCGGTGACTTTTCGAGCACCTCGTAAGCTGTACTGCCGGCTGCCAGGGCAGTACCCTCCACGCTGACCACCAGCTTGTCTGCCTCGACCACGATGGCAGGCCGCAGTGCCTGTACTGTTACCTCGCTCAGCAGTTTTGTGTCTTCAGCAAGGGTAAGCGTACCGAAGTCTTTGCGCATCCTGCCGCTGACCTGAAACGGAGGCACATACTTCGTAGTATACCCGATCGCACTGAGGCGGAGCAGGTACATGCCTTCCGGAGGGGGAGCTATGGTAAAGTCACCTTCTGCCTCGGTGACAGCTCCGGTCACCACGCTAGAGTCCTTGGCCTGCAGCACAGCCACGTTGGCATAGCCCAGCGCTCCGCCCTTCGCGTCCACTAAACGACCTGTTAACTGAGCTAATGCATTGCCAGTCACAAACATGAACAGGCAAATCGTACAAAGAATGTTTTTTTTCATATGGGATGGTGGCAGGAAGTCTTAAATGATATTTTCGTGAATAGTAGCGTGGTTTAGCGGTCGCATTAGCGTGTCTTTTCCTGCGTGGTCAGTATGCTAGCCATCTCATGCAGGTAGGCCTCAGGTGCTCTTTTCAGGAGGCGAACATTATCCGTGTTGAACTGAATAGCGACCGCCAGGTCTAGATCGGGAAAATAGACGGCATCCGTCAAATAGCCCGGAAACCAACCGCTGTGGCCATAGCTCATACCTGCTTTCCCCCCTGGCCTGATCTGCATAGCCAAGGCGTACAGGTGGTTTTTTCCAGTATTGGCAGGTACCCCTTTCCGCATCTGCGCGCGTAGCGCCGGTGACACAGCCTTGAAATCATAGTAGGCCTTTGCCCAGATGGCCAGGTCCGCGGCGCTGGAAACAAAGCCGCCCCCGGCCCACTCAAACTGCGGGTTGAGTACAAGCTTGTTATGGCGGACCATGGCTCCCTCTACCGGAAAAGGACCTCCTTTCCTGGCATACCCAACCGCCAGTCCGCGGTAACTGCGCTTGGTTGACGGTTCTGTGTCTTTCAGACCATAAGGTTTGATGATGTTTTGCCTGATCATGTCGTACATCTGTTTTCCGCTGATTTTTTCAACGATGTAGCTGAACAGAATGTAGTTGGCATCCGCATAGCCAAAATCCTTCCCAGCCTCAAAGAGCGGAGGGCGGTTAAAGACATAAGCCAAGAGCTCGGTGGGCTTCCAGACATGCTCCGGACTATCTTTGAGGCGGCGCATAAAATCCCCCTGCACCAGGTATTCCTCCATGCCAGAGGTATGATTCAGCAGCATGCGCATGGTCAGGTTTTGTGCGTTTGGAATGCTGCTAAACCACGCTTCATGCCCAATATACCGCTCCAGTTTATCATCCAGGTGAAACACCCCCTGCTCGGCTAACAGCAGCGCTGAAGCGGCAAACAAGGTTTTACCGTTGCTGCCTGACAACATTCTGTGATCCGGTCGCATGGGTGCCATGGTCGTTGAATCTGCTACACCCGTCGCTATAGTGATCACTTCCCCGCCCGGAAGCACGGCAGCAAACGTAGCACCTGGAAAACCGTTGGCCGCCTGTAGGGAATCAAGCCTTGCCTGTAACTGCTCCTTCCACACCAGGGTCTGAGCAGGTGTCTGGGCAGTAGAATCTAAAGTAAAACCAAAAAGTAAAAGCAGCAGCGCGGTAATATGGTGTTTCATTGTTATAAGTTCCTTTAGAGATAGTATAGGTATAATGGATCTTGGCGATACTCTCTGCTGTCAACTGCCGCCCCAGCGGCATGTAGCAGGCTGTCAGCGATGGTAAAGTAACTGCTTTCCTGCATGACCCCGCTTGTACAATCCTGCCAATTTATGCTGCATCCCCCCTATCCCCTCACGGGAAGGAGCAGACCGGCACACTACACGACCAGCTATCGTTATGATTAGCATGCAGCTCGCCCGCACAGGACCTCAGTATGTGAGAACTGATTCTAAACCTGAGTAGCCTGTTGCCGAAGGCGATAAAATGAAGTGGAGCGGGTAAGTCAGGATAGGCATCGGGTTTCCCTCCTACACCTGGAGCGGGAACTCCCAAGGCCGATTTCCATGCAAATAGGATTAGCTGCATGTGAAAAAGAACAAGGATTACTACCGTAGCGGGCCTGTGGGTATAGCTTCATCGCCAAATTATCTATTCACTCAGGGCAATTGGCAGCAGGTACCCGCCACGGTAGTTTTCACCTTAAAAAAACAGTTAATGAAGAAAGTGTGCCTTGACGGGCACTTCCAGTTTACTATTTGCACAAAGATCAGGAGACATACCGGCTACTTAGTTGTACAATCCTGACCATTTTGTGCGCCCATTGCTGATTTGTAGCGATGCAGGCATCGGAGGCAAAAACCTCAGGTTATGCAGGCTTCACTTAATTGTGCCTCCAGCAATTTAGACAGGGGGCGGTACCGGCAGGTCCCGACCCGGTCTTACCTTTACTCCCGGCTAGCTGGCTGGCCCACTCCCCGGATCAGTAGTTTCTAATAAAACAGGTCACACCTGGCGCAGCACCTTTGTGCGGCTGAACTGCGCATGATCGAGATGGCCACGGAAAAACAGGGCACGCCTGCAGACGCAGACTCAAAAGCGCCACCAGCTAAGTAAGCAGGAAGTTACAACCATTCTTTTAGGCTACACTTTACTTTTGCCTGGCATAGGGATTCAAGCGGACTTCCCTGCCAACTAATTAAAACCATCACTAAAAATCAGTATTTACCCCAAAACCATGAAAAAAATAATCTTATTCGTTCTCCTGGTGTGCATGTTGGTACAGCAAGCCACGGCCTTCGCTAAACCCAAGCCCCAGGTCCCGGTCCTCACCCTCAGCGGCACGAGCTATGAACGCGGTTTTCAGCATGGATACCAGCTTAAGAACCAAATCGCGGAAGTTTATCGCAAGTGGAAAGAAAACATCCGTAAAGATACTGGCAAAGACCCGGATGCAGTTATCGCTGACTTCTTGATGGGCTCTCAGTATCAGAAAGCCATCCAGGAAGCGACACCGCAGCTGTGGCAGGAAATACAGGGCATCTCCGTAGGCTCAGGACAAAAGATAGACGATGTGTTGGCTTTTCAGCTGATTGATGAATACTGGGGCTACCTGGACCGCCTTAAGAACGGTTCGGTGGACAAGGACCATTGCAGTGCCGTGGGCGTGGCCGCTACCACAGGCCAGCCGACCTTCGTAGCCCAGAACATAGACATTGACACCTATATGCAAGGCTACCAGGTACTGCTCCACATTGTTTCCAAAGAAGACAATATCGAGCAGTTCGTGATGTCCTGCGCCGGCTTCATTGGCTTTGCAGGCATGAACAGCAAAGGTGTTGCCGTGGTTATCAATGCGCTTACTGACCTGAATAACGCTGTGACAGGACTGCCCGTTACCTTTGTCACACGCGGCATACTCCAGCAGCCATCCGGTGAGCAGGCGCTTGCATTTGTCAGGTCAATCCCGCACGCTACCGGTCAGAACTACCTCATTGGCACAGAAACCGAGGTTGTAAACGTTGAGGCATCAGCCAACCAGGTCGTGCCTTTCTACCCGACTCCTAACAAAGGGCTTGTTTATCACACGAACCACTCGCTGGCCAACCATGACGTGAAACCGTGGATGCAGGAATACCACCAGCGCATGCTAGCAGGTACCGGCACGCAAACCAATAGCCAGACGCGCTATGCGGCCCTGGAGAGGCGTCTGGCTGCCCCAGGCATGCACCTTTCGCCTGAACTTATCAAGACGACACTTCGCTCTAAGGATCACGAGCGATTTCCCGTATGTGTGGCCTATGATCCCAAGGCCGTCGCCTTTACCTTCAGTTCAGTCTTATTCACACTAGGTCCAAGACCCTCTGTACAGGTGACCCATGGTTCGCCGGACCAGTCTGACTACCAGCAGCACTACTTCTTTTTACAGGCCACACAATAATGCTTCCTGCAAGGCCTCAGATGCGGTCCCTGGACATTGCCGTTTGAGGGAAGCACTAAAAAATGGCCCCGTCCTTTAAGGAATGGGGCCTTTTTATTTTTCCTCGCTCAGCCCAACGCATGGGAATGGCTGCGATGGCCTTTATGAAGTGACAAGCGTCCCAACCCGGGCTCAAAAACTGTCGAAGAGGATGTAGCGCATGACAGGAGACAGGAACGTGTTGTATTCCTTTCGAAAGCCACAGCCAGTCAAAAATTCAACCAGTTGCCTGTTGTTAGCGCTTTTGTGCAAACGGTAATGACACAGCTCCACGCTTGGAACCTGCCCGACCTCCTCCACACCGAAGGAATTGGCCAACTGTAAAAAAAACTGAAAGTCCTTCTCATGGCGGGCAAGGATCCACAGGTGCTTCTGTTCATCCACCTTAAGCTGTAGCGTGTTCCCCTTGGCAAACACGGTAAAGCCCACAAACCCGTTTTCCAGGACATGGCTCCTGCCTATCTTCAAAAAGTGGAGCAACTCGGCTTTCTCCAGCGAATTGGCTGCCCATTTTCCCTGCTTGTATCCCGAGCCACTATCACCCCGAACTGTTATGTGTACGCTACTGATCTCCGGAAAGCCCTGCAGCGCCCTAAAAAGGAACTTGCTGAAGGTATCCTTCTGCAGCCGCATGCATAAAGTGAAGCGAGCATCCTCAACCCTTTTCTCAAAACAATCTTTCCCGCCACCCAAGTCCAGTACCCCGTCCTTCACCTTTCGGACAATGCCTGGCGGAAACACGAAAGGAGTAGTTGAAGGGGAAGGCAAGAAAGAATCCAGGCCTTTTCTAACGTAGACCCCCTCGGCCAGCCGTACAGTCAGGTCCCGATCCGGGAGCGTGCCATTTTCAAGGGCTCCCGCTTCCAACAAATCGCATGCTGAGAATCCCAGGACGCTTGTACTGGCAAGCACCCGGTGGAGCGCTGCCCCCAGGTGGCTTCCATTGGCGTAAAAGTCAAGCAAAGCCTTTCTTTTGCCTCCCCAGCTTCCTATCAGTAGAAGATACCACAGTGTCCGCTCCATATGTTATCGTATAAGTTGATCGATGATTTTGCCTATATTCTGGCACCTGCACAGCTTCTCAAACAGGAAACAGCCTTAAGACTTAGTAAGTATTTGCAAGAAGTAAAAGGGTTTGGTCCAGTAGGGATGAACCGGTTAAGAAAAATGGACCCTGTCGGTACCTGTGCGACATCTCTCCTATCTTCCCCTTTTGTGGGTTTAGGCCCTGACGCCAGAATACAGCAGGGAAACATGCCGGCGAAGGGCGCACCTGTGCCGCACCCTTGCAGGCTTGCGTCTTGGTAGAAGAGGAGCAGGAACACTTCTGACGTGGGGCTGGATTATTATCTAGCTAACTTATCTAATCTATCCCAACTGGTAACCTGAAACCGATTGACCAATGGAAAGTCAGCCTGCACAGCAGTAGCATTCTGCTCCTCTTTGGGGCAGCAACAAGAACTTACAGGTAAGTACTTGTTGCTTTAGTATTTATACCACAAAATAAAGCGGTAAGCCGGGCACATTGCTTGTACATTTCTGTCTATTCTGTAAGTAATAATTTGTGCTTGCGGCGCAGCCCCCCACCAGGTGCCGCATCGCTGGTGCTTAGGATAAGCAACTGAATTCAAGGCTACTCATCTATGCATGTCAGAGGCTTTAAAAGGCAACGGCGATGCATACCTGCTGCATCGCTCATTTATCGGCCTTTGCTTGATAAATGCACCCTGTGCCCACCGAAAGGGAGATGCCCCAGGTTAGTTTGCGAAAGGACAGCAGGCAGCTAAAGCCCAGGCTCTTGATTAAACAATAACAGGTTTTGGCAGCTGTCATCTGTCCAGGCGGTTCTTTTCCTTTCTGTATTTCCTTGCTGACAGAAAGATGTGGCGCAAAGTCTCGGCACCATGCTGTCCCTTCGTTCGAGTGGAGGGGTTGTTCCCATAAAAAAAGGCACCTGCCCCTTCTAAGCGGGCAGGTGCCTTTTGCAATTAGACACAATATTCAAGCTTATTTTACTTGCCTGGCAGAGCCTTGGGAGAGCTTTGCAGTACTTGCCTCATCCAGGCATCTGTCTCTGTAACCAGGCGCGTGTTAAAGTGGGTCCTGTTATAGGCAGCATCCCGCTTCTGCATCTGCTTTACCCCCTCTACCATACCGGGAACCTTGATAAATGAATGGTTTGTGCCTTCCAGTTTCAGGAAGGTAGCATGACCGGGATGGTAATGGTTCACAATGTCTACGATCCCTTTGTGGTCATCTGCGTTAACCACCTGGAAATCATACTCCCCCCAAATCGCCAGGACGCGCTCATCGGTTTCAGCCCAGGCCTTTGTCAGGTCAAGCTGATCGATCTGCTGCCAGTAGCGATAGTCACGGGACCAGAAAAAGTCTCCTCCCTTGTGCTGAAATTCTTCTTCTAGAATTTTTTTATAGGCCGGATCAGCTGCGGCAATGGTGTCTGGATGCTGGGCCAGCACAAAATACCGGTAGAGCACGTGGTGCAGCAGGCGCATCGTCTTCTCACTTTCAATGTAGTCGGCTCCCAGGGCCGGGCGTTGAAAGCGAAACATATCGGCTGCAAACTCAAACCAGGGCCGGTAAGGGCTTCCATACACCATGACGCCCTTCAGGTCGTGCTTCTGGCTGAGCACCGGGGCGATAATCCCTCCCATAGAGTGGCCGAAGACAAAGACCTCCTGGGAATTGACGCCAGGATGCTGCCTGAGGTGCAGAAGTCCCTGCTCAAATGCTTCGATCTCGGTAAAAAGGTCTATCTGCAGACAGTCAGGGGTGTCGACGTTGTCACCCAATCCCGGCTTCTCTACCATCATGACCACGTATCCCAGCTTGCTCCAGCCTTCAATGAGTTGGCTGTAGGGTGTACCCTCATAATCATCTATGGAGCGGCACGGAAAGCCGGGAATGAACAGGACAGCCGGATGTCTGCCCGGGGTATGGGGTGCATACGTAATAGTTCGCAGTAATCCCTGTCGGAATGGAACCTGTCCATAGCTTACCTTCGCGGAGGGTGTCGTCACCAGAGGCCTTGGGAGGGCCTTTCCACGGAGGCTTTTTCGTTTGCCATTTCGTAGGACCTGTATGCTCAGCGCCTTGCCTGGTCGGAGACGCTGGTTTACGGCAGCCAATTCCTGCGGCGTGTGAACAGGCTGTTGATCAACTGCATAGAGAATGTCCCCAACCCTGATCCCCATCTGCTGGGCTGTTGCGCCTGGGGTAAGGGAAACCACCAGCATGCCGTGCGGCAGCCCGTGTTTCTGTGCAAGTGAGTCAGAAAGAGCCGTGGCCTGCAATCCGAGGATAGCCCGTCTGGGTAATTCCTGTGCTTCGGTCTTTCTTATCAGAAAAAAGCCGAGTACTACAAAAGTGCTGATTAAAAGTTTTTTCATAGGATAAAGGATAAATGGAAAATTAATGCTCCGCGTTCGTCCTGTTCTACAGCCCATGCGGCACCGGACCAGGGGAAAAAGCCGGTTGGTGCATTAGAAAGGATGACGGTATATGTCAGGGCTCCGTCCCCATAGCTTTTCAGGACAAACACCACCTTCGATTAGCCAGGTTTATTTGAATTCCTGTGCTGGTCTCTGCCATCAAGCATAACAAAGCAACAGCACACGTCGATCAAAGGGGAAACCGCATCAAGCAGGATGGCTTCTCTTCTTAAGCTGCTGAGAAAGCACGCCATCGTTTAGTTGACCTGACTGATTCACACTATGGAATTGATTTGGTGGGTGACACCCCCATCACCTTTTTAAACCCTTTGCTGAAAGCTGCCAGATCCGTAAAGTTGAGCAAGGAGGCGATCTCTACCCAGCTCAACCCCTGCTTTCTGAGGACGGTGCTCTCCTCAATTCGCTTTTTGTACAGGTAATTGTAAGGGCTGTCCCCAAAGCACTGCCTAAACAGCCTGTAAAAACGAAACTCGGACATACAGCAGGCTTCGGCCACCTGCTTCATACAGAGCGGCGAATATACATGTTCCTCTAACACCTCTTTCCCCGTCAGCAACCTGCGGAAAAGCTCCTTGCGCGTAGACGGTTTTATGGTTTGTAGCTTGTAGTAGGAATGTATGGTCTCTTTGTTAACCTGCAGGATAAAACCGACCAGGTCATAAATAAGCTCAATGGCCGGACGTTCAATGGTGTTTGAAGCGGACGCCCGTATGATCTGCTGCAGGTAAGCCTTTAAGGGCTCCTCTGCCTGCACCTCCCTTACGAAAAGCTCGGGCGTGAGCAGGTAGCGGCTGATCTCGGAATAATTATCCAGTTCATTGGGCTGTAACTGCTGCAGCAACAGGTCGTTGACCAAGGCTTCATCGATGTCAATGCAAACGCTCCACGTTGACTTCCCTTTGATCGCTACATCGAGAGAGGGAATAGAGGTGTTGACCAGCAGGTACTTGTCTGACGAGACACTGTAGGCCCTGCCATCCAGGTAGTAACGCTCCTGCCCCTCAGCAGCATACTTTAGCCCCAAACCAGCAGGTTTCACCTCATCTTCCAAAGAAGTAAAAAATGAACTCATAATTCTGTTCTTACTCTCACGCGCCTTCAATCCAGCATAGTTATGCGCATTCACATGCACCACCTGGCATGTGTCACCATAGGGTATTGTTCTTTCCCCTCTAACGCTCTTCTTCTCCATTGACTCAATTTCTACGTTTTCTTAGCGAAAGTAAGAAACATCACCTCCCAAATGAAGCTACTGCATGTGATTTAACAAAATAAGCAGGATTTTACAAGTGCAGGAACTGGATCTGCGACTGGTTAAAACGGTTGAAAACGGTGTAACTAAAAAAGGGGCAGAATATAATTTTGCCCCTTTCGTAGAAACATAGTGCAGTAGTTTAGTAGCCTGGGTTCTGTTTCAGGTTCGGATTGGCCTGGATGTCTACCTGTGGAATGGGCAGGATGGTCCTGTTAGAACCGTATGGCTGAACCGTAAATGACTCCCTGGCCGGTATGTCTTTTTTGTTACGCAACAGATCAAACATCCCGTGCCCTTCGAATGCCAGCTCTATCCTTCTCTCCAGCAGTATCGCATCGATCAGTTCCTGCTTGGAAGCGAAGTCCTCTACGTTGAACTCAGACGCCTGTGCTCTTCTGCGAAGCTGGTTGATCAGCCCAACCGCCTCAGCGCTTACCCCTGTCTCCTGCTTGGCCAAGGCCTCTGCTTTTGTCAGGATCACCTCAGGAAAGCGCAGCACAGGAATCCAGTCACCCATATCCGTAAATTTGAGCGTCCAGACTTTGCCAAGCTTTTGGGTGGTTAGCGTGACCTTTCGCAGATCCCCATCCTCCAGCGTAGCGATCGAATAGTATGGTCCTATAGAAATATCTCCGCGTGCACTCGGCGAATAGTGATTGCCAATAGAACTGTTTGTATTGGGATTATCTGCTGCATTGTGTGCCACAGAGAAAATGGATTCCTTTGTAGTAAAGTCTCTAAAAGCAGTAACAGGCGCTGGATTTAAGCTATAGCCCATGGCGCTCACTTTGTCTGCATAGGCAATCGCTTTTGCATAGTCCCCTTTGTAGAGGTAAAGACGCATTAGCAAAGCCGAGGCGGCTCCCTTCGTGGCACGCGCCACGTTGGAGAACTTCAGCTCATGCGTAGCCGGAAGGTGAGATTCACCGTATAGCAAATCCTTTTCGATTTGCTCGTACACTTTGGCCACCGTACTTCTTTCCAGCTGCGCCTCTTCCGAGAACGCGCTGGAGGCATCAAACGCTTTTAGGGCTACCGGGATTCCCAAGTGGGAGGCATCCCCCGTGAAGGTATAAGGCTGCGCAAACAGGTTCACCAGGTACCAGTGGTTCAATGCCCGGATAAACTTCGCCTCGGCCTCATACTGCTTCGCCAAATTATCCGTTGGCACCTTCTCACGGTGCTCTTCCAGCGCCTGCAGAAAAAGGTTTGCCGTATAGATCGCCCTGTAACCGCCCGTCCAGGCAGCAGTTACTGTCCCGTCATTTGACAGGGTATTGAAGAGACCGATGTTCCCAAAATAACTGGCCGCATCTGTGTCAGCTCCCCGGATGTCGGCATATACCAGGGCGCGACCACCCAGAAAACCGGCATTCTGGTTATCATCGTACATACCGATAACCGCTTTTTCAATACGGGCAGGAGAAGAGAAGACGGAATCCGGGGATAGACTTTCTATAGGCTCCTTTTCAATCACATCACAGGAAACGGAGGCAAGCGCTACAGTCCCTAAGAGGATGGAGGCAATGATATTGTTTTTAAATACCTTATTCATAAGTTGCTGATCAATAATTATAATCCTACACTAACACCTACTGTAAAACTGCGTGCCTGCGGCACAGAACGGTTGTCAACACCGTAGGCAATGTTCACGTCCCTGTTCGTGTTCACCTCCGGGTCCACTCCGGAGTATTTGGTAAGCACGAACACGTTCTGCACTTGTCCGTACACCCGCAGGCTGTTCAGGCCTACCCTGTTCACCATGGCGGAAGGCACATTGTAGCCCAGGCTCAGCTGACGCAGGCGCAGGAAGTCGCCGTCCTCTAACCAGCGCGTCGAAGCGCGGGTCGAGATGTTGTCCTGCAGGTACAGCATTGGAACGTTAGTCACATCGCCGGGCTTCTGCCATCTGTCCTTGATCTCCGTCAGGTTGTTGTTCAGGTAGTTGGTCATCAATGACTGCCTGGTCTGGTTGTAGATCTTGTTGCCACCGCTGTACTGGAAGAAGACCCCCAGGTCAAATCCTTTGTAAGTGAACGTGTTATCAAAACCTCCAAACCATTTCGGGTAGGGGTTGCCAGCGAATACCGCATCGTTCGCCGTAATGTCTGAGGTCGCAGCCCCGTCCATCAGGTAGTATTTCTGCGTGACAGGACTGTACTGCTTTTTGGTGCCGTCCTTTGCTAAGAAGATGGCATTGCCGTTCTCCGGGTTGACACCTGCCCAGCGAATCAGCTTGAACTCGCCGATCGATTGTCCCACAGCTGCCTCACTATTTCCGCTTACAACAGGAACATCATTGTACAGACTGGTGATCTCATTCTTGATCTTGGAGAAGTTAAAACTAGAGCTCCATACAAAGCCGTTCTTCTTGATATTGGTCGTGTTAAGGGAAAACTCTACCCCTTTGTTGTACATAGACCCGATGTTGGTCGTAACAGAGGCCCCAGGGATACCAGTTGTTCTCAACACGGGGGCATCAAGCACTAAGTCAGATACATTTGTATAAAAATAGTCGAACGTAAGACCAATTCTATCCTGTAGAACAGCCATATCAAATCCGATGTCCAGCTTGGTGGAAGACTCCCACTTCAGGTTCGTGTTCCCCACCTGCGTTGGGCTAAGGCCGTTAAGCTCCGCATACTGGCCACCGCCAAACAGGGTCCGGGAAGCAAAGTCGGCTATGTTAGAGTTACCCACAATACCGTAACTGGCGCGTAATTTGAAGTCATCCACAAAGTCAAAGCTATCCATGAAACGCTCCTCCGATAATCTCCAGCCAACCGACGCGGCAGGGAAATAGCCGCGCTTGTTGTCCAGACCAAAGCCCGAGTAGGCATCCGCGCGCATCGCTACCTCTGCGTAATACTTATTGCCAAAATCATATGAAAGGCGTCCAAAGAATGAGTCAAACCCATTGTGCGACCTTCTACCTTCCGGTGCAAACTGGCTAACAAAGGTTCCTGTGATGATGTCCCGGAAAAAGGGATCCGCAAAGTTTCCAGCGTAGGTACCGATCGACTGAAACGTCACTTCCTGGAACTCAAAACCGGCAGTAGCAGCCACATTATGCTGATCGGCTAGTAATAGAGAGTAACTGGCGTAATTCGACCAGTTCCACTGGTTGCGGCGGACGTTGTTGTTCTGTACAAGCCCGTTGTACCTGTGTTTCCATCCCAAACCGTATATGTTCGGATCACTGTACTGGTCCTCAAAATTGTCAATATAGTCAATACCGTATTTCGAAGTAATTTTTAGGTTTTTTACCGGCTCCACCTCAATATAGGCATTGCCTAGCATACGCTGCGATGTGTTTTGATTGCGCTGCAGGTCCAGGGTACCTACCGGATGGTAAAACTTGTTCAAGAAATATAAATCTGAGCGGTTGGCCCCATCTCCTAAGTATCCACCTTCATTTAAGTAATAGAAACCATCCTTTCCATAAACAGGAAGGTTTGGTGCAGCGTTATAGCCTGAAACGGTGACACCGGCCAGGTAACTGTTGGACAGCACCCCGTTGTTGATCGTCTTCGTAAAGTTTGTGCTGACGCCTGCCCTTAGCCACTCCTTCGGGGTGATGTCAAAATTAAGGCGTGCAGAGCCTCTCTGCAGGCTATTGGCTTTTACAAATCCATCCTGATCCGTGTAGGAAACCGAGCCATAATAAGTTGCTTTCTCGCTGCCTCCCGAAAGCGACAACTGGTGGTTCTGCATCACCCCTTTGCGAAAGATCTCGTTCAGCCAGTTAGTCCTGTCCGGGATGCCGTCCTCATTCACATCCACGTTCCCCGCGATGATGCCATGCCCGGCGTTAGCAGCCTTTTCATTTGTGATGGCAATAAAGTCATCCCCGTTCAGTAAGTCCGGCGTGTTGGCAGCCTCGTTGTAGCCGGTGTAGAAATCATAGGTTACTTTGGCTGTACCGCTCTTACCCCGCTTGGTAGTAACCAGCACAACGCCGTTGGCGGCACGCGAACCGTAAAGCGCGGCGGCAGCGGCGTCCTTCAGAACTTCGATAGACTCGATGTCGTTGGGATTCAGGTCGGCAAGCGGGTTATACCGGGTTCCGTTGCCGCCGTTGAACGTGTTCAGGTTGTCTACCTGCGCCATCGGCACTCCGTCGATCACGAACAAAGGCTGTGAACTGTTGGAGATAGACCCCACACCGCGTACCCTTACCGTGACACCATCGGCCACCAGCCCCGAGGTGTTCGTAATCTGCACACCGGCCGCCCGACCGGACAACGCCTGGTCAAAGCTCTGCACAGGCTGATTTTCTATCACAGCCGCTTTGATGCTTGTCATGGACCCCGTAACGTCCTTTACGTCTTGTACCCCGTAGCCTACCACGACTACTTCAGAAAGCGCTTTGCTGTCCTCCACCAGGCTTACATGGATGGTGGATTTGCCAGCCGCGCTTATTTCCTGCTTCACATACCCTAAAAAAGAAAAAACTATCACAGCATTCTCACCCGGAATCTCTATAGAGTAGCTGCCATCCCCTCCTGTGTACGTGCCAACAGTCGTCCCCTTGACGACCACATTCACCCCGGGCAGGCCCTGCCCGCTTCCCGCATCGGTTACCCGCCCGGTCAGTACGCGGCCCTGGGCCCATGTTTGATTTACAAGCGCCAGGATCAGCACCAGGCTCAACAGTAATTTTTGTTTCATAAAATAGGTTAGAATAAATTATAAATTGGTTTAGCGTAATACATCTTCCTGCAAGCGCCCTATCAGCAGCCTTGGATTAGGCGGGCATGCTGTGTGTTCCAGCCAGGTAGCCAGGTGGCACGGCCATGATGGTCGGTTGTATAAAAAGGGGCAAAACTTTTGCGATCCGGGCCTGCTAGCCATCCCTAACACCTGTGAGACAGCCAAAGCGTGAAGTCACCCCACCCTGCCGTAGCCTTTAAACTGGCCCTGAGCATAGAAGGGCCTGCGCTGAATCTTCCACAAAGAAACCAGCCTTGAAAGCAAACGGATTGTACAATCCTGCCAATTTAAAACGGCTATCAGATCGTGCAGGAAGGGTCACACCACCCGTGGTGCCCGCAAAGGAACCTGAAGCGGTCGCCCAAAAGTTTAATGACAGGATTTCACAAGTAAAGAACAGGGGAAACCTGCTACCTTTACAAAAAATCAACAGCAGCCATGCCCTGGTGCCATGGTTTTATGCTGTGGAATACATGAGTTGGTGAAACATCGTGCTGTTTAGCAGAGCAGCATACAGCGTTTGCCTGAAAGTGTTTGCCGGTATAGTCAGTAAGCCAGACGGAAACTTGCCGGAGTGGTCCCCCCGAAAAAAATGTTTGTTTAAGGTGAGATGTAAACACATTACCACTCCGGCCCTTCTGGCAGTATCCCCTCTCCTGCTTGTCTCCAAAACAGCCTGCCACTCACATCGCCTATCTTTAGCCATTCGCGGTAGCGCGTCATGCCGGTTGTGCATACAGGATGTGTGGCAACCTGGTTCATAGAGAACTGCAACTCCCTGGCATTGCATAGCCGCGGTTACCGGGTGGAAGCCCGGAAGGTATATCAGGTTGAATAGGAAAGAAAGCCGCCAAGGGCTTGCTTGGTGGGGACCATGCGGTGCCTCACCACCGGAGTCACGAAGAGATGTTACTGTGGGAGCCCCCTACTGGCTATACTTGGTCGGCGCAACCCCCATTACTTTTTTGAACGCGTTGCTGAATGCCGCCTGGTCTGAAAAATTGAGCATCTGCGCAATCTCATTCCAGTTGAGACCGGATTTTCTTAATTGCAGACTGGCGGCTATTCGCTTGTTTACCAGGTACTGATAGGGACTCAGACCAAAGCATTCCTTGAACAATTTATAAAAACGAAACTCGGACAGGCAGCTCTCATCGGCGACCTCTTTGATGCTTATGGGATGGAGCACACTATCTTCCAGTACTTCCTTTCCTCTTAAAAGGCGGTAGAACAACTCCTTGCGCGTAGACAACCTGGCGAGCTTTAACCGGTAATACGAATCCACCAGGAACGTATTGTCCTGAACAAGCTGTAACACCAGATCATAGATGAGCTCAAGCGCCGGCTTCTCCGGCCTGGCAGTAAGGGAAATTGAGATATACTTCTCTAACAGGGCTTTCATGCTGTCACTGGCTGTAGCCTCGCGAACAAATATTTCAGGAGACAGAAAGTACCTGTTAAGCTGCCGATAGCCATCCAGGTCATCCGGATACAGCATCTGGTAGAGCACCTCATCGACCAGGCGTGCATCCAGGTCAACACACATTCCCCAGGTGGCGACATCCTGTATAACGACCTCCATGGTCGGAACAGATTCGTTCACGAGCAGGTACTTGCCGCTGGAAAGCCTGTATTGCCTGTTCTGAAAATGATAGGTCTCCAGTCCCTGCGCCGTGAACTTCAACGCCAGGCCCCGGGGCTTTAAAGCGGCAGTTAGGTTAGAAGAGAGGGTACTCATGATGCAGTTCTCACTCTTGATCTCCTCCAGTATAGCACAGCTATCACTGTTCACGTGCAGGATTTGGCAATTCCCGCTGTACAGGGAAGACGAAACAGAAGCTGCGATGGTCATCGAAAAAAGGAAAGTGTTAATGTATCTCTAATCCCTTGTCCTGCAAATGTATCAAAACAACAGAATATTACAATAGATCCTATTACCCGATTCAGGAACTTTGCTACACCTGTTTACCCGGCCTGAAAGCTATCCAGCCCGGTTAAATAACCTAACAGGCTATGGGTAAAACGGATATGGAAGTTTTAATAATCTCGTTCACTTCACTTACAAGAAAGGCACAGGCATGAGACTTTGTAGAATGGTTTTTATTTTCATATGGAAAGTACTATTGCCTTCGACACAGGGCGCTAAAAGGCACCGACACCACCAGCCATGGTAAAAGGTGCATATAAGGCACCCCTACGGCCGCTCCAGGTACCTAAGCAGGCTACCACTTCCTGCATTCCCCATGCCTTGAGCCTCATGCGGATTGCTGTCTTACATCTATGCCCCACGTACTGTTAGACATGCAAAATGTGTTTTCGCAAAAGTGCGTCAGTCCATCTGGTTTCCAAGTGCTCGAAAGCTTCACGGCTTTTGCAACTGTAGGCCATAAAAAACGAGGCTACCCCACCAGGTAACCTCGTTTACTTTTCAACCCATGGTCAATTAATTATACCCGGGCGTTTGCTGCCCTCGGATGTTAGCGTTGGCAATGATTTCTCCCTGCGGTATGGGCCAGGCCCATGCACGGGAGCCTGCCTCCAGGCTGCACCTGGAGGCGCTCCCACAGTCCTCCCTTTCAATGGAGCGGGTGGTTCTCTTGATGTCAAACCACTGGTGGCCTTCGGCAAAAAGCTCTTTCCGGCGCTCCTGGGCAATTGCCTCCAGCAGGCTTTGCCCCGACAGCACGACCGGCACGTAGTTGCTGATCCTGGCCGCGCGCAATGCGTTCAGGTCCTCCAGTGCCAACGGCTCTTTTCCTGCCTGCATCGCCCTGGCCTCCGCGCGAATCAAATACATCTCGCCCGTTCTGAAAACCTTCCAATCCACCAGGTTGTCTTTTGCCGTGCCCCGGCCCAGGTGCTTGGCAACGATGCGCCGCTCAGTACCGGATCGGACGGCAGTACCAAAGTAAGCCGGGCCCCGGATATCGTTTACCTGATCGTACAATGCCTCCAGGGTGTCAGCATGCCTGTAACCGTTACAGTTGATTGGAGCGTAATACAGGCTGTTTGACGGACTCCCCTGCCCCGCGCTGTAGGAAACCGACCAGAGCACCTCGCTGACTGCGGCATCTTTCCAGATATCGGCAAACGCAGCCTTGGATGCC
>JAJLKL010000152.1:0-5208 GCA_033838975.1 Hymenobacteraceae bacterium | reverse complement strand
GGCCATAGATGGCAAACCTGTCGTTCTGCAGGTTAGACTCCAGCAGAAAAGAGTGCTCTTTATGATGGGCATCTACATAGTTGAAACCCCAGTTCAGGGATGTCGTGAAAAAGCGGTTATCGCCTCCGAGGTCTCTGCCATACAAGGCAGAAGCTGTGGTGCGATAAACATCTTCATCGGGTTCAGTTACCTCCGGGCTTTTTACAAAAGCATGGGATGCCTGCAGGCTCCAGTTCTCCGAGGGGTTATAAGTAAGGCGTAGGGAGCGTGAGTCGAAGCGGGGCTTATCAAAATCATAACGCTCCTCGTCGGGCTCACGGCCTGTGAAGGAGGAGCCTTCCAATTTCCAGTTATTATAGCGGAAACCAAGTGTAGCAACACCGAAGGATATGTGGGTAGCATCCTGCCAATGGTGGCCAAGGGGTGAATCCGGGTTGTTAAGAGCGGAAGGCCGGTGCATAAAGGCGACATTGCTTAGGGCAGGCTCACCAGGATAGCCCAGGTACAGAAACATATCCGCATCCTCTGAAAGCATATGTGTATAACCAATGGAGAGCTCGCTAAAGAGATCGTGCGGGTGCTGCCGGTCGATCAATGGTTCTCCTTCAAATGTCTCACCTGTCTGGAAGAGCAGGGGATACCCGTTGCCGCCAACGGTGAGAGGATCCAAGGAGATCATACTGCTGAAGCGGAAAAGCCCCCTGTCGCCCACGAAGCGCTGGCCCATCAGCATGGCCCAGTTGGGGGCATCGAATTGAGTATCGCCACGGTTGCCGCTTTCGAATACATCCTGCTTGTTGTACCGGAGAAAAAGGTTGTAGTGGAGCATCAGCATCCAGTCGC
Source organism: Hymenobacteraceae bacterium (assembly GCA_033838975.1). Taxonomy (GTDB): domain Bacteria; phylum Bacteroidota; class Bacteroidia; order Cytophagales; family Hymenobacteraceae; genus Pontibacter. Next base: position 4,365 of record JAJLKL010000152.1, on the reverse strand, counting down.
CGGCATGAAACATATTGCCATACATAGGAGAGGAGTCGGGTAGCCAACCAGTGCCGGAGCCATTCCGGTTCATGGGCAGGTTTCGTGAGAAGGCATGCGACATAGGCATAGCTCCATGCTGCATAGCAGCGTGCTCCTGGTGCTGCACGTTCATTTTGGTTGTGTCCTGCTTAGGCTTGTGGTGCTCGTGCTCCTGTGCCGCCGCTGACCATGCCAGAAGCAGCGGCAGCACAAGGATTAAGATTGATTTCTTTGTTTTCATAGCTCTATGTGTACTTACAAGTTAAGTTTACATAGATTTAAAGCTGTATGTTCGGGAAAACTACGGTTGCTGATTTCTCATGTTCTGCATCATTTGCTGATAGCAGGCGTCATCCATCACGTTCTGGCGGCGCATTTGCCGCATCATATCCTGCATCATCTGGCGGTGGTTCATCATCATCTGAGACATCATATTGCAGTTGGCAGAGTCTTCGGCGCAGGCAGCCATCATTTGCTGCATCATGTTGCGCATCTGCTGACGGTCCATGCCTCCCATCATGACAGTGTCACCCATCGTCATGGTAGTGTCTCCCATCATGCGGCCACGGCCCATCATCCCCCGGCCCATCATCATGCCACCCTCCGGGTGTGCGTGCATCATTTGCATCATCTCCTGGCGCATCTCGGGGTTATCCATTATCATAGAATAAACCTCCTTGCGTTGTTCCTCTGTTTCCATTACCTCCTGCACTGTAGCTTCACGCTGGCAGCCAACTGCGGCAAACAGGAGAGTCGCTAAGGTAAATAATGCTGTGTTTTTCATAGCTGTGTTTCTTATTGGTGAATGTTTCCTGTTATGTATGGCTCTAAGCCCTATCCTACTTTATCTCCCTCCGCAGCAGCTGTGCATTAATGGCTACGATAACAGTACTCAGGCTCATTAAAGCCGCTCCGACTGCTGGCGATACCATAATGCCCTGCTGATACAACACACCGGCTGCAAGAGGCAGCGCTATCACGTTGTACCCTGTTGCCCAGATCAGGTTCTGGATCATTTTGCGGTAGGTAGCCTTGCCGAAGAGGATGAGGGAGGCAATATCCTGCGGGTTGCTGTTCACCAGGATAATGTCGGCTGTTTCGGCGGCCACGTCGGTGCCGGACCCTACGGCAATGCCTACATCGGCCTGCGCCAGGGCAGGGGCGTCGTTTACGCCGTCACCTGTCATGGCCACAAACTCTCCCTGTGCCTGCAGTTCTTTTACCTTTTCCTGTTTCTGGTGCGGCAGAACGTTGGCCAGGTAGCCGTCCATCTGCAGCTTATCGCTCACGCTTTTGGCTACCCGCTCGTTGTCGCCGGTGAGTAGCAGGTTCTTGATCCCGTTCTCTTTCAGAACGCGTATGGCTTCGGCCGACTCTTCGCGGATCTGGTCGCGCATGGTGATGTAGCCCACCGGCTGCCCCTCTACCAGCGTGTACACTACTGTTTCCACGCCTTCTTCCGCTTCGCTTGAAGGCACCTGTATGTTAAACTCTTTGATGTAGTTAGGCTCCACCACCTTCACATCCCGGCCTTCCACCTTGCCTTCAAGCCCTTTGCCGGGCAGGTAGTTGAAAGACTCCGACGCAGGCACCGCTATGCCTTCTTCCTTTACCCTTCTGAGTATTCCCTGCGAAATGAATTGCGTGAGGCGTTGATACTGCACGGAAAAGATGTGTCGGACTGGTGGGTGCTAGAGCAAATAGGTGAGGAGCTGAGCCAGGAAAGTAAAGAACTGCTGGACATTGGAAAACTGCAACACGACATGGGAAGCCCGGCTGCACGCAAGGCTTTTGAGAAAAATCTGTTGGAGGTGCGGCTGCACAACATCACTAGGTCTCCGGTCCTGACGATGAAACGCGGAGGAGAAGGCAAGGGCGTTCTGACTGTAGGCTACAGGCCTTACGAAGTGCTGGAAGCAGCCTTATTATAGGTCGCTCCAGAACTAGAACCTATACAGCATACAACGGACGAAGTGGGGTACAGGAGGTACTGGGGCAGTGTCACCGAACGCGAATAGAAGGAAGTGCTCAGGCAGGAAACAACGGAGCATCCTATGTCTGATCAAGCAGCAGAAATATGAAATCAATACAACTCACCGAATCAAACGCCACGTTACGCTTAAAAGGTAACGAAGCCACCAAAAGGATGAATACCAAAATGTAGTGGTGAAAGAATGGCCCTCCTCTGGCTGCGACACAAAATTATCTGCTTTCAACGAAAAGGATCTGCCGATCTACAACCAGGTGCCTGAGCAGAAGCAGTGGAAAGCAGACGGAGCGGTAGTGGTTGATAAGCGCTTCTTTCTTCTGTGACCATTTGGCCGTCCACTCGATGCTCAATAGCCGGATAGTACATTTACGCTGTTGACAAACTTTTAGTAGTAAGAGTGCTAGGCAGGTCCCTAAGAGGTACAGTTGCCGCTTAAGAGCATAGGATAACTTTAAAGGGTTAACCTCTGTAAGTACTGTAGTGAGTGAAATTTTTTACTATAAAAGTGTAATCTATGAAAAACGTTATACTCTACGCTGTAGCAGGCTTGCTGTTTTGCTTCTCCTGCACATCAACGCCTACCACCGAAGAAGCAACAGACACGACTACTGTATCTGCAGAGCAGGTGATGGTCGATTCGGTGGGGCTGCAATTAATAGCCTCTGATCTTGTCTCACCCGTTTTCCTGACGCAGCCGCCTAATGATGACAGGCTTTTCATCCTCGACCAGATAGGGGAAGTGCGCGTGGTGAAAGATGGACAACTGCAGCCAGAGCCTTACCTTGACCTCAAGAGCAGGATCGTCAACTTAAAACCGGAGCATGAGGAACGTGGGTTGCTTGGCCTTGCCTTCCACCCGGAGTTTAAGAGCAACGGCAGGTTCTTCGTGTACTATAGCGCTCCCTTGCAACAGTCTGCACCCGAGAGCTTTGACCACACCAGCGTTATAGCAGAGTATGTGGCAACAGGAAGCAATCGGGAAAAAGCCGACCCTGCCTCTGAAAAAATACTGATGCAGGTAAACCAGCCGCAGTACAACCATAACGCAGGCACACTCATGTTCGGACCGGACGGCTACCTATATATCAGCATAGGTGATGGCGGGAACAAAAACGACATTGGCACCGGCCATGTGCAGGACTGGTATGAGAAGAACGAAGGGGGCAACGGTCAGGACGTGACGCAGAACCTGCTCGGAAACATCTTGCGCATCGACGTTAATAGCGGCTCACCCTACAGCGTACCATCCGACAACCCCTTTGCTGACGGCAAAAGGGGTATGAAGGAGATTTACGCTTTTGGGCTGCGCAACCCCTACCGCTTTTCCTTTGACCGGGAAACAGGCATGCTGATAGCCGGAGATGCCGGTCAGGTCCTGCGCGAGGAGATCAACGTGATCAGGAAAGGCGGTAACTATGGCTGGAATGTAAAGGAAGGCACCATCTGCTTTAACGCAGCCAACAACAAGCAACCGTTGGAAAGTTGTCCTGAGGAAGACAGCTTGGGCAACGAGTTCATAGACCCCGTGATCGAGTTCAAGAACAGCATGTCCTATCCGCAGGAAGGCTTGGGCATTGTAGGCATTGGCGGATACGTGTACAGGGGCAGCGTGCGTGCCAACCTTAGAGGCAACTATCTGTTCGGTGTGTGGACGCAGCATCACGAGAAGCCCGACGGCGCTGTGTTTTCCGCTGAAGTGACTGGGGAACAGGGCCCTTGGAACTACAGAAAATTGCACTTCCAGGGTATGCCAGATGCTTCTTTAGGCCATTACCTGCTGGGTTTTGGGCAGGACAACAGCGGAGAAGTGTACCTGTTGACTACAGACAAGGCAGGCCCTGTAGGAAACACCGGAAAGGTCTATCTTATACAATAATCCGGAAAATATATAAATTTCATATACTAATATATAAAACAAACATGCTGTTGGCTTAGTAAGTAAGCTTGCGCCCACCTGTAAGTTTTTCATAGCTGAGAAGGAGTACCATCATCTTAGCAAGTATAAAACCTTAAATAAGTTCTATTATGCGTCATTTGTACATGGTATTTATTGTGCTTTCTGGCTTTAGCTTTACAGGCTGCAACAATCCTGAGAGCCAACGCGGCGATGAGGATGCAGAAGCAGCTGAAAATGCGGTAGTGCAGGATAGCAAGCGGGAAATTACCCCGGCAGACATTGTCGTACCTAGTGGGTTCAGCATCGAAGCGGTAGCCACAGGCTTGACATACCCTGTGGATGTCACCTTTGATGAGCAGGGGAACACCTATATTGCCGAGGCAGGCGGACATACCTACGGAACCAAACCGGCCCGCGCTCCGGAGGCGCGCATTCTGCAGCTGTTACCAGACGGCAC
>JAJLKL010000151.1:0-21098 GCA_033838975.1 Hymenobacteraceae bacterium | reverse complement strand
CCCGGCGGCCACTTTCATTACTCCACCGGCAGCAGCCAACTTGTAGCCGGAGCCTTGCAGAGAACGACAGGCAAGTCGCCGCTTGAATTTGCCAGGGAGCACCTGTTTACCCCCATGGGCCTGGAGCAGGTCGGCTGGAAGGCCGGCAGGGACGGCCTAAATCACGGCGGGGTAGGGCTGGAGCTGACACCACGCGAAATGGCCATGATCGGGCAACTCTGCCTGCAGAAAGGCAGGTGGAACGGCCGGCAACTTGTGCCGGAAGGATGGATCGAGCAATCGACAAGGGGCTATACCCGGTTCGATCAGGAGGACGGCCCCTACGGTTACCACTGGTGGATCAGGCCTTTTGGCTACTCGGCGCAGGGCTACGGCGGACAGTACATCTATGTGCTGCCCGACTGGAACACGGTCATCGTGTTTACAGCCCGAAACAACAGGCCCCACCACATCAGCCACCAGCCTGTAGAGCACCTGATCACGAACTACATCCTGAAAGCACTGCATCCCGACCAGGAAGCGGATAGCTGAGTATACAGGTGCCTGCTCTCCTGCCCCTCCCCTTTCAAAGCCATGTATAACATATAATAGTACCAAACAAACACTTCCTATACCCTATAATTAAAGGACTGTGTACTAAAAAGCTATTTGTCGTTCGTTATGCCTCTACCTGTACAGAGGTAATAATGTATAACCTAACCCGATAGCTATGAGAACTTTCCTGTTAACTATATGCACCTTCGTTGCCCTGAGCATGGCAGCACAGGCGCAATCATTTACCCTGGGGATCAAGGGTGGTATAAGTGCCACCAATGTGGATGTGAAGGAAGTACGCAATGATCCGTGGCAGTACCGCGACCCCGAGAACATCACAGGGTACCATGCCGGGGCCTTCACCCGGCTTCAGGTACTGGGGTTCTTTGTACAACCAGAGGCGCTCCTGTCCTCCACCGGCGGCAGAATCGAGCTCTTCGACAGCCGGAATGCAGGAGCAGCGCATACCGAGAAGTTTACCTTTACGCGCCTGGATGTACCCCTACAGGCAGGTTACAACCTGGCAAACCTGATCCGGTTGCAGGCGGGCCCTGTGGCCTCCATACTGCTGAGCGCACGGCAGGAAGGGAAAACCATTGACGAGTACCTGAACGAAACCGACTGGGGCTGGACAGCGGGTGTAGGGGTAGACATCTCACGCCTTACCCTGGACCTCCGCTATGAGCGCATCAGCAGGAAGTACACCGATGTGGCCCAGCAAAGCAGCCTCAAACTCAGCAACCAGCAGTACCTGCTAAGTGTGGGGTATAAGCTGATCCAATAGTAGGCGCACACCCCTAAAAGCAACAGCGGCGGCCTCAGTCCATGAGGCCGCCGCTGTTGTTTATACCTGTTGTGAAACTAGTTCGGCATGTACAGGTTTGCGCCCGGGCCGATCGGCAGTTCCAGCAGAATCCAGATGATCAGCATGATTACCCATCCAATGAAGAACACCACCGAGTAAGGCAGCATGGTAGAGATAACCGTACCGATACCGGCTTTCTTGTCGTAGCGCTGGATAAAGGCCACGATCAGGGCGAAGTAAGACATCATCGGAGAGATAATGTTCGTCACACTGTCTCCGATACGGTAAGCCACCTGCGTAAACTCCGGCGAGTAGCCCAGCAGCATGAACATCGGGATGAACACTGGCGCCATGATGGCCCATTTGGCAGAGGCAGAACCCATTACCAGGTTGATCAGGGCAGCTACGATGATGAACATCACCATCAGCGGTATATCGCTTAGCCCCATCGTCTTCAGCACATCGGCCCCATTGATGGCCAGGATGAGCCCCAGGTTTGTCCAGTTGAAGTAGGCTACGAACTGCGCAGCAAAAAATACCAGCACGATGTAAGACCCCAGCGTCTCCATTGATTTGGACATGCCACGCATCACATCGCTGTCATTTTTGATGGTCTTGGCCCCGACACCGTAGGCGATACCGGCGATAGCAGAAAGCAGGAAGATAAAGGCTACAATGCCCGACATGAACGGCGAGTTCAGCACCTCCCCCGTTTCTGGGTTGCGCAAATAGCCATCCTCCGGCAAAAGGCCGCCCAGGATAAAAGCAATGGAGGCCAGGATAGCCAGTGTGGCGTACAGCAAGCCGCGCTTCTCGTCGGCATTCAGCCTGTCGATTCGCTCAGGCTTCTCATCTCCCTCATATTCGCCCAGCCTCGGGATCACGACCTTCTCCGTTACCCAAGTACCCAGGGCCGCGATGATAAAGGTAGAGACAAACATGAAGTAGTAGTTTGCTGCCGGGTTCACGATGTAGTTCGGGTCAATGATCTTGGCCGCCTCCGTAGACAGACCTGCCAACAGCGGATCCACGGTGCCCAGCAGCAGGTTAGCGCTGTAGCCCCCGGAAACACCGGCAAAGGCAGCAGCCAGACCCGCCAGCGGATGACGCCCGGCAGCCAGGAAGATAACGGCAGCCAAAGGCACCAGCAGCACGTAGCCTACCTCAGAGGCTGTATTTGAAATTACACCTGCAAACACGATCACGAACGTGAGCAGGCGCTTTGGCGACGACAGCACCACCAGGCGCAGGACAGCCCCAATCAGGCCCGTACCCTCCGCTATACCTATACCCAGCAAAGAAACCAGTACGGTACCCAGCGGCGCAAAGCCGGTGAAGTTCGTGACCATGCGGGTCAGGATCATGTGCAGCCCCTCTGTTGAAAGCAGGTTAACCGGTGTTACGGTCTCGCCTGTACCGGGGTGCGTTACGGCCATATCGAACTGGCTGGCCACCCACGACAGGATCACGACCAGCAGGGCAAAGCCGGCAAACAGGGTGGCAGGGTGCGGCAGCGCGTTACCTATGCGCTCCACCACTGACAGGAATTTATCTACTCCTGATTTCTTCTCTCGTACTTGCGTCATAAAAATTTGGTTGGTAAACTCTTTGCAGCTCATGGGCTTAGGCACTACACCATCAGGGAGGGCCCAACACAAAGAGGTTCCGAATTTGGCCAAAAAAAGGCAGGCGCGCAAATTTTACATAAAAAGCCATAACTTAGCCTTAACCAAAAACATATTCCGCTATGATCCCAAGCCTTCGCCCCGGCGACAAAATCGCCATAACTGCCACTGCCCGTAAAATAACCTTTCCCGAAATAGAGGTTGCGATCCGGATCTTTGAGAGTTGGGGGCTGGAGGTAGAACTGGGCCAAAGCATAGGGGCCAGTTATAATTACTTCTCCGGCGACGATGCCCTGCGCCTGCAGGACCTGCAGCAGTTCCTGGACGATGAAAGCGTGAAGGCCATTGTCTGCGCCCGCGGCGGCTACGGCACCACCCGCATCATCGACCAGGTCGATTTCACTAAGTTTCAGCAGCAGCCAAAGTGGGTAGTGGGCTTCAGCGACGTGACCACCTTGCATGGCCATATCCACAACCTCGGCATCGAGAGCATTCATGGCATTATGCCGCTGCTCTTCCCGAAGGAGGGCACCGCGGACTCGATCGAGACGCTGCGCCGGCTGCTGTTTGGCGAGGAGCTGCACTACACCACCTCCCCGCACGCCCTCAACCGCACAGGCACGGCCACGGGCCAGCTGGTAGGCGGCAACCTGTCGATGCTGCACACGCTCACCGGCACCCGCTCCGATATCAGCACGGCTGGCAAGATCCTGTTTCTGGAGGACCTGGACGAGTACCTTTACCACGTAGACCGCATGATGGTGCACCTGGACCGCAGCGGCAAACTGGCAAACCTGGCCGGCCTTATCGTAGGCGACATGAGCGACATGAACGATACGCCTGTACCTTTTGGCAAAACGGCTAATGAGATCATCCTGGAGCATGCGGGCAAGTATAACTACCCGGTTTGCTTTGGCTTTCCGGTGGGCCATGAGCCGCTGAACCTGGCACTGGTGTGTGGTCGGGAGGCAGAGCTACAGGTTAGCGAGGCCGGGGTAAAGCTTCACTATTGTTAACTCGGGTTCTCCCTGCACCAAGTTTGTATGATAGCATACACTACCTCAAACACGAAAGAAGACTTATTGGGCATACTGGCTTTACAGAAAGTGAACACTCCTGAAGCCTTAACCAATGAGCAGATCAAGAGCCAGGGCTTTGTAACTGTAAGGCATAGCTATGATGAGCTTAAGCAACTTAATGACATTGAGAAGCACATCATAGCAAAAGATGAGCGTAGAGTAGTGGCCTACCTTCTTGCAATGACCGATCAGTCAAAATTCGACTTCCCGATCCTGATACCTATGTTTGAAGTATTTAACAGCCTCTCCTTTGCTGGTAAAACAATTTCAGCTTACAACTACCTGGTGGTCGGGCAGGTTTGTGTGGAGGCACAGTACAGAGGCCAGGGTATATTGGATGGCTGCTATGCGGCTTATAAACATCGTTTCCAGGGCAGGTATGATTTTGCTATCACAGAAATAGCAAGTACAAATGTACGCTCTTTGAATGCGCACAGGAGAATAGGCTTCAAAGAAATTCATCGCTATACCTCACCTGATAAAACTGAATGGAGCATCGTGCTCTGGGATTGGAAGAAGAGCAACTAAAGGCCCGTAGAGCCACAGGATGCTTATTGCTGCTACGTTAGTCTGCTGCCTATACCTATGGGTGTCCTTTTGGCTTTCACGCCGCTTTGTCTATCCCCTTCTGCCGCACATCCTGGTAATAATTGCAGATGCTGTTGAGCACGCACTTCTCGCATTTAGGACTATAGAAAGTACAGATACGCTGCCCGTGGCGCAGCATGTGGATGTGAAAATTGTATAGTTCCACCGGGTCTTCGGGAAGCATTTGCAGCAGCAGGTCGTGTGCTTTATTGGCCGTAACCTTCGCGCCTATCAGCCCCACCCGCTGGCTTACCCGGAACACGTGCGTATCTACGGGCATCACCGGCTTTTTGAAGTTGAAGAGCAGCAGCAGAGTAGCTGTCTTTAATCCGACACCCGGCAATCTGGTCAGCCAGGCCATGGCCTCCTCCACCGGCATATCCTCCAGGAAATCGATGTTGATCTCGCCTCTTTCTTCTTTAATAATCCGCAGTGTCTGCTGTATCTGCGGCGCCTTCTGCCCGGGGTAACGCGTCGTGGCAATGGCATCGGCCAGTTCCTCAAAAGGCGCATTCATGACTCCCTCCCAGTCCCCAAACCGCTCCAGCATCGTATAATAGGCCTTCTCTTCGTCTTTGTGATTGGTGCGGTGCGACAGCATGGTGGAGATAAGCTCATGCATATGACTGCGCCGGGGCTCCAGCCTCAGCCGCTTATAAGCCTGGTTCAGGAGCTCGTGTGCCAGCAAAGCTTTTTCTTCAGCAGGTAATTCGTGCGCATCCATAGGCAGACAGGGTTAATAGCTTTCTGTTTACGCACCTGCTGTAGTTCTGTTAACTCCCGAAAATGCACCGCCGGTATAGCACTGATTTGCAAGCATTTATCAAATGGCTAGCTTAGCGCTCCACCCGGAACAAATATAACTTTATATAAAACCATTTTAACAGTTTAACGCTATACCTGTAGCTTTGAAATACAGCCCGTGTTGGCACTTTAAACTACTGCTATGCAAATTAAATTCTTAGGTACCGGCGGCGCGTTCGACACCGACTATCTCAACTCTGCCGCTTTGCTGGAGTTCAGGGGAAAAAACCTGCTCATCGACTGCGGCTTCACCGTTTTTCCTGCGCTGGTAAAGAAGAACCTCATCCAGAGGGTGGACCATATCCTGCTCACGCACCTGCACAACGACCATTGTGGTAGCCTTGCGAACCTCCTGCTGTACAAGAAGATCATGGAGAAAAGTAAACCGCCGGTTATCCTGTACCCTTCCGAGCACTTCAGGCAGCAGGTTATGCGGTTTCTGGAGATACAGGCCAAAGACCCGGAAAAGTACGCGGAGTTTGTGCCGCTGGAGCAGTTTGAGGGTATCACGGCTGTAGACACCTATGGCATGCACTCAGAGGGCATGCAAACCTATAGCTATATCTTTGATGAGGATGACACCCGCCTTGTGTACTCCGGAGACTTGGGCAAACCGGAGGCACTGTTCGAAAAGCTGAACAAGTTACCCTCCAAGAGAACCTGCGTGTTCCATGACATCACCTTCAACGCCGAGAACACGGGCCATACCTACTACAAGAAACTGCTGCCCTACCTAAACGGCCTGGACATGTTTGGCTACCACTGCGACCCCACCAAGAACCCGGCCGATAACCCGATCCGCCTGGTGTTCTACGAAAAAGAGTTTATGGCATAGCACTACTTCCCTCTGCTGTAACCTCCAGGTACCGGAGCCTCCTTTTTCAAGTGCTTCGCGCGTTTCACACTACCGTGCCGGCAGCAACAGCCCCTCTCTGCGCCACGGCTGGTAGCGGCCACGGAACAGGTACAGCAACAGGCAGGGTTTCCCTTTACCACGTTTTCCAGCTTACAGGTATGGAGCCTGCGGCAAATTGCCAAAACCATACGCGTGGTTTAGAAGTTAAAACGGGAACAATTCGGCCTAACCTGAAGTAAGATGATATCCATGATAACCAAGCCTGAAGTAAAAGTACCCTTTCGGCAACAGCCGCTGCACATGGCGTATGCGGCGCTGTTTACAGCCTTCTGGGTGTACACAGGCATTACTACTCCGGACTTGGTTAACTGGCTGCTGGAAAACACGCTCACGCTTTCGCTCATCATTATCCTGGTAGCTTTCTACAACATATTCCGGTTCTCAGACATTAGCTACACCCTGATATTCCTCTTTCTGCTGCTGCACGTGTATGGCAGCCAGTACCAGTATGCGGACAACCCCTTTGGAGAGTGGCTGAAGAACGAGTTCAACCAGAGCCGCAACCATTACGACCGCCTTGTGCACCTGGGCTTTGGCCTGCTCCTGGCGTACCCCATGCACGAGGTGCTGGCCTACGCTTTTAAGGTGAGGCCTTTCTTAACTTACCTGATGCCGGTGGAGATCACCCTGTCGCTCAGTGCGCTTTATGAGATCGTGGAGTGGATGGTGGCCGACTGGGTATACGATGGCGACCAGCAGGGCATGGACTACCTGGGGATGCAGGGGGACATCTGGGATGCCCAAAAAGACGTGGCGCTGGCACTGCTGGGCGCATTGGTCGCCATGCTGGTAACTTTCCTGCTGAAAGGACGCCAGGTAAGGAAATAGCTTCACCCGAAACCTTACGTTTTCAGCAGCATACCGATACACTACCGAACAGAGCCACCACCTGAGCTGCCGATGCCGGAAGAACAGTCCGGACTCTCCGGAAACAGGCAAAAAAAACCAGCCGCACCAAGGGTACGGCTGGAAAAATCACCAATTGTTCACTGTTCACATAAATATTATAGTTCGCCTCGCTCGGCGGCTCTTTTCATTTTCTCGTTCGCGTAGATGGCAATCTCTACACGGCGGTTCTGTCTGCGTCCTTCTGCCGTGCTGTTGTCGGCTACCGGCTGATCGTCGGCATATCCCATGGTTGTCATGCGGCTGCGGTCAACTCCATTCATGGCAAGGTAGTCGGCCACAGACTGTGCGCGGCGCTCAGAAAGCGGCTGGTTGATCTGGCGGGTACCGGTATTGTCGGTGTGGCCTTCGATCAGGATGTTGGTATCCGGATACTTTTTAAGCGTGGTAGCCAGTTGCGCAATTTCGGTTTTAGCATTTGGCTGCAGTTCCGCAGAGTTTACAGGGTACAGAATGCCGGAGTCGAAGGTGATTTTGATACCCTCTCCAACACGCTCCACGGTAGCGCCCTCAAGGTCCCGCTGCAGCTCCTCGGCCTGCTTGTCCATTCTTCTTCCGATCAGGGCACCGGCAGTACCACCTACGGCGGCACCAATAATAGCACCGGCGGCAGTGTTACCGGCCACTCTGCCTACCACACCCCCTACTACGGCACCAGAACCGGCACCTATTACGCCTCCTTTGGCAGTTCTGCTCATTCCACCACCTTCACGGCCAGAGGCGCACGATGAAAGGAGTATGGCTACAATGGCTATGATCGAAAGGTTAATCCTAAAGTTTTTCATAGTTGTTGTCTTATATTCTCGTTAATTGAACTGTTGAGTTCTGAGTTTAATACTCCTCGTTAACTTAAAAAGTTTTAGTACAAGGGCATCAGCAGCAGCTACGCCCCTCAGGATTCCGTCCAAAAAACAGCTAGTTGTTTGACTGCTAACACATTATATTATATATACTTTATACTTTAACGGAAGCAGGTTGGACCGGGTTTTTTAGTGCAACAGATGTTATCCTGAGCAAGCCGGTATAAACCAGAGGCGCCCACCGGTAAGACCAGTGGGCGCCTCTTTATGCTACTGTAGTCGGCTCTACAGAATTAAGCTTATTTTACTTCGCCTCTTTCAGCTGCCTGCTTCAGTTCCTCGTTTGCGATGATGATGATCTCTACGCGGCGGTTCTGCTGACGTCCCTCAGCAGTGGAGTTATCCGCAATAGGCTGGTCGTAGCTATAGCCTTTTGCCTGCAGGCGGCTACCCTCCACACCCAGGCTGCGGGCATAAGCAGCCACGGCCTCTGCACGGCGCTCTGAGAGTCTCTGGTTCAGCTCGTAGGAGCCGGTGTTGTCAGTGTGGCCTTCAATGATCACGTTAGTGCCTGTGTTTTCCTTCAGCGATCTTGCCAGCTTCTCAATATCCTTCTTTGCATTAGCGCTTAACTCAGCGGAGTTGACCGCGAAAAGAATACCAGAGTCGAAGTTCACGCGGATGGCCTCGCCTACACGCTCTACCTTGGCATTCTCCATGCTCTTCTCCAGCTCTTCGGCCTGCTTGTCCATTCTTCTGCCGATAACAGCTCCTGTGGCACCACCTACGGCAGCTCCCACAATTGCACCTGCGGCAGTGTTGCCAAGTCTGTTACCTATAATACCGCCTACAACAGCCCCAGAACCGGCACCAATAATGCCACCCTTCGTTGTCTTGCTCATGCCCTTCTTCTCGTCCTCAGCAGGTTTTGTCTGTGCAGTAGTCGTTCCGTTACCTCCAGAGCCAGCTACTGGCGCAGTGGACTGGCATGACGTGAACAGCAAGGTAGCAGCCAGTAGAGAGCTTAGAGATAGATTCAATAGTTTCATAATCGTGTGTTGTTTGTAAATTTTTAAACTGATGTTTTCGTGTTTTTGGTTTTCGTTACACAGGCAGGCGTCTCTGCATGCTTACCTGGGCAAACGCAAGACATATGCCAAAATTATATGCCACAACACCTATATACAAACAATCCAATTTTATTTCAAAATATTCCGAATAACATCCCCTGTCAGGATAGACCGCAGATGAATAATACAAGAGCTTTAAATGAGGGGGCGATAACTATTTATCCTTTTTCTGGAGGACAGAATCATGTGCAGGGAAGGGGAACTACGACACGCCCCGGCCTGCATACTGCCGGCCCCAGTACATGCAACATTAGCTCCGGGTTAACTTTGCGCAATAAAGTTCCCCACTTGCCTCTAATGAGCCTGAGCCACTCAACCCATACCTTAATACTTGTTTGCAACGTGGCGGGACGCCACCCGGTCATGCACATTTACCAGAGGCGAGCGGAGCAGACGACCTTGATCCAATAGCGTTACAAGACGCCTGACAACCTAAACAAGAAGGGCCTGTCAGCAGAAACTGACAGGCCCTTCTTTGGAAATACCTATCTTAACTTAGGATACACTCGATGTCTTAGCAGTCCTGGCTTTTGCAGCGGCGTTACCGTTCTCAGTAGCCAGCATGCCCAGCAGGTCACTCATCTTTTGCTTCAGTTGCTTACGATCCACAATGAAGTCCAGGAAGCCATGCTCCAGCACGAACTCAGCGCTCTGGAAGCCTTTTGGCAGGTCCTTGCCGATGGTCTCCTTGATCACACGCGGACCGGCGAAGCCGATCAGGGCACCCGGCTCGGCAATATTGAAATCACCCAGCATGGCATAAGAGGCCGTTACGCCACCCGTGGTAGGGTCAGTTAACAAAGAGATGTAAGGAAGTTTCTCCTCAGACAGCAGCGCCAGCTTAGCCGAGGTCTTGGCCATCTGCATCAGCGAGAAGCCTGCCTCCATCATGCGCGCACCACCTGATTTGGAGATCATCAGGAATGGAGTACGGGTTTTGCGGGCGTGGTCTATGGCACGGGCAATTTTCTCACCTACCACTGATCCCATCGAGCCGCCGATAAAGGCAAAGTCCATACAGGCAACCGTGATATTCTGGCCGTTCATTTTACCGTAGGCAGAGCGCACGGCATCTTTCAGACCGGTGGATTTCTGCGTGGCGGCAATACGCTGCGGGTATGGCTTGGAATCCACGAAGTTTAGCGGGTCACCTGAGGTCAGGTTCTCGTCCAGCTCTACAAACTCATTGTCATCAAACAGGATAGCGAAGTACTCCTTAGAACCAATGCGGTCGTGGTAGTCGCACTTTACACAGGTGTTCAGGTTCTTGCGGTGCTCGGCCATACTGGTTACGGTTTTGCAGCTTGGGCATTTGTACCACAAGCCATCCGGCGTCTCCTTCTTTTGCTCCGTAGGTGTATGAATTCCTTTATCTGCTCTTTTAAACCAAGGCATCATAAATAAAAGCGTGCTTCCTGCACTTTTAAGTTATTAATGTATACCTGCCACCCGGCAAAGTATAAAAAGTAAGTGACCTGCTTCTGCCAGCCTTTTAGAGGCTTAAGCGAAAGCAGGTCACAAAAATATGTAATAATCAGCAGTTCTGCTACTAATTACGCAAGTGTAATGTCATTAGCCAGGTACACGTCCTGAATTGCGTTCAGCAGCTGCACTCCTGTGTTCATGTCTTTCTGGAAAGCTTTACGGCCTGAGATCAAGCCCATACCGCCCGCACGCTTGTTGATGACAGCCGTACGTACTGCATCCGCCAGGTCAGACTCGCCTTTAGACTCACCGCCAGAGTTGATCAGACCGGCACGGCCCATGTAGCAGTTGGCTACCTGGTAGCGCGTCAGGTCAATTGGGTTATCGGTGGCAAGCTCTGAGTACATTTTCTCGTGCGTCTTACCAAAGCCAATCGCCTTAAAGCCACCGTTGTTCTCAGGAAGCTTCTGCTTGATGATGTCTGCCTGAATGGTTACACCCAGGTGGTTTGCCTGTGCTGTCAGGTCGGCCGCTACGTGATAGTCCACACCGTCTTTCTTGAAAGCGTTGTTACGCGTGTAGCACCACAGGATAGTAGCCATACCCAGCTGGTGCGCTCTCTCAAAAGCCTCGGCCACCTCGATGATCTGGCGGGAAGACTCCTCAGAGCCAAAGTAAATGGTAGCTCCTACTGCGGTAGCACCCAGATTCCAGGCCTCATCCACAGAGCCGAACATGATCTGGTCATACTTGTTCGGATAGGTCATCAGCTCGTTGTGGTTGATCTTTACCACGAAAGGAATCCTGTGAGCGTATTTTCTGGACATCATGGCCAGGTTACCGAACGTGGTAGCCACCGCGTTACAGCCACCTTCGATGGCCAGCTTGATGATGTTCTCAGGGTCAAAGTAGATAGGGTTTGGCGCAAATGACGCACCGGCAGTGTGCTCTATGCCCTGGTCAACCGGCAGGATGGACAGGTAACCCGTGCCACCCAAACGGCCGTGATCGAACAGCTGCTGCAGGCTGCGCAGTACTTGCGGGCTACGGTTAGAGTTTGCGAAGATTCTGTCTACAAAGTCAGGACCCGGCGCATGTAACTGCTCTTTGGAAATAGTTTTGCTTTCATACTGCAGCAGGCTTTCTGCTTCAGAACCAAGTAAAGAAACGATGTTATCGTACGTCATTTGTCTTATTATTTTGTGATAGAGACACTTTGAATTGGTGATACAAATATAAAAGTAAATTTAATTCTCTATATACTTTAGGTTTACAATATAGAATCTTGTATAGGTCGTTTTGTGCTTTATTAACGTGTTTTCGAGGCCTGGCAGTATCTGCCTTAAGCCAACAAGAAGAAGTAGCCCCAAAAACATACTTGCTATCGCTAAAAAAGTTGCCTTAAAATAACAGCGCCTGCCAGCTTTTCTGATGGCAGGCGCTGTTATACCTGGTGTGCGTGCTTATTTACACTCCTCGTTCACCACCTTGCCGTCTATGATGACGGTGCAAACGTGGGAGGTGTACTCAAACGGGTCGCCGTCGAACAGCACCACATCCGCGTCCTTGCCCTTCTCCAGCGAACCGATGCGCTTCTCCTGCCCGATTAGCTTAGCTGGGGTGGTCGTGATCGCCGCCAGGGCCTGCTCCGTGCTCATACCGTTGGCCACGGC
Source organism: Hymenobacteraceae bacterium (assembly GCA_033838975.1). Lineage (GTDB taxonomy): Bacteria > Bacteroidota > Bacteroidia > Cytophagales > Hymenobacteraceae > Pontibacter. The sequence goes on along the minus strand of JAJLKL010000151.1, from coordinate 8,813 downwards.
TACTCCCGCCTCAAATAAGATAACCCGGGCACGCGGCACATACTGCTCAAAGCCGCTCTGTATCGCCACCGGCACACCCGCCCTGGCCAGCATCCCCGCCGTCTCAAACGACATGTTCTTGCCGTCGCCATAGGCGCGTGCCATGGTTGGGTGAAGGATTACCGGCACGCCGGCCGCTTTGATCTCATCTACCAGCAGGTAGGCCTCTGCCCCGCCATCCAGCACCATGTTCAGGTTAAACTCCTTGGCCAGGCGCAGCGCCGCCATGATGTCGTTCGCCTGGTTAGCCGTGACCAGGGCCTTATACCTGCCCTCCAGCACCCCCTGCAGGTATTCCAGCTTCAGGTTGCGGTCCGGCCGCTTGCTCGCATCACCGTTGGACGCTTTCTTGGCGTAGGCCTGTGCCGCCTGCAGCTCAGAGCGAAGCATGGCCATTCCCTTGGCTGATGTTTTCGGGGAGTTGTAGTTATCCCCTACTGTAGAACCTAGCGTGAAGGCAATCATACTGGTGGTATCCAGTAAGGAGGCAAAGCCAGCCGGCGAAGTCTTGATCGTCATGGTCTGCCCGCTCACCAGGGCGCCCGGCCCGTGTCCCGTGTTGATGGTCGTGACGCCGTGGTTCCGCACCCACTCCACCAGCTCCTCTTTCGGGTTGTAAGAGTCCAGGGCACGCAGCTCGGGCTGTACAGGGGCCGTTTTCTCCAGCTGCTGCTGGTCCGCAGGGATGTTGTAGATACCCGCCAGTCCTACCGAGGTATGGGCATCCACCAAACCGGGCGTCACCACCCGGGCATTGTATACTTTGTAGTTTGCGGGCACCTGCAGGTTGGTGCCCACAGCTTCTATCTTACCGTCTTTTATCAGTACCACCCCATTTTTAACGGGGGCACCTGCCATGGTATAGATCGTTTCGCCTTTCACGGCTATCTGTGCCACTGCCTGCTGCCCGCCGATTACAGCCAGGCCGGCAAGTATGGCAGCACCTAATTTTATATGTTTTTTCATGATGATCTTTTTTAGATGTTAGATATTAGATTTTAGACACTAGACGATCTACTTTTAGTGAAAAACCGTCGTCACCACATGTGCGGAGTCTAGAACCTAATGTCTTGTGTCTTCCCTTAATGTGCGTGGTAGTGAAGCACCCCATCGTAGGCCTTATATCCTCCCACAGCGTACTTCTTATCCTCAGGATTGCTGATGTCAAAGCGCTTCTGCCCCTCTACCCAGGTCTGCTCCACTTTTGTGTACACACTGAACGGCTCCCCGTTCAGCACAATAAAGTCAGCGTCTTTCCCTTTTTCCAGGGACCCCACGCGGCTGTCAAGCTCCAGCATTTTGGCACCGGCGATGGTCAGGGCCTCCAGCGCCTTCTCGCGGCTCATGCCCGCACGCACGCCCAGGGCAGCACTCCGGATAAACAGGCGGGAATCCGTAATGCCGTCATCTGTGTGAAAGGCGGTGAGTACACCTGCCTTTTCCAGCGCAGCGCCATTGGCGTTGCTTACCTCCACGGCTTCTGCCTTACCTCCCGGGGAATCCAGGGTGATGATGGAGGCAGGGACGCCTGCTTTGGCGATCTCGTCGGCTGCTTTCCAGGCCTCGCTCACGTGGTGCAGCACCATCTTAAAGCCGAACTCCTTCTGCAGTCGCAGGGCCGTCAGCACATCGTCGTAGCGGTGCGTGTGGAAGTGCACGATGCGCTTGCCGTCCAGGATCTCCACCAGTGGGTCGAGGTTTGCCTTGCGCTCCGGCATCTTATCTGCCTTGCCCTTGGCGGCTTTTATTTTCTTGTTATAGGCATCTGCGTCCAGGAACAGCTGGCGCACCATGGCGGCAGACTTAGCCCGTGTGCCCGGGAACGGCGCCGACCGCATGGGGTTGGTACCGTTGGCCATTTTCATACCGCCACAAATGCCGTTGGTCACATCCTCGCAGAAGGTCAGGTCGCCAATGGTTTTGCCGTCGCGCATTTTCAGGTACACGGTTTGGCCGCTCATCAGGTGACCGGAGCCCGGCATTACGTTCACGGTCGTAATACCACCGGCCAGAGCACGTTTGAAGGTATCGCTGAGGGGGTTGATGGCGTCTACAATGCGCACATCCGGATGCAGGGCGGCAGAGCCGTCGCCGCCGGAGCCCTCGCCCAGGTGTGAGTGCGTGTCTACCAGCCCGGGCATGAGCACCTTGCCGGCCATGTCAAATTCTACTGCGTTCTTTGGGATACGCACTTTATCGGCAGTGCCCACGGCCGTAATCTTGCCGTTCTGCACCACCAGCACACCGTTTTCGATGGGTTGCCCTGCAACAGGGATGATCTTGCCTCCCTTAAAGACGTGCGGCTGCTCCTGCGCCACGGCTGCGCCTGCGCCCAGCGACGCCGCCAGTCCCAGGGTAGCCAGTAATCGCTTGTTGAGTTTCATAAAGGTTAGGGTGATAAAGTTTAGGTTAGTTTAGCACCTCAACTTAAGGATTTTATGCCTTAAATAAAACACCTGCCGCAGCTGCAGCGAAATCACCCCTCCGCTCGAAGCACTTTTGGCTGTCCTGCTGCGCTGCTGCCCTTCATATCTAAACCGCTGAAAACTCGTTATTAAAGTGAAAGTGTAACCCGAATAACGATTAACTATGAAAGCTTTGCTTAACCCATACTCGAAAAGAGTATCATTTATATTAACCGCATTTATACTGGCCCTGGGCCTTTCCGGCTGCGCCTCTTCCACTCGGATAACCGGCTCCTGGAAAGCCCCGGAGGCAACGCAGCAAACCTACAACAGGATTGTGGTGGCAGCCCTGACGGACAACGTGCTGGCCCGGCAGGAGGTAGAGAGCGACCTGCAGCTGCAGCTACAGCAAAAGGGAATTGAGGCCGTTCGAAGCATCGACATTTTTCCTCCGACCCGCATGAGAACCCGAGACGGCGGCCCGGATGTGGGGCTTCTGCTGGAGAAAATAAGGAGCGATAATTATGACGCTATTCTGACCGCCGCCCTGATAGATGAGGAGACCGAAACGCGCTACGTACCGGGCACCTACGGCTACGCCCCCATGACACGCTTTGGCTGGTACGGCAGGTTCGGGGGCTACTACACGCACTGGTACCCCACTCTGTACGACCCCGGCTACTACACCCAAGATAAAATATACTTCCTGGAAACAAACCTGTATGATGCCGAGACAGAGAGACTGCTCTGGTCAGCCCAGTCCAGATCCCACAGTCCGTCCAGCCTTAGAAGAGCCGCTGAAAAGTTTGCCGAGATCACCGTAAACCGGATGGCCCAGGACAACCTGATCAGCGCACAACAGACACAGCAGTAAAACACCAGAAGCCATAAAACAGCAAAGGGCGCTTTTCGAAAAGCGCCCTTTGCTGTTTTATGGCTTTAGCTTACTCATTGTAGAGCACGTGCAGCACAGTCTGCCCCACGGCCTTCAGCGTGTTCCTGCTGATGATATCCATCGTATCGGTGTGGCGGTGGTGGTACGGCCCGAAGTAATCATCCGGGTTGTTCATGTTGTACTCGATGATGTCGATCATGCGGATATTTCCCCAGGCATTCACGTAGCTGTGGTCGTCGGTAATGGCCGGCGCGTTCACATACCTGAAGTAGTCGGAGTACCCGATGCTGTTGCCGGCCTTCCATACCTTGTCCACAATCTCTTTGGCATACTGCATGGACGTACCCTCGCGGGCAAACCTGGCGTTTTCCGCACCCACCATATCCAGCAGGATGCCGTAATTGGCCCTGTAGTTCGGCACATGCTTGTTCTTGCTCCAGTACTGTGAGCCCAGGCACCAGGTATCGTCCTGGTAAGGCAGGTCGCTGTCGTCGGGCTGCCCGTAATCCTCCCCGTCGAAGAAGATCATGTCCACCCCCACATCCGGTTTCTGCTGCGCCTGGTGTATGGTTCTGGCAATCTCCAGCAGCACCCCTACCCCACTGGCACCGTCGTTGGCACCGTCTATAGGCTTATCCTGGTCTTTTTCTGCCTTGTCTGCCATAGGGCGGGTATCCCAGTGGGCCGCCAGCAACACCCGGTTCGCCGCATTGGGGTTATAGGTAGCAATGATATTGCGCAGGTTCAGCATAGTGCCGTCATAGGCACGCATCTGAAACTCCTGCACTTTCACGTCTGCCCCGTACTCCCGCAGCTTGCTGATGATCCACTCGCCGGTGGCATAGTGGGCCGGCGTATTGGGCACACGTGGGCCGAAGGCCACTTGCTTCTCCACCAAGGCATAGGCCGTGTCTGCGTTAAACTCGGGAGCCGCTACGGCTGTTTCTTCTTTTTCCGCCTCTACCGCTGGCTTACCGCCGTTGCTTGCAGAGTCGCAGCTGGCAAAGGCAAGGGTGGTGCCCAGCAGCAGTGCCCACAGGTTCATTTTACTCTTCATAAGCCCAGTCTATTCCGGTTTTCAGGTCCTTGATCACGATTCCCTGCTTCTTCAGCTCGGCGCGTATCGCGTCCACCTTTTCGTAGTCTTTTGCTCCTTTGGCCTCTTTATAGAACTCCAGCACCAGCTCTAGCATTTCCTCCACGTTGCCCGGCTGCTCCTCCTTCAGCCCCAGCACCTTTAGCACCAGCTCCTGGTAGGTATCCCGGATGGTGTCGAAGGTGCCTCTTGTCAGCTGCTCCATCCTGATCTGCCCCAGGTACAGGCTGTTGATCTTTTTGAGCAGGTTGAAGAGCGAAGCAATGGTACGCGCCGTGTTCAGGTCGTCGTTGAGGCCGCGGTAGCAGTCCTCCGTCAGCTTAAGCATCTCCTCGTTCAGCTTCGCATCCGGCACCAGTTCTTTGGCGTTCGGCTCCATCTCCTGTGGCTCTTCCGGGTACTTCAATTTCTCCAGCACGTGCAGGCCGTTCATCAGCTTGGTGTAGCCTTTACGGGCTGCCTGCAGCGCCTCGTTACTGAAGTCGAGGGTGCTGCGGTAGTGTGCCTGCAGGATAAAGAAGCGGATCGTCATCGGGCTGTACGCCTGCTCCAGCATCTCGTGGTTGCCGCTGAACAGCTCGCTCAGGTTAATAAAGTTGCCCAGCGACTTGCCCATCTTCTGCCCGTTCACCGTGATCATGTTGTTGTGAATCCAGTAGCGCGCGGCGTCGGTGTGGCTGTTGCTGGCCTGGCTTTGCGCGATCTCGCACTCGTGGTGCGGGAACATCAGGTCAAGGCCCCCGCCGTGTATATCAAAAGTAGTGCCTAAGTACTTGCGACTCATGGCAGAGCACTCCAGGTGCCAGCCCGGGAAACCCTCGCTCCACGGCGAAGGCCAGCGCATGATGTGCGTCGGGGAGGCCTTCTTCCAAAGGGCAAAGTCCAGCGGGGAGCGTTTCTCCTCCTGCCCCTCCGTCTCGCGGGTGTTGCTCAGCAGGTCCTCGATCACACGGCCCGAAAGCTTGCCGTACTTATGCGCTTGGTTGTAGGCCGGCACATCAAAGTACACCGAGCCGTTCACCTCGTAGGCCAGGCCGTTGTCTAAGATCTCCTGTATCATCTGGATCTGTTCGATGATATGGCCCGAGGCGCGCGGCTCAATGTCGGGCGACAGCACGTTCAGCTTCTGCATCTCCTCGTGGTAGACGTTGGTGTAGTGCTGCACGACCTCCATCGGCTCCAGGTGCTCGAGCTTGGCCTTCTTCTGTATCTTGTCTTCGCCCTCGTCGGCGTCGTTCTCCAGGTGCCCCACGTCGGTGATGTTACGCACATAGCGCACCTTATACCCCTGGTGCTTCAGGTAGCGGTACAGCACGTCGAACGTAACGGCGCTGCGGGCATGGCCCAGGTGCGGCTCTCCGTAAACAGTGGGCCCGCAGACATACATGCCCACAAAGGGGGCGTGCAGCGGCTCAAACACCTCTTTCTTTCGCGTCAGCGTGTTGTACAGGTTAAGTTTCTGTTGCATGGTTCAAAGTATAAACGCCCGCAGGCGTTGCACTTATAGGTTAGTGGCCTCTGTGTCCGGGCCGTTGATGATTCAAAACTATAAATATTGGCTCCTATCTCCTAACGCTAATCTTCCGCCTTTGGCTCCAAAACATACCTGGCGGAGATCGGGTAATGATCTGAGAGCCCCATCTCGTGGTGCGTCTCAAACCCGTACACCCGCAGCCCGTCGCTGTAAAACTGGTTGTCGATGCGTAGGAAAGGCAATGGTCCGTTGTAAGTAGCCCCGATCCCGAAGCCGGCCACCTCAAACGAGTTGATCAGCTCACCTGTCAGCACCTGGTAGGTATAGCTGAAAGGAATGTCGTTGAAATCGCCGGCGACAATCACCGGATAGGGCGACGAGGTATAATGCTCCCGCAGCACCTCTACCTGCTGGCCACGCGCTATAAACCCTTTTCGCAGGCGCCGTGCCAGGTTCCGCCCCTCCCGCTCCATCTCCGCCTGATTTCCGAAGGCGGTATAGGTATTCTCAATATCCTCCTGCTTAATGCTCATCGACTGCAGGTGCGATGCGTACACGCGCACGGTGTCGCCCTTCACATCCACGTCTACCCAGGCCACGCGGTTGGCGCTCGCCTGCCCGAACAGGATCTCCCCCTGGTTCACGATCGGGTACCTGGAGAAGATGGCGACCCCAAACTCTCCCTGGTTCCTGTTGCGGGGCACCCCGGAGGTATACCTGTATTTGTCGTAGCGCGTCCCGATCTTGCTGATGGCGTTGTACACGGTTGACTCCCTGTCGTTGTAGAACTCCTGCAGGCAGTACACATCCGCCGGATGGGTAGCAATCCACTCGATCATTTCCTCCGAGGCGTCTCTGTCCTTGTCGTCTTTATAGGCCCGGAACATGTGCACGTTAAAACTGAGCACGTGCAGGGTCTTTGCCTCAGTGGGCACCTCCTGAGTTACCAGCTGCATGTTCAGCAGCCGGCCGTAGTAGTTCCAGCCCAGCACCACTACGGCCAGCGGCAGCACCAGGTACCAGGAGCCGCGGAGCAGCCAGTAAAGCAGGAACAGGAAGTTAAGCACCAGCGCCGCGGGGAGCGAGAAGGCAAGAAAGCCCGCAGGCCAGAACTCATGAGGCGGAACCTGCATGCTGAAAGCACCGGCCAGCACCCAGAACACCACCCCGATGTTCAGGATGAGCCAGATCCGCCTGCGTATTTTTTTGAATGTACCTGCCACAAGAGCAAACTTACAAATTATGACTTTATCTATCCTACGCCACCAGACAGAATATCTTGCTCTCACGCCCGACAACGCACCGCACCCCCTCAGAAAACAAGTTCGGCCAAGGCGAACTTTACCGGTATTCTGTATGTTAGACTCTACAGACCCACTCTCCATTGTGGCCGCTAAAGTCTTACCGGCAGCTCCTTAAATCGAATGATGACAATAAATTAATGTAAGGCCTGCAACGAACTGTATTGTTTATATAATGTTTTTGTAGTAAATTTGTGACATTATTTCCAAGGAGATGCGGGGGACACGAAGTCCCCTTCTTTATTTCTTAACCTGTAAGCTATGGCACTCACGGCGAAAACCATAAGAGAGATGGCGGAAGCCAGCCTTCCGGAAAGCGACCTGTTCATTGTTGATGTAGCAGTGTCGGACTCACCGGCCAGACCCAAGATCACGGTACTGGCAGATGGCGAGCAAGGTATCACCATCGACCAGTGTGCTACCATCAGCCGCCGCATCAACAAAAGAATTGAGGAGACCTTCGGAGAGGAGGTGGCCTATGTACTGGAGGTAAGCTCACCGGGGGTGGATTTCCCGCTGCTGCAGCCGCAGCAGTTCCGCCGCAATATCGGCCGGAACCTGAAGCTGAAGCTGCAGGACGGCACCGAGAAAACCGGCAAACTGGAAGAGGTTACCGAAGCCGGTATCGGCCTGCTGGAAGAAACTAAACTAAAAGGCAAGAAGGCAACGTATGAGCCTGTGCAAATACCTTTCGGGGAGATTGTAAAAGCAAATGTTGTAATATCTTTTAAATGATAAAATAATGAACAGTTCAGTCCTGATCGAGTCGTTCGCTGAATTTGCGAAATTCAAGAACATAGACCGCCCGACCATGATGCGCATCCTAGAGGATGTATTCCGCACCATGATCCGCAAAAAGTGGGGTACCGACGAGAACTTTGACATCATCCTGAACGTGGAGAAGGGTGACCTGGAGATTTGGCGCAACCGCGAGATCGTGGACGACAACTCTGAGGACATCTGGGACTATGACAAGATCAGCCTTTCGGAGGCCCGTAAAATAGAGCCGGACTTTGAAATTGGTGAAGAGGTATCGGAGGAAATACAGCTGGAGGACTTTGGTCGCCGCGCTGTACTTACAGCCCGCCAGACGCTGATCCAGCGCATCAAAGACATGGAGAAGGAGTTGCTGTTCCAGAAGTATAAGGACCTGGTTGGCGAGATCATCTCTGGTGAGGTATACCAGGTATGGAACCGTGAGGTGCTGCTATTGGATCAGGAGGAGAACGAACTGCTGATTCCTAAGGGCGAGCAGATCCCGAAAGATCGTTACCGTAAAGGCGACGTAGTAAGAGCTGTTGTGCAGCGCGTGGAGATCGTGAACGGAAACCCTAAAACCATCCTTTCACGTACTTCTCCTACTTTCCTGGAGCGCCTGTTCGAAAACGAGGTTCCGGAGATTTTTGACGGCCTGATCGCCATCAAGAAAATCGTACGTGAGCCCGGTGAGCGCGCAAAGGTAGCCGTAGAGTCTTTCGACGACCGCATTGACCCGGTAGGTGCCTGCGTAGGCATGAAGGGTTCCCGTATCCACAGCATCGTACGCGAGCTGGAGAACGAGAACATCGACGTGATCAACTACACGGACAACCTGGAGCTTTAC
>JAJLKL010000150.1:0-7906 GCA_033838975.1 Hymenobacteraceae bacterium | reverse complement strand
CGGTAGCAGGTGGCCCTGGAGATACTCAGGATCTGGGCGATCTCCTCCACGGTCTTGGTGCCGGTGTCAAACAGGATCCGGGCGGACTTGGCCTTCTCCAGGGCCGCCTTTGACAAACCAGCCGGCCTCCCCCCTGTCCTGCCGCGGGCCTTGGCCGCGTCCAGTCCGGCCTTGGTGCGCTCGCGGATGATCTCGCGCTCGAACTCTGCAAGGGAGGCAAAGATGTTAAAAGTAAAGCGACCCGTGGCGGTGGCAGTGTTGATGCCGTCCTGCAGGCTGACAAAGTCCACCCCCCTCTCCCGAAACTCGGTCACAAGGTCGATCAGGTCCCGGAGCGAGCGGCCCAGCCTATCTAGCTTCCACACCACCACCGTGTCACCAGCCCGAAGCTGGGAGATCATCTTCTCCAGCTCCGGCCGCTCCTTGTTCTTGCCCGACTTCTTTTCTTTGTATACTTGCCCGCAGCCGTAGTGGGCGAGCGCGTCGAGCTGCAGCTCCAGCTTTTGGTCCAGGGTCGAGACCCTCGCGTAGCCTATCTTCATAATCCGTCTCAGTTACTCGTCTCAAATATAGCAAAATCCTTTTGATTTATGAGACGGCAATTTGAGAAAGAATAGCAACTGTTTCAAAGCCAGCGAAGCCTCAGTCAGTTCGTCTCAAGAAACGGCCGTTTCATGAGACAGGTACTTTAGGATAGACACCTTTTAAGATTTAAGGATTTTCTTAACACTGCTAGCTACCGTGGGGGCAATAACAGCAGCAGAAGAAAAGATCAGGCCTGCACCGGCAAGACAGTAAATGCAGACTTTCTGCTGCTTAAATAACATTCTATATGTCATCTTCGCCGCGCCCATGGCGTGCCCCAGTGACACAGCGCCTAACAACAAATCAAAAATGGGCTTCCTGCTGGCCTTCTCGCTTCCTCCGGCTGTGGCCAGAGCCATTTTAACAGAGAACAGCACGTTGCTGATTACCGCATCGGGCACTCCCATCTTAAAGGCCGCTTTGGAGGTGTTCACGGCATTGGTGTCAAACACCTTCCGGTACGGAATGTCAGGCAGCCTTCTGACAACGCCAGACTGTAATAGGGAAATTAGGTTAAAATCTGCCATTCCGACGGCTGACAGCAGCACAAGCTGCCTCCTTCTGTCCATGTTCTCTGACTGTTCTTTGCGTAGTGCGTCTCTTATCTCGTTTGCTTTCATCGTGATTGTTGTATAGTGGTAAAGTGGTTTTAAGTGACTGCTTTTGTTAGGGTAGGCCTTTTTTCCATTTCTTGGAATAGTTAAACAAAACTACCGCTAATAAAGTATTTAAGTAAATCCTTAAATACTCTCTGAATAGTACGAGCTAACGATGAAAAAGTACGACGTGTTTATAATTGGTGTCGGAATGGCCGGTGCCGCCGTGGCCAAAAAGTGCGCGAAGAAAGGGCTAAAGACTGCCATTACCGATTTCAGGCCCTACGGCGGAACCTGCGCCCTAAGGGGGTGCGATCCTAAGAAAGTGCTCATTGACGGCGTAGCCTTGCGCCAGCAGGTGCAGTTGCACCTTGGAAAAGGGCTCACCGGAGACGTAAAAGTGAACTGGCAAGAGCTGATGAAATTCAAAGAGACTTTCACAGCCCCTGTGCCGGAGAACATGGAAAAGGGCTTTCAGAAAGCAGGCATAGACACCTACCATGCCCCCGCCGCCTTTCTGGACGAGTCCACTTTACAGGTTGGCAAAGAGACAGTTTCTGCTGAAAAGATAGTGGTTGTCACGGGTGCTCGCCCAAGGGAGCTGGACGCAAAAGGGGCAGAGCACACCATCACCAGCGACGATTTCCTGAACCTTGAAGCGCTGCCAGGGCACATTACCTTTTTGGGGGGCGGCTACATTTCCTTTGAGTTTGCCCACCTTGCCGCACGCACAGGCTCCCGCGTCACCATCGTAGAGCATGGCCCCCGCCCCCTGAAGCACTTTGAGCAGGACATGGTGGATGAAGTGGTGCGGGTGTCAAAGGATGCAGACATAGACCTGAAGCTGAACTGCGAAGTGGAGCGCATCGAGCAGCATGGAAACGGGTTTGTAGTTCATTTCAAAGGCGAAGCAGGGGCGATTGAAACAGGACTGGTGGTAAGCGCCATTGGCCGCGTGCCTGAGGTAGGGCAGCTTGACCTGGAGAAGGGCAATGTAAGGCATAACAGGAAGGGCATTGAGGTGAACGAGTACCTGCAAAGCACCTCCAACCCACGCGTGTATGCAGCCGGAGACGTGGCCGATACAGAAGGCTTGCCCCTGACCCCCGTAGCTGTTTACGAAGGTCATTTTCTGGCGGCAAACCTCATCAAAGGCAACAGCAAGAAGGTGAACTACCCGGAGATTCCCACCGTCGTCTTCACCATTCCGCCACTGGCCTCTGTGGGGCTGACCGAAAGGCAGGCGAAGGAGCAGGGGCTGGACTACAAGGTGAACACGCATGACGCAAGGCAGTGGTTTAACGGCAGGAGGCACCGTGCCCATGCCTACGCCTACAAGGTGCTGGTGAACAAATCCGACGGAAGCATACTTGGAGCGCATCTGGTGGGGCCGCAGGCAGAGGAAACCATAAACGTCTTTGCTGTGGCGATGAAGGCGGGCATGAAGGCAAGAGAGCTGAAGAGCTTCCTTTTCAGCTACCCTACCATGGCTTCCGATGTGAGCTACATGGCGTAAGGCAGTGCCTGTATTTAAGTATTTTCTTAAAGACTGAATTTGCCGTACATTTGCGGTGTTACGTACCTGTACCGAAAAAACACCCTTACCCATGGAGAAAGAGAAGCCGTCAGCCTGTATCAGGGTTTACGCCAACCAGAAGCAAATCAGCGCATGTAAGACGAGAATGGAAGAACTGAAAGACCCTATCCGCTCCCTTGCCAGCGTTCTTAACTTGGCGGGAAACGAAGTTCGCCTGAAAGTACTTTTCCTTCTAAAAGAGGAAGGGGAGCTGTGCCCCTGCGACATAAGCGACATTCTGGCGATGACCGTTCCCGCTATTTCGCAGCACCTGCGCAAGCTGAAGGAAGGCGGCATTGTGACAACAAAGAAAACCGGCCAGACCATTTTCTACGCGCTTACCCCTGAAGCCGAGAAGCTGCTCCAGCCGCACTTTGACTTCCTTACAAGCGCTACCGCAGATACCACTTCATGAGAAATCAAGAACTACCTTCCATGGAAGATCGGCAAACTCCTGCCACAAAGGCTTGGGCCGGTGCAGGCTTAGTTGCTGCGCTGGGAGCCTCCATCTGCTGCATTACCCCCCTGCTGGCAATCATGGCAGGCACCAGCGGCATTGCCGCCTCCTTTTCATGGCTGGAGCCGCTGCGCCCTTACCTGATAGGTGTAACGGTGCTTGTGTTAGGATCTGCTTGGTACCAAAAGCTGAAACCTGTTAAACAAGAAAATTGTGAATGTGATATAACCCCAAAGCAGAATTTTATGCAAAGCAAAACCTTCTTGTCCATCATCACCGTGTTTGCCGCTGTTATGCTGGCCTTCCCGTCCTACGCCCACGTCTTTTATCCTCAGACACAAGGCCAGCAGATAGTTGCTGACAAGTCAAACGTGCAGACAGTGGAGATAAAGATTAAGGGCATGACCTGTGCTGGCTGTGAAGCGCACGTAAACAGCGAAGTAAACAAACTTTCTGGTATCCTGAAGGTGAAGACTTCCTACGCCAATGGAAATACATTGGTGCAGTTTGACAAGACCAAGACAGACGTAAAGCAGATAGAAAAGGCTGTAAGCACCACAGGTTACAAAGTGACTGAAACAAAGAAGAGATAATGGCTACCACTATACTCCAATCCACCATTGCCTGCCCTAACTGCGGGCACCAGAAGGAAGAGCACATGCCTACAGACGCGTGCCAGTACTTCTATCAATGCGAAAAGTGCCAAGCCGTTCTAAAGCCAAAGCAAGGCGATTGCTGCGTATTCTGTAGCTACGGCACTATGCCGTGCCCGCCCATACAGGAAGACAAAGGCTGCTGTGGATAGCCAAAGCTATCAAGGGATGTACTTCACCATTGTAAAAATATCTTAGAAAGGCGAAAGTGGCTCCATAAACGCTTTGAAAGCAATGTGGCTCCCTTATACCTACAGGCCTTGGTCCACTACAGCGTGCTACTCCCCCAGATAGACAGAAAGGAAAGTGAACAGGGCAAAACCTCCCGAGAGGAACAGGGCTGCCCACTTAGAGTCCGGCCGGTCATGTGCCTCTGTGAGCATTTCCTCTACAGCGACTGTAAGAAGAATGCCCGCAACAAAAGCGAGCAGGGTTAGCTTCACAATCTCAGAGCTGTCTTTCACCGCCCAATAACCAACAGTCGCTCCCAGAAAGATAGGAATGGCAAACGAGGCTGCAAGAAGCAAGCGCTTACCCCTGCTAACCCCTTTGGACTTGAAGGTGGCGATGGTGGCAAAACCTTCCGGAATATCAGCCGGCACTTGGCCGATCGCCAGCAACAGCCCGAGACTTGCGGCCACGGTGGACCCTGTGCCAATCATGATGCCGTCGCTGAAAAGGTCAATGGCCACGCCAATGTATATAGCCACCGCCGCCCCCATGCCTTTCTTTGTTTTGCCGCCAAACCTGCTCTGCACATAGCCGATCGACCTGTCCAGAAGAACGAAAAAGGCGCTTCCCCCCACGAATGCCAGGATCGGTATGTACGGTGGCTCTGCCTCCAGGGCCTCCGGCATTAGCTCTACACCGATCACGGCCAGTATGATGCCCGCTGCAAGGTGGAGGGCCAGGCTCAGTGTCTTCTCAGACACGTTGAGCATCTCGGCAAGAATGCCTCCTAGTAAGTTGCCAAAGGCAGGCATAGCTGCATACATCAAAACCTGTAGAAATTCGTTCATAGTCGGGAGCTTTTGTTTAATATCAAGGTTAGGAGGAAAGGCGATTCAGAGCTTCCTCCATGTTTCTCTGGGCCTTTATCAGGATCGCATCGTAGTAACCCTGCTCTTTTCCCACCACAATATGCATAAACAGGTCCTCTGGCTCAAGCAATTTAGGAAGTTGCGGCACATGAGGTTCCTTTAGTTTCTCTACAACGGCTCTTGTTTCCTGCTGCAGGCCCAGCACAGTGACGTGTAAGTCAACGTCGCCCAGGGCGTCCTCCGATAAGTTCAGCAGTAGCGATGGGTCTGATACTTGGAAGAGGAGGTTTGTTTGCCCTTGATCATGATGCAGTGGACTGTAGGGGGCTTCTACAGGCACGAATCCTCTGTCAACCCCCAAGCCTTCCGTATCGTTAGCTATGAGATCGTACTTCCATCGGATGCGCTCCGCCCAGGACTGTTTCAGGTACTCGGCCGTCTCAGGTGTCTCTCTTACGATTAGCCAAAGTGCTTTACCTTTTGCCAGTCCAGTTGCTAAATTCAGGTACTCATTTAACCGGTCACGAGCACTTTGCCCGCCTCCCGGTGGCAAGGTCTCCTCCGAAGGGGAATGCACCGAGCCAGGTACCACGCTCAGGTAGCAGTGACGCTTTCCTTCTTTATACGCTCTAAACTCCATGGCATGATAGTTAGTTCTTGAAAACGCGTAGACGCTCAGGTGCTGTATTTAGCTCTAGGCACCTCATTTCTTGGAGCTGCCGCCCTCTTTGTACAGATCCACAAACTCTTTCTCGCTCACCTGCATGTTTCCGTCCTTGTCTGCAACCTCGAACAGGCTTTCCCTGAACTCCTCTTCTGAGACCTGATTGTCGCCGTTCAAATCCCACTCACCGAACTCCTCTACCTGATTGATCTTATAGCCGCCCAGGTACTCGCTGGTGCCTGCCCGCCACTCCTCTTCGCTCAAGAACTCATCTCCATCCTGGTTCCAGGCCTCGAAATAATCCATATTGGCTATGGCCTCATAAAACTCCCTGTCTTCTAGATAGTTGTTTTTATCCTGGTTGAACGCCTTGAAGAGCTTCGCCCCCTCGCCACCATCGTTACAGGAAGAAAAAGCTAATCCTAAAAGGCCCATCAGTACACAAATAGACACGCTGTGCAGGTTCATTTTCATAGTAGTTGCGGTTTAGTAAAACACTTGTTTAAAAATGACTGTAACCTCTGCTATTATTAGCAGAAAGCCTTGAAGTTGAGGTTATCCTCCTTCCTTGGATCCGCTGCCTTCCCTGTACAGATTCACAAACTCGCTTTCGCTTATCTGCCTGTTCCTGTCTTTGTCTACAGCCTCGAACAGGCTTTCCCTGAACTCCGCCTCAGAAACCTGATTGTCGCCGTTCAGGTCCCACTCGCCAAATTCTTCTACCTGGTCAAAGTTATACCCACCCAGGTACTCGCTGATGCTCGCTCTCCATTCGTCCTGGCTCAAGGACTCATCGCCGTCCTGGTCCCAGGCCTCGAAGTAGCCAATCTCGGCCACTGCCCGATAGAATTCCCCGTCCTCGAGGTAGTCATTCTTATCAAGGTTAAAGGACTTGAAAAGTTTTGCCCCCTCGCCGGATGGTCCTCCAAATACCTGGAGTACCCCAAACAGCATGACCCCTACATACACCAGTACGACAGCCCCCAGTGTAAAGACCTGCCAGCGGTTAAAGCCGTGCTCTTTACCAGGCCCTCCCCAGTGGATGAAGGCGGCATAGAGAATTCCCACCAGCCCGGCAAAGCTAAGGACTGTGACATACAGTGTGAGATCTTTAACAGGTACGGTCACCAGGGCAAGGGGTAGAAAGGCGATGGTCAGCGTGACGGCATGGTCTCCGATCACGCTGGTCACGCCAGAGGTGATCTGCCCGGATTTCGCTACATTCCAGGTAGCAAATATCTCCGGCAGGGCAGCCATGGGAGCCGTGATAAACAAGCCGCCTACAATCTTGGAAATACCCAGGGCGGCGACGATGTTTTCAGTAGCCTTCACCGTGAAGAAAGCACCCAGCCCCAGCGCGGCAAGGCCGGCCACTGCCAGGTAGATCTCCTTCTTTTTCCAGTCCACCTTTTCCCCTTCCTGCTTACCCCGAAGCAGGGCCTGCGCCAGGTAAACCAGGTACACGCCTAGCATGATCCAGCCATCAACGGGCTGCAGTCCCCGCCATTGCGCGGGCACGGTGAGAATGGCTACGATAGCTACAATCACCAGATAGGGGATTGCCTGCACGGTCACGGCGGTGGGATCTACCTTCAGCAAGTGCTCTTCGACGTGTTGCTCATGGCCCTTGTCTGCATTCTCCTTCTTGAGATGTCGGGTGGCAATATAGGCTGTGATCACCATAAAGGGAATGGCGATCACGTTGGAGCCGAACATGGTGCCCAGACCAATGTCGGCCACGCCCGTAACGGCACTGGCCACGTTGATGCCGATTTCAGGGCTTGCTGCCGCCAGACCCACTAACGCTCCCCCGGCAGCCACGGAAAACCCCCATTGCTTGCGCAGCTTCTTCAAAGGCTTTGCCAGGTGCTCGGCTCCCCAGTGCGCGGCCCATACGGCTGCCAATAAGACCAGTGCCCAAAGCCATGTGCTCATGTAGCTTCCCCTTCCTTCTTTAGTGTTACCATAATATGTTCTTTTATCAAGATTATAGTGATACTTAAATATAGGATGCCGTTTGCTGTACGCGACACGCCTTTTTATGTTAAGCCAGCCGTAAAGCGCATCACTTGCTCATTAATCCCTCTCTTAGCTAGTGTTTCATCCCCACCGCGTACACATCAGTCAAACTTCGTTCGCTGTATTCTGACTGCATTGAGGATGGCCAGAAAAGCCACGCCCACGTCGGCAAACACGGCCTCCCACATCGAAGCAAGCCCGCCAGCTCCCAGGATCAGCACAATGGCCTTCACGCCAAAGGCCAGCGAGATGTTTTGCCACACAATCTGCTTTGTTTTCTTCCCGATGTTGATGGCCGTGGCGATCTTAGAGGGAT
>JAJLKL010000149.1:0-8568 GCA_033838975.1 Hymenobacteraceae bacterium | reverse complement strand
ATTCTCTTTAATCACACCGCGCTTAGCTGAGCGGCACGTAAAACTCCTTTGCCCGCTTCTTCTCCTGCCTGGCCTCCGCTTGTTTCCCCATTTTCCTGAGCAACATGGCCCGGTTACGGTGACAGGCCACGGCAACATACGAGTCGGGGAAAGAGCGTACAGAGCGCGTGAACAGATCGTACGCCTGCTGCAGGGTAGCCATGTCCTTTTGCTTCATCAGCTCACACCCCCGCAGGTAATCCTGATACCAGAGCTGGGCCGTCTCGTTCACGCGTTCGGCCTCCTGAAAAACCTTAAACGGAGGGAGGGTTACTTTAGAATTTTTGGCAGCAATGGGCGCCTCTGACTTCGAAAAAAAGGCTTCCAGTGCCGCGACATAGGCCATTGCCTCCTGTCGGTTATGCTCCTGCTGTTTCAGCCGCCCCTCTTCGGCGGGATTGGTGAAAAAAGAGGCCTCCGCGATCACCCCGGGAATGCCGTAGGTATCGCGCAGCACTTTTGCCCCGGCCGTCGGGAAAATAGCATGGTCTGACACCAGCGTGGCTTTTGGCTTCTCCTGATACAGCTGCTTGGATAACTGCTCTGCCAACAACCGGCCCAACCGCACACTGCCCTTGTTCTCAGAGGCATAGCCATGGTAGTAGACGATCGGGAAGTTCACTTTCGGATCGGCGGTGGCGTTGTGGTGTACCGAGATGAATACATCCGCCTTATGCGCTGTGGCCAGCTGCACGCGCGTATCAAAGGGCACATTCTCATCCGTCAGGCGCGTCATCAGCACCTTTGCCCCTTTCTCCTCCAGCATTTGCTGCAGCAGCAGGGCCACCCGCAGGTTGATCCATTCCTCCCGCTCTCCTCCTGGCCCTACCCGGTAACTGTCTGTGAGCGCCGTACCGCCATGCCCGGCATCCAAACATATTGTTTTACCAACTAAAGAACTTTTGCTCCTCTGGCTGAAGGCTGGCAGTACACACAGGCTCATCAGCAGGAAGAGTATACCTATACCTATTTTTCGACTTGTTCTCATGGCCATGGTTTTCGGTCTTGTTCCTGTAAAACTGCTTGTAAAATTTATTTGATCAGCTTGGGGTCTACATAGGTACCGTAGCGGGTGGCGTTGCCTACCCGCCAGAAATACTGGTACAGCACCCGGGACACCTCCTCCATTACCTGCTCCTCCTGTCCTTTCTCTTTATAGGCCTCCATCATGGCAACGGCGTATGGCCGCTCCGGCAGCAGCACAATCGCCCACTCCGTGGACACCCCGTTCAGCGTACCGGGCTTGAAAGCCAGGGGCACTTCTTCAGGTACACCTGCCGCCAAACGACTAGTCTCCCGATCGGTTTTCTTCAAGGTCGCGATAATCTCCTCAGAGCTTGCCTTGTCCAGGAATTCCCCCTTGTACAGCAGCTGCAGGATGCGGGCCGCCTCTGCCGGTGTCGAGAGGTTTTCCTCTCCCCTGGCCGAGGCGGCTGAGTTGATCATCTTCCGCTGTACCTTCGTCTGCTGCAGCCCCATCCCCTGCAGGGAGGCATTGATGTTCTCCATCCCCACTAGGTCGATCAGGACATTGGTGGCGGTATTGTCGCTCAGGGCAATCATCATGATGCCCAGGTTCCGGATGCTGAACGACACCGGCCCCTGCAGGTCTTTGATGATGCCGGTGCCTCCCACAATGGTAGCCGGATCAACGGAACGTACCTCCGTGAGGGAAAACTTCTTCGCTTTCGCCTGCTTGTATACCTCCATCAGGATCGGGATTTTAATGGCGCTCGCCTGCGGAAAGGCAACATCCGGATTGAGGGCAAACGTGTCGCCACTTGTAAGGTCAACAGCCACGAGGCCGGTAACTGCCGGAGATTCGCCGATGACCTCCTGGAGCCTGGCTGTGGTTTTCTGACGGAGCAGCTCGGCAGACGGGCCTTGCGCAAAGGCTCCCGATGCCAGGCCTGAAATAGTTACCATAAGGAAGCAGCGTATAAGTTTTTTCATTCGTTTGTCTGTCAGGCTCCCCTAAAGCAGAGGATTTTCAAGATATAAATTTTATCCCGCAATACCAGCGGCAGTATCGGCTGTGCTCTACCTATACCCCATATTTCGCGGAGCCTCCGTCTTACCAGCTGATGCGCCGGTTCCTACCTCCAGGATTGGTATAACAGCGCATAACTTCGTATTTTTAGCGAAGTATGAAGAAGAGATATATCCAATGCGTCCATAAAGGGCTGCTTGTTTTAACTGTGGCAGCCTCGGTATCATGTAACAAGATGATGACCACCTCAGCGCCTGTACCTGTAGAAACAGGGGTGTCGAAAGAATTGGCCGATTACCGGAAAGAGGTGATCAGCCAACTGGCCTACGACATCAGCCTGCAGGTGCCCCCCAAAAAGGAAGAGCCGATACAAGCCTCCGAGACTATTACTTTTCACCTCAAGGAGAACAAACAGCCGCTGCAAATAGACTTCAAAGAGAAGCGTGAGCAACTGCAGCAGATCACCGTCAACGGGAAACAGATCGAGACCATTCACCAAAATGAGCACATCATCATCCCGGAGCAGTACCTGCGGGAAGGACAAAACCAGGTTGATATTCAGTTTATTGCCGGTGATATGTCGCTGAACCGAAACGAGGAATACCTGTATACCCTGCTCGTGCCTGACAGAGCGCGCACTGTTTTCCCGGTCTTTGATCAGCCTAATTTAAAAGCTACTTTCAAGCTATCATTAAACGTACCTAAAGACTGGAAAGCGCTGGCCAACGGTCCGCTGCTGGACTCTGTGGTGACGGAAAACACGAAGACCTACCAGTTTGGTCCCTCCGACACCATCAGCACCTACCTCTTCTCCTTTGCAGCCGGCAACTTTAAGCACGTAACGCGGGAGGCCGACGGCACCACCATGCACTTTTACCACCGTGAAACAGACCAGAGCAAGCTAAAGGAGAGCATGGGCCCGATCTTCCGGATTCACAAGGACGCCCTTACCTTCCTGGAGGACTATACCCAAATCCCCTACCCTTTCCAGAAGTTCGATTTCGTGGCCATTCCCGATTTTCAGTATGGCGGGATGGAGCATGTGGGTGCGATCCAGTACAAGGCTTCGACGCTGTTCCTGGACGAAGGTGCGACGAAGGACCAGAAGATTGCCCGCTCTAACTTGATCGCGCACGAAACGGCCCATATGTGGTTCGGCGACCTGGTGACGATGCAGTGGTTCAACGATGTCTGGATGAAGGAGGTATTCGCCAATTTCATGGCCGATAAGATCACGCAGGTATCGCTGGAGGACTCCAATTACGACCTCAAGTTCCTGATCGACCACTTTCCGGCAGCATATAGCGTGGACCGCACGGAGGGCGCCAACCCTATCCGGCAGCCCCTGGCAAACCTGCAGGATGCCGGCACCCTTTATGGGGCTATCATCTACCATAAAGCCCCCGTGGTAATGCGGCAGCTGGAAAGGCTCATGGGCGAGGACAAACTGAGAGAAGGGTTGCGCGAGTACCTGACCCGGTACGCCTACAACAACGCCACCTGGCCAGACCTGATCGAGATCCTGGATAAACGTACCGCAGCAGATCTGCAGTCGTGGAACCAGGTATGGGTGAACGAGCCGGGAAGACCACTGTTCGACTACCAGCTGAAAACGGAGGGAGGCAACATTCAGGAGTTCACCCTTTCGCAGCAAGGCGAAGACGGTTCTGACCGCCTGTGGCCGCAGCTCTTTGAGGTAGCCCTGGTATACCCTGACCGCACCGAGGAGATCACCGTGAACATGAAGCAGGCCCGGGTTACGTTAACCGAGGCTGTCGGCAAAAAGACGCCTGCCTTCGTCCTCTTCAACTCCACCGGCCAGGGCTACGGCGTGTTCCCGGTGGATGCGCAGATGCTGTCCAGCCTCTATACTTTAGAGGACCCTGTTGCCAGAGCATCTGCCTACATCAACCTGTATGAGAACATGCTCAACGGACGGGGCGTGACGCCTCAGCAGCTGATCGCCCTGTACCGCAAAGGACTGACAGAGGAGAAAGAAGAGCTGAACCTGAAACTGCTCACCGGCCAGCTCAGCGATATCTACTGGCAGTTTACCCTGCCGGCGGAGCGGGAGCAGTTAGCCGACGCCCTGGAGCAGGACCTCTGGAAAGCCCTGCAGGCACAGCAGGCACCCAATGCAAAAAAACTGCTGTTTAGGACTTACCAGAATATTGCGCTGAGCAAAGCGGCACAAGACAGGCTTTACCGGATCTGGAAAAACGAACAGGCCCCTGCCGGCGTGAAGCTTTCAGAGGATGATTATACTTCGCTGGCGCTGGCCCTGGCCGTTCGGGATTATAAAGCAGATGCAGGGATCCTGGAGAAACAGGTGGAGCGCATCGACAACCCTGACCGTAAGAAGCGCCTGCAGTTCATGATGCCAGCCCTCTCGGCTGATGAGCAGGTACGGGACGCTTTCTTCGCTTCGCTGAAGCAGGAGCAGAACCGGGAGAAGGAATCATGGGTATTAGCCGCACTTAACTACCTGCACCACCCGCTGCGCACCGGTACCTCCCGGAAATACCTGCCGGAGAGCCTGGCGCTATTAGAGGAGATACAGCTCACCGGCGACATCTTCTTCCCGCACTCCTGGCTGCAGGCTACTTTCGGCGCTTACCAGAGTCCGGAAGCGGCCAGCGTGGTGCGGAGCTTTCTGGCAGAACACCCGAACTACAACCCGAAGCTGAGGGGCAAGGTCCTACAGGCAGCCGATGGCCTTTTCCGGGCGGAAAAGCTACTTCATCAGCAAAAGAGATTTTAACACCCCGAAAGCCCTCTTCTTCCAGAGGGCTTTTTTATGGCAAACCATTCCATGCTCGGCAACCGGTGCTTTGTCAGCAGTGTAGATCCCGGGCTATTTCCACCGCCTAAAGTATAGGGTTGAAACACGATTGAAGGTCACTTCCTTAAGAACTGTTGCTCAACTTGAAACGGCATCACCTATTTAACGTTCAATTTAAAGGTTAAACAGACAGATGAAACGATGCAATTCAAACAACTTCCGGTACTGCACAATGAGCGTGGGGAATTACGCACAGTCGGGTTTGAGCTCGAGTTTGCGAACGTAAATATCGAGGAATCCCTGCAGATCATTCAGAAACTGTATGGCGGTACAGTACAAAAAGAGCATCGCTTCTCGCAGAAAGTGGTGGGTACCAGCCTGGGGGACTTCTCCGTAAAGATCGACCTGAAACTACTCAACGAACGGACTTACAGGGGTCCGCTGGAAAAGCTGGGCGTAAACCTGCAGGATATACGCTTTGGCCACCACACACTGGAGGATGAGGTGGAGACGGCACTGGAGAGCCTGGTGAACAAGGTTATCCCCTACGAGATCGTAACCCCTCCCCTGCCTTGTACCCAGGTAGAGCAGTTTGAGCGGCTAAGGAAAGAGCTTTTCATGAACCACGCAGAGGGAACAAAGGCTTTTCTGACCAATGCCTTTGCCACCCATATCAACGTGGAGGTGCCGGACACCAGCGCTGCCACTGTTCTCAGGTACCTGAAGGCATTCTTGCTGTTATACCCGTGGCTCTTAAAAGAGGGGGAAACAGACCTGGCCAGAAAAGTTACGTCCTTTATCAACCCTTACCCGGCCAGGTATACCGAAATGGTACTGAACCCGTCGTACTACCCGGACCTAAACACAATGATAGACGACTACCACCTTTACAACCCAGACCGGAACCGCCCGCTGGACCTGTACCCACTGTTTGCAGAGCTGCGGCAGGAGAAAGTGGCGCAGTTCTACGACCTGGGAAACGTAAAGGCACGGAAAACATTTCACTACCGGCTCCCGAACAGTTCCATCTCACAGCCAGACTGGTCGCTGGCCAAGGAGTGGAACAACTGGGTACAGATTGAGGAACTGGCGAACAACCCCGACAAACTGGCGCGCATGAGCCAGGCATACCTGCTGCAAAGGCAGGATACCCTGATCGGGTTTGAGAGCAAATGGGCAAAGCAAACGGAACAGTGGCTCTCTTAAAGAAGACATACAGGATAAACCGCGACAGGCCCACGGTTGGCGTCACCGGACCGGACAAAGGCGGCGGGGTAGCATGGTTTTTCACTGCTCTGGCCATTAGGCTGGCAGGCGGAAAGCCGGTACGCATCACCCCCTCCCGGCCACGCACCGCCGACGGGCTGCAGGCCCTCATCATTGGGGGCGGCGCCGACGTGGACCCGGCCACCTACCAGCAGGAGAACGTGATTGATGAGTACCTGGCCAGAACCATCCAGCAGCCCCGCCTCACCTTTCTTCAGAAAGCTGGCCGCTTTGCCAGCTGGCTCTACTACCCGGCCCTGTTCTTTGTCAGAAAGCTGTTCAGCCGCAAGCGTACCTGGGGGCTTGACCGGGCCCGTGATCACCTGGAGTTTCAGCTCATCGACCAGGCGGTGAAGAAGGGGCTACCGGTCATGGGCATCTGCCGCGGCTCTCAGCTCATGAATGTCTACTTCCGGGGCACGCTTCACCAGGACATCAACACCTTTTACCTCGAAGAGCCCAACCCCTCCAGTGTGTTCCCGGTGAAAAAGGTGTTCCTGAAGCCAGGCAGTAAGCTGGCCAAGGTGCTGGGGGTAAAGCAGCTGCGGGTAAACGCCCTGCACAACCAGGCGGTGAAAGAGCCCGGCCAGCACATCGAGATCGTGGCCCGCGAGAAAAACAAGGTGGTGCAGGCCATTGAAAGCGTAAAGCAGGATTACATGATCGGCGTGCAGTGGCACCCGGAATACCTGCCCCAGCACAAAAAGCAACGCCGCCTGTTCCGGGAGCTTGTGCAACAGGCCCGGGAAGTAAACCTTCAGATCGAGGACAAAGACATGCAGGAAGCGCTGGCCCAACCTATGGCGCCGGAGCTACAGGAAATGGAGCGCCAGGAGGAAGAGCTGCTACAGAGGATGCGCGACGGTGCCTGATGGCTAAACGCCCCTTACACGCTTTTTACCCCATGTTGTACTGAACACTTGAAAAGAAATGACCCTTGAGGATTTAGGATACAACGCAGCACTAGAGCGATACCGGAAAAGCCACCATCTTGACTCTTTTGAGGTGGGAAGGGTTGTCTCCGAACACAAGGAAAGGTACACAGTCAGAACGGCTGAGCATGAGTATGATGCTGAAATAACAGGCAACCTAAGGTACACCGCCACCCAGCGCGCTGACTTCCCTGCTGTCGGGGATTGGGTAGCCGTGTCAGAGTACAGCCATGAAAAGGCACTTATCCATGCCGTTTTTCCCAGAACTAGCACCATTGAAAGACAGGCAGTAGGACAACACGGTGAAAAACAAATCATTGCCACCAATATCGATGTTGCGCTGATCGTTCAGGCCGTTGACCGGGATTTCAACATTAACCGCCTGGAGCGGTACCTTACCATTTGCAACGCCGCGAAGGTAAAGCCAATCATCCTTTTGAATAAAATAGACCTGGTAGGGGAAAATCAGTTGTCAGCTCTTGTGGATAAGGTAAGGGAACGCGTAAAAAAGGTCCCGATCATCACCATGAGCAACGAGACACTCCAGGGAATGGAGGCACTGCACAACATGATCCTGAAGGGGAATACCTACTGCCTGCTGGGATCGTCAGGAGTTGGTAAGTCAACCCTGCTGAATACCCTTACCCGCAGCGGCCGGATGAGAACCGGCACCATAAGCGCAAGTACGAGCAAAGGCAAGCATGTTACCACCCACCGGGAACTGATTGTACTAAACAGCGGCGGGATCCTGATCGATAACCCCGGAATACGCGAAGTAGGAATTACAGACGCGGCAGCCGGATTGGAAAGCATATTTGAGCAAATCGCGGCGCTGGCACCAACATGTAAGTTCAAGGATTGCTCCCACACCACAGAAGCCGGCTGTGCGGTGCTGGAGGCCGTCTCGGCTGGGCTGATAGACGAAAGCGCCTATGAAAACTACCTGAAAATGGAGCGGGAGAAAGCACATTTCCAGTCAACGGTAGCGGAAAGACGCAAAAAAGACAAGGAGTTTGGCAAGATGATGAAGCAGTACAAGAAAAGCACGAGGCACGGCAACCGCTAAATGATTTTACTCCGCAACCTTGGACACAAGCCTCTCCAGTCCGCTCCTCTAAAGCGCTCTGCTATTTTTTAGCCCCTAGCGCACGCAGCTCCGCATCAATGCGCTGATTCCAGCGCTCCTGCGCCAGCTTGTCTAAGCCATGCCGGGTCTCGCCATCATACTGCTCCTGCAGCCGGTTCATCTCTCTGTACGACTCGATAAATTGGTACTGGATGATGCTGTTGTAGTCACTCAGAGTGAGGCTGTCCGGCTGCACCTTCTGCTTAAACCGCTCCGCCACCAGCTTTACGATGTCGAAGTGGCGTTGCTCGTGGTTCAGGCCATAGGCATCCTTCGAACCTTCCTTCACCCAGGAGGAGTGCTGCAGCACGTATACCTTCAGGGTCAGGTTCAGATGGATATAGCCGTCCACGACCTCACTCTGCCCTTCGTAGGCAAAACTCGGGAAGACAGAGGCCGCAAACTTGCTCTGCCTTGTTGGGCTGGCCCGAAA
>JAJLKL010000148.1:0-10993 GCA_033838975.1 Hymenobacteraceae bacterium | reverse complement strand
TATACACTTGAAAGAGAACTTTACCTCACCCCAACCCTCTCCTACAATAGGAGAGGGAGCTCTGTTCAAGTTGCATCAACAGCGGCTATCGAACCTGATCCCAGTCCTTGGGTTGAGCGCCTTGTGTTGTTGCGGTGCCCGCCAAGGGCAGCCTGCAGCGCAGCGATGGCAGCTTCAACACACAGCGCGAAACACGAGGACGAGGCCCCGCGGCCTGGAGCGCATCAAAACAGGAGGTGAAACTTACAGGTAGTAAAGCCGTGGATGAACAGCAGCTAGTAAAAGTAACCGCTCAACATGAAATGCAGCAACCTACCTTACCACCCGGTGCCCGGATTTGTCTGCCAGCAGCGCGATCATCTCCAGTTGCACTGGCTTCAGGTAAGCGGTGTTCAGGTTGGTTTGGTCGTTAAAAGAGATGAGATACTCTCCTTCCGCCCCCAGGTAACGGATGTGCTGGATCTCTGCCATGTCGTAGGAACGTTGCTCCAGCAGCAGGTTCGTTATCTCCACCGAGTCCTCGTTGATGGCGACATGCCAGCGCATGGCGTACCACACCACCACGCCGGAAATCACCAGCATCAGCAGAAACAGAATTCTGTACGTTTTGCTGGACTGCTGGCCTTCCAGCCGGTGAACGTAGGTCTTATACAACTCATAGTCATGGCCCATCAGCGTACTCTGCGTCAGGCGAAGCGGGATCACGGCCAGTGTCAGGCCCAGCAGCAGGCCGGGTGCGAAAAGGGCCGCGAAGTTAGGCGTGAGTACAAACATATGCTCTTTGGAGGCGTGTATAAAGCTGGAAACCATGGCCAGCACGCCCGCACTGAATACCGAGAGAACGGTGGCAAAAAAGAAGTACGCCACGGTAAGCTTCAGCTCCTGCTTCTGCATGTATTTCGCCTCTTCGGCCGTGATGGCCGCCGCGTTTCGGGCAGGTGATAAAGTACGCAAAGCGTATCGGACCACCGGCAGCAGCACGGCAACCGCAAAAAAAGCTAACAGCAGGCTCTCGAGTATTTCCAGCATAGGGTAAAGATTTGTGCTGCAAAGTTAATACGGGATACCCAATTTCCGATAAATAAAGCCAAGCAACCACGCCGGTCCAATCAGCAGGAACTGCAGATCCTTGAAGAAAGACGGCTTCTTTCCCTCCACCTTATGCCCGTAGAACTGCCCGATCCAGGCCAGCACGAAAATAACCAGTGCAATAAGCCACAGTGGCGTATCAAAGGCTGTATCCACTACCTGCACGGCCCACAGCACCACGGCGCAAACCAGCGCCATACCCAGAAACATGGTAAAGGACAGGCGCAGGTAAAACAGGAGCCCCAGCAACATGACCACAGTGCCAAAGTGCATGTACGGTTGCACCTGCGGCGGGAACGGCTCCTTCAGCGCTCCGCTGGGTATGCTGGCAAGTAAGGCAATGATGCTGAAGAAGATCAGCGGCACGCAGACCCAGTGGATAAGTTTGTTGGTGTGGTTGCGGTGGCTCTGGCCATACTCATCAAACCATTGCTGCATTGTTCTCATAAGACTGCTCCGGGTTTATACCTCTGATTCTGAAAGACCTAATGTACAGTAAAGTACGTATTCCGATCAATACATACAACAGAAGAAACATCTTTCGGGAATAAAGGTATATGCTTCTGGTATATAATTTTTCGGTGTTCAGCTGCGGCTAAAAGGCTAGGTTGTGCTGGCTTTTTTTTATACATTTGAGTTGTACCAACTTTTCAATGCCGCATGGCAACAAGGCTTTTGCAGCCTACGGCGCCGCAGTTTTCCTGGCATTAACCTATGCATATGAAATACGCCAGACTGGCTCAATTCATACGAGACTACTTCATCGCGATATTTTCTTTCCTGCTCATCTTCCTGCTCACGCTTTTTATCTATTTTGAGACAAAGAGAAAGGCGGAGGAGCGCAGCCAGAAAATGTTCGATCTGCGTGCCTCCCAGGCGACGGAGGCCATCCAGAAGCGGATGCTGGACTACACGCAGGTGTTGATTGGAGCAAAGGCGCTCTTTATCGCCTCGGACACGGTGCGCCGCAGCGACTGGCACGCCTACTACAGAACCCTGGATCTGGAGAAGAACTATCCGGGGATACAGGGGTTCGGCTATGCCCTTATCGTACCGCAGGGTGAGCTGAAGGCGCATGAGCAGCAGATCCGCAGCGAGGGATTCAGCGACTACAGCATCTACCCGAAGGGGGACCGGCCCATCTATACCTCCATTATTTACCTGGAGCCCTTCTCCGAAAGGAACCTGCGGGCCTTCGGCTACGACATGTTCAGCGAACCGGTACGCCAGTCGGCGATGCGTATTGCCCGTGATACCCGGCAACCGGCCCTGTCGGGCAAGGTGCGGCTGGTGCAGGAAGACGGCCAGGACGAGCAGGCGGGGTTCCTGATCTACCTGCCCATTTACAGAGACAATGACATGCCGGAGTCTATACAGGACAGGCAGCGTTTGATCCAGGGATTTGTATACAGCCCCTTCCGTGCTAAAGATCTTATGTCGGCCGTTCTGGGCCGTAACTTTGACGACATAGACATTGAGGTATACGACGGAGCCAACCTGAGCCGTGAGTCCCTGCTGTTTAGCACCGACTCCACCCTATACTACCACACCGAGCACAACCGCCGCTTCAGCAAAGTGAGCACCATCACCATCGGCAACCGTACCTGGCGCCTGTTCATCACGGCCCTGCCCGATTTCGGAAGAGCCGCCGACACTGAGCTGCCGTACTTCATCCTCATGGGCGGAGGCCTGATCAGTTTGCTGATGTTCTTCATTATCTGGTCGCTGTCCAACACGCGCCGCTCCAACCGGCTCAAGCAAACCATTACCGACAATGCAACGGCGGCCCTGTTTATGATGGATGCCAAAGGGTACTGTACCTTCATGAATCCGGCCGCGGAGGAGATGACAGGTTATACCTTTGAGGAGATCAGGCAGAGGCCGCTGCATGACATGATCCACTATAAGCACCCGGACGGCACCCCCTACCCGCTGCACGAATGCCCGATCGACAGGGCGCTGCCCACAAACAACAGCATGCGCGCGCACGAGGACGTGTTCATCCGAAAGGACGGCACCTTCTTCAACGTAACCTGCGCTGCCAGGCCGATTGTGGAGAACGGGGTGCCAATGGCTACCATTGTGGAGGTGCGGGACATCACCGATGAGAAACAGGCGCAGCAGGCGATCATCGAGAGCGAGGCGCGCTTCAGAACCATGGCCGACAACGCGCCGGTTAAGATCTGGATGACCGATATCTGGGGGCAGTGCATCTATGTGAACAAGCAGTGGGAGATGTTTGCCGGCTACTCCTTCAAGGAAAGCGTGGAAGGGGGCTGGCAGCAGGCGATCATCCCGGAAGACTATGACACCTTTGAAAGCATCTATAAGCAGAAGGCCGAGGAGAAGGCCCCTTTCCGCCTGGAGCTGCGCATGAGGCGCTACGACGGGCAGGTGCGCTGGATGGTGAACACCGGCACGCCGCGCTTCGGCATAAACGGCGATTTTCTGGGCTACATCGGCTCAATCCTCGACATCACAGAGATCAAGGAGGCCGAGCGCAAAGTGAAGCAGAACGCAGAGCTGCTGCAGAAGCTCTTCCTGGAGGTGCCTGCGGTGGTGGGGCTTATCCGTGCCCCTGACTTCCAGTACGTTCTGGCGAACCCGCTGTACCGCAGCCTGTACGGAAACAGGCCCCTGGTGGGCAAGACCATTTATGAGGCCCACCCTAAAGAGGAGGGCCGGGGTTTCTTTAAACGTCTGGAGGAGGTGTTTAAAACAGGAAAGCCCTTTATAGGAAACGAGATGCCTTCTGACATAGACCGTAACAACGATGGTGTGCTGGTGCACGGCTACTTTAACCTGGTGTACCAGCCCCTGATGGACAGTAAGGGCAAGGTAGAGGCTGTGCTGGTGTTTGCCGTGGAGGTAACCGAGCTGGTGAACGCGCGGAAAGAGCTGGTCTCTAAAAACGATGAGCTGAGCGAGAAAAACGATGAGCTGCTGCGCATCAACAACGACCTTGACAACTTTGTATATACCGCCTCCCACGACCTGAAATCGCCTATCGCGAACATGGAGGGGTTGGCTACCCTGCTGCACGATATCTTACAGGGCAAGCTGGATGAGGAGGACAGGCAGGTGCTAGACATGGTGCAGAACTCTATCAACAAGTTAAAAGGTACTATTGCCGATCTGGCTGAGATCACCAAGGTACAGAAGGAACTGCAGTCGAAGGTGGAGACGCTTTCCTTCAGGGACATGCTGCAGGATATCACCACCGACATAGATGGTATGGTCAAAGAGTCGAAGGCCTCCATCACGCTTGACCTTCAGGTGAACCGTATTCTGTACGCGCGGAAGAACCTGCGCAGCATTATCTATAACCTGGTGTCCAACGCAATCAAGTACCGTTCGCCGGAGCGGGCGCCAATGGTGCATATCAGTACCCTGCAGCAGGGCGACTACATTGTGCTGAAAGTGCAGGACAATGGCCTTGGCATTAAAAAGGAGCAGCAGCATAAGCTCTTTACCATGTTCAAGCGCCTGCACAGCCACGTGGAAGGTACAGGTATAGGGCTTTATATTGTCAAGCGCATCATCGAGAACAACGGCGGCCGCATAGAGGTGGAGAGTGAGCTGGGGAAGGGCACCACCTTCCGGGTATACTTTAAGCAGCAACCTGCCGTGGTAGAGGTATAAAACATGAAACAGCCTACACAGCGGCCGGCACTCAACAGGAGCATCAGTCCGGCAGACTTTGACAGGTTTTACTGGTTGAAACAAGAACTGCAGCAGTTTTGCCGCGAGCAGGGCTTGCCGGCCACGGGAGCCAAGGCGGAGCTGGCAGAGCGTATCGTCTATTTTCTGAAAACGGGAAAGGCAAGGCCTGTGGAGGCTTCCAAGCGTGCCGCTCCGAAGCAGCGCCTCTCCCCTACGCTTGACACCCTGATCACAGAGAATTACCGCAATACCGAGGTGAACAGGCGCTTCTTTAAGTCTGTGATCGGGGAGCATTTTCATTTCACAACAAACTTTATGCGGTTCTGCCGCGAGAATGTGGGCAAGACCTTTAGCGATGCCGTGCAGGAGTGGCACCGGGAACATACCCTGAAGAAGGATAAAGGCTATCAGGCCGAGATCGGGCCGCAGTTTGAGTACAACCGCTACATACGTGATTTTATGGCGGATAATCCCGGCAGCCCCC
This sequence comes from Hymenobacteraceae bacterium, assembly GCA_033838975.1. Classification (GTDB taxonomy): domain Bacteria; phylum Bacteroidota; class Bacteroidia; order Cytophagales; family Hymenobacteraceae; genus Pontibacter. The sequence goes on along the minus strand of JAJLKL010000148.1, from coordinate 5,757 downwards.
TCACCACGGCCATCCGCTGCTGGAAGGGTAAGAAGAGCCAGCCCGGCTCCAACGCCTACAGCAGAAGCGACCTGCAGCTGCTGCGCGAGGATTGAAAAGGCGTTGACAGTAAAGGCGAAAACCCGGATGAAAAGTGTTTAAAACTGATCCTTCTGCTCCTTATTTTTGTTCTGATTAGTCGGGTAAACTTACCCGGGAAACAACCAATAAAACACGACTAACGACTTTTAATGGCCAAAATAAAAACATCCTACTTCTGCCAGAACTGTGGGGCGCAGTCTGCCAAATGGATCGGCAAGTGCCCTGCCTGTGGCGAGTGGAACACCTACGTAGAGGAGGTGGTGCAGCGCGAGGAAGTAACCCCTACCGGCGTCTGGAAGGTGGGCAGCAGCTCCGCCCAGGTGTCCAACAAGCCGAAGCCTATTGCCGAGATCAGCTATCAGGAGCAGCAGCGCATCCAGACACAGGACCAGGAGCTGAACCGGGTACTGGGAGGCGGTATTGTACCGGGCTCTATGGTGCTGATTGGCGGCGAGCCGGGGATCGGGAAGTCTACGCTGATGCTGCAGATTGCCCTTAGCTTAAGCGGCCTGCGTGTGCTATACGTGAGCGGCGAGGAAAGCGAGCAGCAGATAAAGATGCGTGCCGAGCGCCTCATGGCCCAGACCTCCGACTGCTTTATCCTGACCGAGACAGGTACCCAGAATATCTTCAAGCAGATAGAACTGGTACGCCCGCAGGTGCTGATTGTAGACTCCATCCAGACGCTCCACTCCTCTTTTATAGAGGCCGGTGCCGGGAGCGTGAGCCAGGTGCGCGAGTGCACGGCAGAATTACTGAAGTTTGCCAAAGAGAGCGGCACGCCCGTCTTCCTCATCGGCCACATCACCAAGGAGGGCAACCTGGCAGGGCCGAAGATCCTGGAGCATATGGTGGACACGGTGCTGCAGTTTGAGGGGGACCGCCACATGACCTACCGCATTCTGCGTACCACTAAAAACCGCTTTGGCTCCACCTCAGAGCTGGGTATTTACGAGATGATGGGCTCGGGCTTAAGGGAGGTAAGCAATCCTTCCGAGATCCTGATCTCGCAGCGGGAGGATGCCTTCAGCGGTATTGCCATTGGGGCCACCCTGGAGGGAAACCGGCCGTTGCTGATCGAGGTGCAAAGTCTGGTGAGCCCCGCCACCTACGGCACTCCGCAGCGCACCAGCACCGGTTTTGATGCCAAGCGACTGAATATGCTGCTGGCCGTGCTCGAGAAAAGGGGCGGCTATCGCCTGGGCGCCCAGGACGTGTTCCTGAACATTGCCGGAGGCCTGAAGGTGGAGGATCCGGCCCTGGACCTGGCAGTGTGCGCCTCTATCCTCTCCTCGTTCGAGGACATGGCTATACCCAGCACTGCCTGCTTTGCCGCTGAGGTTGGCTTGGGAGGCGAGGTACGGGCCGTGAACCGGGTAGAAAACCGCATCAGCGAGGCCGAGAAGCTGGGTTTCACCGACATCTACATCTCCAAGTACAACAAGAAAGGCGTTGACCTGAGCAAATTCTCCATCAATATACACGCCGTTGGCAGGCTGGAGGAGGTTTTTAGCAGCCTGTTTGGGTAATGCAATGCGGAGCCTGCCAGAAAGCGGCCCCTGTTCCGGCGCATGTTCGGAGAAGGAGAAAGCTTGTGTAAGGTAAGCCCAAAACAGCACTGATTATAGCACTGATTTCTGAGCAGCCCGGTACCATAAAAGTACCGGGCTGCTTTTTGTTTATGCACCGGTGGGCGCTTAACTCATCTTTTGGCGCTCAAAAACCGTTCATAAGATTGATGCGTACTTAAATCCTACCCCCACTGCTTCTTAAATGGGGCTAGTTTGATAAACATTTTCAGATATTTTAAATAACCGATAAACCTATGGCGTTGATCAAAAAACAAGACATTGAGAAGCTACTTAATGTACAGAATAATACACAGAATGCGCTTTGCATTTCCATCTATATACCCACTCACCGCGCAGGCCACGAGACCCTGAATGGCCAGGACCACATCCTCTTCAAGAACAAGGTAAAAGAAGCCAAGGCTTTGCTGGCACGGCACGACGTGCCGGAGGCGGAAATCGAAGAGTACCTGAAGCCTGCCGAAGACCTGCTGAATGACAATAACTTCTGGCGCCATCAGGGCGAGGGGCTGGCTGTGTTCATGACCAAAGGGTTCTCCGCACACTACACCCTTCCGATCGTAATGCCGGAGAAGGTGTATGTGCTTGATCAGTTTTACATCACGCCAATGCTGCCTATCTTGAGCCAGAACGGACGCTTCTTTATCCTGTCGCTGTACCGGGAGAAGGTTGCTTTTTACGAAGCCACCATCGATAATATCCGGCAGATCGATATCAGCTCATTTGTGCCTGAGTCGATGAACGAGGCGCTGAAGTTTGACGTGAAAGGCAAGGACCAGGATTTTAACACCAGCAGAACCACCGTGAACGGTACCAACATTCTGGGTAATCCGCGTGGTTTCTCACAGGGCGACCAGCAGCATGACCGCGTGCATGACTTCATGATCGAGCTGGACCATGGCCTGCAGCAGATCCTGCACGATGCCGATGAACCACTCGTGCTGGCTGGTGTGGACCATTACTGCTCTATTTTCCAGCAGCGCAGCAAGTACAAGAATATTGTGCAGCAGAACATCAACATAAACGAAGGAATAGATAACATGAGTGCCCTGCATCAGAAAGCGCTGGCAGTGATGAAGCCTATGATGCAGCAAAGCCATACGGATTGGTTAAGCCGTTACGAAGAGGTGGCGGGCACCGGTGCTACCTCCGACGACATTGCCACAGTGGCTGCAGAGGCCGTGCACGGGCGCGTGGATACCCTGTTTATAGCACCAAGCGAACCGGTATGGGGTACCTACGACCGGGTAAACGCGACGGCAGAGGTCCACAACGAGTACCAGCGCGGCGACGATGACCTGATCAACCTGGCGGCCATCAAAACACTGGCCCAGGGAGGCCGTGTGTTCGTGAGCAATTACGGAGGCCTGGCCGAAGCAGCCGACAATGGCGTAAACGTAAAAGCACTTTTCAGGTACTAATACCGCCTGATTCTTGGCCTTTAGCGCCAAAAAGTATAATTTAGTGGGGCAGCCATAGTGGCTGCCCTATTTTTTTGCCAGGCATTGACGGGTTTCCCTTCTTGCCGGCCTAGCCCAGTGCTTCTTTTTATGCCGCACCTCCTTGATGGCCTGAACTTTGCCTCCAAGCTGACGCCGCTCCGCCTGTTAAATGCGGTGCAGGTGGTAAGCAGCTATCTCGTAGCCAAGGCAACGGGCAGGGCGACGCATTGGGGGTACCCACTTAGTATCTCGTTAGAGCCCACCACCTCCTGCAACCTGCGCTGCCCTGAGTGCCCCAGCGGGCTACGCTCCTTTACCAGGCCCACTGGCATGCTGCAGGACGAGCTTTTTATACAGGCCATAGACCAGCTGCACCGCAGGCTGCTCTACCTCATCTTTTACTTTCAGGGGGAGCCTTACCTGCACAAAAGCTTTCTGAAGCTGGTAAAGTACGCATCCGACAAGGGTATTTACACGGCCACCTCCACCAACGCGCACTTCCTGGACGACACCACAGCCCGCAAAACCGTGGAGTCTGGCCTGGACCGCCTGATCGTGTCTATCGACGGCACGACGCAGGAGACGTATGCGGCCTATCGTGTGGGGGGCAAGCTGGAGAAAGTGCTGGAGGGTACCCGAAACATTATCAAGTGGAAAAAGTTACTCAAGTCGAAAACACCGCACGTGATGTTCCAGTTTCTGGTGGTGAGGCCAAACGAGCATCAGCTGCAGGACGTAAAGAAGCTGGCGCAGGAGCTGGGGGTAGACGAGGTTGTGTTCAAGACCGCCCAGATCTATGATTATGAGCAGGGCTCCCCGCTCATTCCTACCATCGACTATTACTCCAGGTACAGGAACAACGGAGACGGCAGCTTTTCTATTAAGAACAAGCTGCTCAACCACTGCTGGAAAATGTGGCACTCCTGTGTGGTAACCTGGGACGGCCTGGTAGTACCCTGCTGCTTCGACAAGGATGCAGCGCACCGGTTGGGAGACCTGAAGGGGGAAAGCTTTGAGCAGGTATGGCGCGGAAGCAGGTACGGCCAGTTCAGGCAGTCGCTGCTGCGATCCAGAGCGGAGGTGGAGATGTGCCGGAACTGCACCGAAGGCACCAAGGTGTGGGCCTGACGCTAAAAAATGTAAACACTTTATTAAACTATATGAATGATCTAAACAAGACAGTAGAGCTGCTGCTGGAAAAACTGGAGGCCTGGGGGGAGGATATTGTTCTAATGCTTCCGAACCTCTTTGTGGCGCTGGTGCTGCTAATTGCAACTTTTTACATAGCCAGGCTTATTCAGAAAGCCCTGGACCGGGTGATTAACCGCTTCTCTGGCAGTGCCGCCCTTAATAACCTGATCTCCACTATCCTGTACCTGGGCATGCTGCTGGTCGGGTTCTTCTTCGTACTCAGCATCCTAAACCTCGACAAGGTGGTTATCTCGCTGCTGGCCGGCGTTGGTATCATTGGTTTGGCCTTAGGTTTTGCCTTTCAGGACATCGCGGCCAATTTTATCTCAGGCGTGATCATCGCTGTGCAGCGTCCTTTTGGTGTCGGCGATATGATAGAAACAAATGAGTACTTTGGTGTGATTGAGCGCATTACCCTGCGTACGGTGGACATACGGCAGGTGACGGGCGAGTTGGTAAGGCTCCCCAATAAAATGGTGTTTGAAAACCCCACCACCAACTACTCAAGCCGTGGCATGCGCCGCATCGACCTGGAGGTAGGCATCTCCTATGCCGAGGACCTGGAGCGGGTACAACAGGTGGTAATAGAGGCCCTGGAAGATGTGAAGAACCGGGTGAAAAACCGTGAGGTGGAGGTGATGTATGATGCCTTCGGTGACAGCTCTATCAACTTTAAGGCGCGCTTCTGGATCACCTATAACCGCCAGATTGATTTTGTCTTGGCCAAGAGTGATGCCATTATCCGCATCAAGAAAGCCTTTGATGCGCACGATATCCTGATCCCGTTCCCAATCCGTACCCTGGATTTTGGTATAAAAGGAGGCGAAAAGCTGAGCGAGGAGTTGAAAAATATTACAGCCTCCATCAAGAATGGCCAGCAGTTAGGAGGCAACGGCCACTAACGGGTAAAAAGCCTGCTGTGGCAACAGAAAGGGCCGGTTACTGCAACCGGCCCTTTCTGTTTTTACTTGTCATCCTTGTCCAGGTTCTTGCCCATGTCTTCCACCTGCTTCAGAAACGTATCCACGTTTTCGTCTGCATAAGGGCCGTAGGAATTCGAGATTGTTCCCTTGAGTCCTGTGTCTGTTTCCAGCGCGTACAGGATCGACATATCATCCGGGTTACTTTCGCCCTCAAAGCGGTAAAAGTCCACAATGCGTACCTGCTCAGGGGTGAATTCCTTGTTGTCTTCCACGGAACAGGCAGTCCCGTCAGCTGAAACTTTAAAGTCATGCTTGAAGCCCTCCTTGCGCAGACGGTTCAAGACATTAACCAGAGATCTTTCTTCAACTTTATCTTGCATAGCATATAGTTTTTAATGTTCTCTTCTTAAGTATAAGTATAGAACTATACGCAAAAACAAGCTTAGGATACAAAAGAGAGAAGAATAATTACTCCTCTCGCTGGTCTGTAGGAGGGTGGTTGATACCCTGTGTAAGGCTAAGGGAGCTAAC
>JAJLKL010000147.1:0-5960 GCA_033838975.1 Hymenobacteraceae bacterium | reverse complement strand
GTACTTCTTGCCCCACTGCGCCTGCAGCTGTTTGCGCATCTCTACCTCACGGCCGTTGTTGCCGGGTTGGTATAGGGCGGTGTTGCTGAGCTCCTGCGGCATGAATTCCTGCTCCACGAAATTTCCTTCGTAATCGTGGGCATATATGTAGTTGTTGCCGTAGCCGATCTCCTTCATCAGTTTGGTTGGGGCATTTCGGATGTGCAGTGGCACGGGCAGGTTGCCTGTTTGCTGAACTAACTGCCGGGCCTGTTTAATGGCCCTATAGCTGGCGTTGCTCTTGGGTGAAGTTGCCAGGTATACCGTACACTGTGAGAGAATGATTTCCGCTTCCGGATAGCCGATCATCTGCACCGCCTGAAAGCAGGAGGTCGCCATGAGCAGCGCATTGGAGTTGGCGAGGCCAATATCTTCCGAAGCCGCAATGAGCAGGCGACGGGCAATGAACTTCGGGTCTTCGCCACCCTCGATCATACGGGCCAGCCAGTAAACCGCCGCATTGGGATCGGAGCCGCGAATGGATTTGATAAAGGCCGACACCAGGTCGTAATGCATCTCTCCCGACTTGTCGTACATCACGATGTTTTGCTGCGCTACCTGCTTCACCAGCTCGTTAGTCACCACCACTTCCTCTGCCTTCACGCCTTCAGCCACAATTTCGAGCAGGTTGAGCAGCTTGCGGGCATCACCGCCCGAAATGGTCAGCAGCGCCTCATACTCTTCTACCCGCACCTTCCGGTGGCGCATCCACTCGTCCTGCTCCAGCGCCTTGTCCACCAGCTCGATCAGCTCGTCTTTTGTGAGATGCTTGAGGATGTAGACCTGGCAGCGCGACAGCAAGGCCGAGATCACCTCAAACGACGGATTCTCAGTCGTGGCGCCCACCAAAGTCACCGTACCTTTCTCCACAGCGCCCAGCAAAGCGTCCTGCTGTGATTTGTTGAAGCGGTGAATCTCGTCGATGAACAGCACCGTGCCCTGCCGTTTTTTAGCTTGGTCGATTACCTCACGGATATCCTTCACACCGGAGTTGATGGCACTAAGCGCCACGAAAGGCACTTTCATCTGGTTGGCAATGATGTTGGCGAGTGTGGTTTTGCCGACACCGGGAGGCCCCCACAAGATCATGCTGGGTATAACGCCGCCTTCTATGTAACGACGGAGTATGCCGGTAGGGCCTACCAGGTGTTTCTGACCATAGTACTGGTCCAGGTTATGGGGTCGCATGCGCTCGGCAAGCGGTATGTTCGGGTGAATCATCTGCTCTTTCTTTCTCCGGGATCTATCTTAACAAAGTTACGAATTTGGGGGCAAAGCGGGAAGCGGGAAAATGGGGTCAATTGCTTGCCATCCCTGCCAGCTTTATTTCTTCTTTTGCTCTTCCGCATCCACATCGGTAGGCTCTATCTCATTTTCCTTCTCCAGCTTTTTCCGGACGGCCTCAGTGTCCCAGCGGAGCACCGGAATCTCCATTGGGCTGCGTGAAGGGCGCTCATCGCCAAACAGCACGCCCCACTGCTTGAACTGCTCACTCCTGTCGAACACCACTTTTAGCATGGCGATAACGGGCAGCGAAAGGAACATGCCGGCTATACCTGCAATCTCGCCCCCCACGATTACGCCCACAATGGTAGCCAGGGCATTGATCTTGACCTTAGAACCCACAATGCGGGGCATCAGGATGTTATTATCCAGAAACTGTACTGCCGCAATCGTACCCAGTACCGCAAAAATAGGCCATAGCTCCTCCGACGAAGCCAGCGTGAGCAGCACCCCGATGATGTTCCCGATCAAGGCACCCACATAAGGTATAAGGTTAAGAAACGCGAAGATGATCCCGATCAGCAGGGCATGTTTTATCCCGATGATCATCAGAATACCGCCCAGCAAAATGGTCATGTAGGTGATCTGGATGAGCAGGCCGAACAGGTAACTTTTAATGATAACCTGCATTTCGCCTAAAGTTTCTTCTACTTTCTCGTGGCTTTCGCGTGGGAACCACAGGAATACAAAGCGCAGCAACAGGTTTTTGTAGAAGAGTAGCAGGAAAATATAAATCGGCAGCAGTCCAATAAAAATAACCGTCCCCGTCACGCCACCGGCCACGCCACCCAACAGACCACCGGCATAGTTGAGCAGGTTATTGCTCTGCTCACTTATGAAACTGATCTGTTCCTGGGATGAGAATGGAGTATGGTTGCCGATCCAGTTGCTCAGTGAATTCAGGTGCCGCATCACGTTTTTCTGAATCGCCGGGAAATCCCGAATCAGAATGCTGATCTGGGATGAGAAGAACCAGACGATCAGGCCTAACGCAACAATCAGGGCCAGCAGGCTTACACCAATAGCGACAGCTTCTGGAAACTTCCTGTTCCGGAAAAAGCGGTAAACGGGCAGCAGCATTATGCTGATAAAAAAGGCCATGAGCAGGGGGGCCAGCAACCCCTTGCCGAGCACGACGATCCAACCCAGGAAAAAAAGCCCTGTAATTTCGATGGCCCTTCTAACCGTAATGGGCATTTCCTTCATGTAGCAGATGATTTTAGTGTAATTTTTCTATCGACTTTCCTTATACGGTACTGATCGAATAAGAACGTACCTTTGTGGCATGAGTAAACAGGTGCAGGTGCATGCGTCGCTTTTTCTGGTGGCGCTTATCTACGGGAGCAATTACAGCATTGCCAAAGAAGTCATGCCAGAGTACGTTGGGCCTTTCGGCCTGATCCTGATCCGGGTGGTGTCGGCGGCTATCTTTTTCGGTGTACTGTCGCGGCTGTTGGTGAAAGAGAAGATCGTGGGCCGTGCCGACAACCTGCGGGCCATTGCCTGCGGCGTAACAGGTATAGCCGTGAACCAACTCTGCTTTTTTGCCGGCCTCAACCTGACGGCCCCCATCAACGCAGCGCTGCTCATGGTGATCATACCGGTGGTCGTGCTCCTGTTTTCGGCGCTTCTGCTAAAAGAAAGAGTTGGCTGGCGAAAAGTGACAGGTATAGTTGCAGCGTGCTTCGGCGCCTTGCTGCTCATCAGCCACTCTCGCGGCGAGGGTACCACCGGCAACATGTACGGCGACCTGCTCATCATCCTAAACGCCGTGTCGTTTGGCATGTACCTGGTGCTCGTGAAGCCGCTCATGCAGAAATACAAGGCGATTACGGTGGTGAGCCGTGTGTTCACCGTGGGTGCTATTATCGTTATCCCGTTCGGGTTTCAACAAGTGCTGGAACCGGACTACAGTGCGCTACCGACATCTATCTGGCTGGCGCTTGTGTTCATGGTAGTGGCTGTCACAATTATGACTTATCTGCTCAATACCTGGTCGCTGCGCTATGCTAACCCCTCGCTGGTGGGCGCCTATATTTACCTGCAGCCGGTACTGGCCATCATCATCGCCATCGCGTTGGGCAAAGACGTGTTCACATTGCAGAAGGCCCTATACGCACTGCTCATCTTTACTGGTGTGTACATGGTGAGTCATTCGAAACAGAATGTGCTCAAGAAAACCGCCTCAGTGGAGTAAGTCCGGATGTAAGCCAGTAACAATTTTTACTCAGCAGGATAGGTCGCCGGGAAGCGGTGCTTCAGGCTGTACTCAAATCCAAGGCTATCGTGCTGAATCCGGTAAGCATGCATAACCGCAATGCTGTCGCCCTCTTGCAAGGTATAGTAAAAGTTGCCGCTTCCGGCCCACCATCCACCACAGGCCGACAAGGCATTGCGCGGAATATCGTAGGTACGGTACATCTCCGGTGCGATCACGGAACAGGTATAGACCGTGTCGATCACGTAACTGGTTTCGAGCTGGTTCAGGTAAACCACTGCCTGCGGATCGTCCTCGTCTGCGTTGCGCAACTCCTCACATTCCAGGTCGGCCTTCACCCAGGTGCTCATATCATATTCGGGGAGATCATTCCCGATTGATGTTTGCTCGGCTTCGTTTCTGTTGCAGCCCAAAGTGATCATGCAAAGTATTAGCAGGAAGAAAGCGGATTTCATAGGATAATTATTTGCGACCCTTCAAAGGTATAAAGAGAATCGCTTTGGTGTATTACACCACTTCCCTTTTCATCACGATCATGCCCCGGTACATTTCCTTCATCTGCTCAAAATCGAGTTCATAGGTTCCGCATTTCTCAAAGCCGTTGCGTCCGTAAAACTCAACAGACCGACTGCTGTCCATCGCCCTGAGCCACACGAGCCGTTTACCTTGCTCAAGGGCATACTGCATTGTGAAATCCACTGCCCATTTGCCAATGCCTAAACCTGAGGCACGCTTCAGCAGGTATAGCCGCTCCAGTTCCAGACACTCCGCATCGGTATAGCCCTCCAGCGCCTTGTCTTTGTTCAACTTAAGGAAACCAACAGGCTCATCACTGGAATGAATCAGGAAGAAAGAAGCATTGGAGTCAGCGAGTTCATTGCCCAAGGCCTCCTCCGTGAAGCAGCGCGCTTTGTACCATTCACCTCCATCGTGCCACAGGTAGGTATAGTGATCGTTGTAGGATGCAAGTGCTGTTTGCTGGAGTAAGGGCAGGTCGGCTGTGCTGCAGGGCAGTATCGCAATATCAGTCATTCCGGGTTGTAAATTGGTATAATCAAATCAGAAACAGCAATTATACTGGTAAGGTCACCAATTTGTGTCATGAAAGCATCTTTTCTCATCCACCAAATGCTCCTTCTCTCACTTCTGCTTTGGACAACTCAATTTAGTATTGCACTCATTTCGTCGCATTTTGATTCGCCATACAACGCAAGGTCGACAAAAAACGTATTTAACTCACGGTAAATCAATGAGCTATGAAAGATTTAAGAATATTATGTTTTGCAATTATGTCGGTGTTTCTACTAGGTAGTTGTGCCGGCACAGACGGGTGGAGCAGCAAAAAGAAAGGTGCCGTGATAGGAGGCGCAGCGGGTGCCGCTACCGGTGCTGCAGTGGGAGGCACAAAGGGTGCCGTCATTGGGGGCGCAGCCGGAGCAGTGGGAGGCGGTGCCATTGGTCGCAAAAAAGACAAGAAGAAAAAAGAACGTCAGCGCGAACGGGAAAATCAAGAACAAAACCAACGATAGGCTATACCTGTCTACAAAAGCAAAAGCAGCTGCCGGGGATCCCGGGAGCTGCTTTTGCTTTTATCTTCTCCCCCGCTTCCCTTTACCGCCTCTCCCTGCCCCTTTGCGCTTCTCATTTTTAGCGGATGAGGACGACGCAGCTTCCAAAAAATCCTGGGCGGTGAGCGGGAATGGATGGCTATCGACCACAGGTATAGCCTTGCCGGTGAGGTTTTGAATGGCAATGAGCAGCGGCGTTTCGCTGGCGCCGCAAAAAGAGATGGCTATACCTGCAGCTCCTGCCCTGCCGGTGCGGCCAATGCGGTGCACGTAGGTTTCGGGCTCAAAAGGCAGTTCATAATTGATGACGTGCGACAACTCCTCCACATCGATACCCCTGGCCGCCACGTCAGTTGCGACCAACACTTTCGTTTTATTGTTTTTGAAGCTCTCCAACACACGCTCCCGGTCACGCTGCGCTCTGTCGGCATGTATGGCTTCGGCGGCTATACCTGCCGAGGTAAGCTCTTTGGCCAGTTTGTCGGCTCCTTCTTTGGTGCGCATAAAAACCAGCGTGCGTTCTATACCTTGCTGCTGTAGCAGATGCAGGAGCAAAGATGTTTTGTTGGCTTTTTTCACATAATACAGCTCCTGCCGGATGGTGCCTGCCGCCGATGATACCGGGCTCACTTCCACGCTCACGGGCTCGGTGAGTATTTTCTTTGCCAGCTTGGCAGCCTCAGGCGCCATGGTCGCCGTGAAGAACAGGGTCTGGCGCTTTTCAGGTATAGCCTGCAGCACACGCCGGATGTCCTGCATAAAACCCATGTCGAGCATGCGGTCGGCCTCGTCGAGCACGAGCAGTTGCACCTGCCCTAAATCCACAAACCCCTGATCTAACAAGTCAAGCA
>JAJLKL010000146.1:0-10170 GCA_033838975.1 Hymenobacteraceae bacterium | reverse complement strand
TGCCTGCAGCGTACGGATCTTCAGGTTGTCTGCGGTTCGCAGTTGCCCCTCCAGCTGGCGACGCCGCTGGTTGAGCTGCCCGTAAACATAATCCACGTAATCCCAGTCTTCCTGCGTCCAGTTGCTTTTCTTGGCCCTCACCGCTCCCATAAACGTGAGGTAGGCCTCCCGGATGTTCTCCGGCCTGATGTTGCTGACATCGGCGTACTCCCGCAGCAGTTGCTCCTGCCATTCGGCTACCTTGTTGGCTTCCAATGGCTGCTGCTGCCTGCGTTCCTGGCGCTCCTCCCAGCGCTCATACCGGCTCTGCAGGTCCCGGAACTCCCGCTGAGACTTGGTGGAGAGGCTGTCAAAGTCACGTTCCAGCTCTGCATTCCGCCGGCGCAGTTCTTCCCGTACGCGGGGCCATTCCCGCCGGATAGCCGTGTCTCCTCTTTCTGTTTGCCTGCTGAGCCAGCCCCTGAACTCCTCAAGTCTTTCCTCCGCTGTTTCACCTGTTTTAATGACACGGGCAGTGTCGCCGGGCTCTTCGGCATCTACGGTGATCTCCTCCGTCCGCTCTACCTCGCGTCTGCCCTCGCAGCCCCACAGGCCCAGCAAGAGTAAGAAGATGATCGTGTACCGGCTCATTATTTGTAATTTATCCATCGTTGCTGTTCTTAAATATGCGGGGATATTTTTCCCTGCTCTTATTACGAAATCAGCTAAGTCAGGATACTCTAAGGGCCGGCTATGAGCGGTTTGTCCTTGCTGATGCCATCGCCATACTTGAAATGCCCGTTTACGGTAACCGGGAACTTGCCGCGGGCAGGGATGTGGCCAAACAACAGCCTGGCAGCGGCCGCCTGCGCATGGTAGTGCGACTGGTAAGCGACGATCAGGGCAGCGCTTTTCTCAATATCCGGGAACTGGTCCAGGGCATACGCGTTGTCGAACAGCGTGATCACCGACTTCCTGGACTTTGCCAGTTTCTGAACCAGCTCGGTTGCGTCTTTCGAGTACCCCAGCCTGTTGCTCGGGCTGGTACTAGGGCCATAGAGGCCTACGACAACCACGTCGTACTGGCGCAGTTTCTTCCAAAGCTTTTGAGTCTCTTTTTTGTTCGCTTTCCTGGATATGACAAAGTCTGTGGTTGTGGCATGCTGGCTTACCTGGCGCTGGAAGGCGGTGGGCCTTTTAGCGCCGAAAGAAACGGTGGCAATGGAGGTGCTGCGGCGCTGGCGCACCGGCAGTAGATGCTTCTTATTGTTCAGCAGGGTGATGGCCGCCTCGGCAATGGCCTTGTTTGTGCTGTCCGCAATGCCAGGGTTCAGGTCCTGGTACAGGTTGTGCAGGTCCACCGGTTTATACCTGTCCAGGCCCAGCCACTGCTTTGCCGTCAGCACGCGCTTGCAGCGCCGGTCAATCTCTTCCTGGCTGATCTCGCCCCGGGCTATGGCTGCCTTTACAGCCCTTATCGCCCTTGGCACGCTGTTGAGGCGCTCCAGCACATCGTTGCCGGCCACCAGCGCGCGTGCCTCCGCCTCACCGGGCTCAAAGTACTTTGTCACGCCTTTCATGACCATGGCATCGGTAAACACCAGCCCCTTGAACTCCAGCTGGCGCTTGAGCAGGCCCGTTACTATTGGTTCTGAAAGGGTTGACGGGAGGTTTTTAGTTGAGTCTAGCTGAGGGATATGCATGTGCGCCACCATCACGCCGCCCACCCCATGCCGGATCAGCTCCTGAAACGGGTAAAGCTCCAGAGAGTCCAGACGGGTGCGGTTAAAGGGGATGACCGGCAAGTCGTAGTGCGAGTCCACGTCCGTGTCGCCGTGGCCCGGGAAGTGCTTGGCGACCGCAATGATTCCGCTTTCCTGCATGCCCCGCATGTAGGCAAGGCTCTTGGCCGTCACGTCCAGGCGGTCCTCTCCAAAGGCACGGTAACTGATGATCGGGTTTTTGGGGTTGTTGTTGATGTCGGCCACCGGGGCAAAATTGATGTGCATGCCCAGCCGCTTGAACTCGGCGGCCACCTCGGCTCCCATGGCGTAGATCAAGCCGTTATCCTCCACGGCGCCGAGCATCTGCTGGTAAGGGTACTGCACGGTACTGTCCAGGCGCATGCCTATACCTGTCTCGGCATCCATGGCGATCAGCAAAGGTACCTTGGAGGCCGCCTGGTACCGGTTGGTCAGCCTGGCCTGACGCACCGGGCCGCCCTGGAAGTAGATGATCCCGCCTACCTTGTAGCGCTTGATCAGGTGCATGACATCGGCCTCGTACTTTGCCCCCTGGTTGGAAAAGGCCTCGATAACGATCAGCTGCGCGATGCGCTCATCGGGTGTTAGGGTATTGAACACGGAGTCGACCCAGTACGAGGAGGAGTCTTCCAGGGCTGTGATGAGCGAAGCCGGGCGTTCGTACGGTACGCGCTCCACCGGAAAATAGGAGATCTGCTGGTCTGCATAGGCCTGCCGCTGGGTATCGGCTCCCTCGCAGGAAAAAAGCAGGAGAGGCAGCACAAGAAGTAGAAGCCAGCCTGTGCTATTTTGGGTAGCGTGCAACAAAGAAGAAAGCATAGTGTATTTTAAATGCCACCTTTTCTACTGACCTGTACAGAGCCATGATGGTCCCGTACCTTTCCTGTGGCGGAGATGGTGGTTCTTACACCGCCCGTGAGTACACAGTACGTTAAAAATAGTGTAGTAGATAAAGTAAAACAGGGGGCTTTTTGTTCAATTGGTATATCTTTAAGAAACAAAGGGGCTGAATAGTTCCCATTATACGTATGGCTACACACTTGTCGGGAAGGGATACCTACACTTTGCAGAACGATAACAGCCAGTTTGCTTACAGCTTTTTACCGGGAACACTCTTTGTGGCCCTGTTGTGGCTCATCCACCTGCTTTCCTACCTGACAGAGGCCGATCTGGCATGGCTAGGGGTGCTGCCGCGAAATTTTTTTGGGCTGATCGGGGTCATCACCGGTCCGCTCATACACGGCGACCTGCTGCACCTGCTCTCCAACACCTTCCCGCTGGTGCTGCTGTCGGGCTTTATCCTTTTCATGCACCGCCAGGGGGCCGTGCGGGTCATTGTGCTGGTGTATGTGCTGAGCGGCCTGCTTAACTGGCTGATTGGGCGGCAGGCTTATCATGTGGGGGCTAGTGGCGTGGTGTATGGCATGGTCGGCTTTCTGCTGTTTAACGGCTTTCTGCGGCACAACCGAGGGGCCATGGCCATTTCCCTGGCCGTGCTCTTCCTGTACAGTGGCCTGTTCTACGGACTGTTTCCCTCTGAGGAGCGGGTGTCGTGGGAGGGACATATTGCCGGCTTGCTGTCGGGGCTGGTGGCCGTTTTTGTATACGGTGACGCCAGAAAGGAGCGGGACAATGAACCGAAGGTGCTTGAGCCCGGGGTCGTGCAGCGGCATGTGAGCAATACCCTCGGGAGTCATTATCAGCACATGCACATCGGCTACGAAGTAAAGGACGCGGAGCGCAGTCCCACAAGCTATACTTATCTGTTCGACCCGGGTACGGGTGCTGCCCATACCCCAACCAAGCAAGCGGCGGTTTCGTCTAAAAAGAGAAGTTACGTGAAATAAGTACATGGCAGATAAACAGAAAGACATCAAGAAACACCACCAGCGCATGAACGAGGGCCGCCGACATGTGCATAGAAAGACAGCCGAAGGACAAGAAGGGGGGCAGCACCCCAAAGGAGGCGAGGAAGACGACGAAGCGCAAAGTAAGTGGCCGCTGATCATCACCGGGCTGATGATTGGCGCTTTGGTGGCTTCCTATTTCATCTTTCCCGGTTTTCAGCAAGGGGTGGATGAAGGTTGGGAGGTGCTAACCAGTGGAGAAGAAGAGCGCATCTCGCAATGGGTCAGTCAGTTTGGTTTCTGGGGGCCCTTCTTCATCATCCTGGCCATGGTGGCCCAGATGTTTCTGCTGGTCATCAACGTGGTGGCGCTCATGCTGGTCGCTATCATTGCCTATGGGTCGTTCTGGGGCTCCCTGATCGCCATTGCTGCGGTAGTAGTGGCCTCTTCGATCGGTTACTGGATTGGACATGGCATAGGGGAGGCAGGTGTTGCAAAACTCATTGGCCGGAAAACGGAGCGGAAAGTGAACGGCTTTATGGAGGAGTACGGGCTATGGGCGATCATCATCGCGCGTATCTCTCCTTTCCTCTCGAACGATGCCGTCAGCTTTGTGGCGGGTCTGGTCAGGATGGGGTATTTTAAGTTTATCGGAGCCACGCTGGCCGGTATTGTGCCCCTTACGGTGCTGCTCGCCTGGCTCGGCGAAAACAACGAACGCCTCAAAAACGGCCTGATCTGGGTATCGGCGGTCAGCCTTGCCGCCTTTATTGGCTATATCGTCTACGAAAAGTACTTCAAGAAACAGTAGCCCTGCGAAACAGCTTGTAATTCATCAGAATATTGCTTTAATTAAATATTTAGAAGCAATATCTATCTATGAACAAGCATGTTTTATTCACCCTTATGTTATTAGGGGCGGGTGCTCCGGCTGCCTTTGCACAGCAGCCGGAGGTATACTTTGCCACGAACCCCAGCATCACCCCCGATGCCAAGACCATCATTTTCAGTTACGAGGGCGACCTGTGGCAGGTGGCCAGCGGCGGCGGCTCCGCCCTGCGCCTGACGGGGATGGAGGGCAACGAGTCGCGGCCGCGCGTGTCGCCTGACGGTAAATGGATTGCCTTTACCTCCTCGCAGTACGGAAACGAGGACGTGTATGTAATGCCGGTAGGGGGCGGGGAGATCAGGCAACTGACCTATCACGAGGGGGCCGACCAGGTAGAGTCCTGGGGCTGGGACTCTAAGACCATTTACTTCACTTCAGACCGCTCTAACCGTTATTCCTCCTACAAAGTAAGCCGGGAGGGAGGAACCCCACAGCGACTCTTCCCGCACTACTTCCACACGGTGCACAATGTGGCAGAGCACCCCACGAGCGGCGAGGTCTTCTTTGATGAGACCTGGGAGAGCAAGACCTTTGTGCAGCGCAAAGGCTACAAAGGCGCCTATAACCCGGATGTACAGTCCTACAACCAGAAAACGCAGGAGTACAAGCGCTACACCGACTACGATGGCAAGGACTTCTGGGTAACGGTAGACAGCAAGGGGAATGTATACTTCGTGTCGGATGAGGCGAACGGAGAGTACAACCTCTATACTTTCCGGAACGGGAAGAAAACGCAGCTGACCAGTTTCGACACCTCCATAAAGTGGCCCTCGGTGAGTGCCAACGGCGAGAAGGTGGTGTTTGAGAAGGACTACCAGCTGTACCTGTACGATGTGGCAAGCGGCCAGGCAAAGAAAGTGCAGATCAACCCGGTGCATAACAACACGCTGGAGAAGGAAAGCGACTTTAAGGTGGCGGGCAACATCACCAATTTTGATGTGTCGCCAGACAACAAGAAAATGGCCTTTGTGTCGCGGGGCAGGCTGTTTGTGTCGGATGTGAAGGGCAAGTTCGTGAAAGAGTTGCCAACCCGGGCTACCGAAAGTGTAGGCGAGGTGCTTTGGATGGCCGACAACAAGCGTATCATCTACAGCCAGACCGTGGACGGGTATTACAACTGGTTTGTGATAGCGGCAGACGGCAGTGCCCCCGAGAGGCAGCTGACCCATGAGGCGCAGAACAACCGGAACCTTGTACTGAACAAGGACCGTAGCCAGGGCGTGTACTACAGTGGCCGCAAAGAGCTGAAGCACCTGGACCTGAAGACGCTGAAGACCAAAACCCTGGTGGAGGACGAGATCTGGGCGATGTACAACTCAGATCCTGGCTTCTCTCCCGATGACCAGTACGTGGTGTTCACCGCTTACCGAAACTTTGAGGAGGATATCTTCATCCACCAGCTGGCCACCGGGCAAACCTACAACCTGACCAACACGGGCGTTTCCGAGACCGCGCCCTATTGGTCGCCGGACGGGAAGTACATCTACTTCTCATCCGACCGCACCAGCCCGAGCTACCCCTACGGCATGAAGGACCCGAACCTGTACCGACTGGCGCTGGACAGAATCGAGAAGCCGTACCGCTCCGACAAGTATAACGAGCTGTTTAAAGAGGAGCCGAAGGCAGAGGAGAAGCAGGACGGTAAGAAGAAGGGCAAGAAAGAGGAGAAGCCTGCCACACCGAGGGCTATCGTGACGGTGGATCTAACGGACCTGCAAAACCGCTGGGAGCGGGTGGCGGAGAGCTTCGGGAACCAAGGCAACCCTGTTGTACTGCAGAAGGACGAGAAAACCATCCTGCTTTTTGCCTCTGACCACGGCGATGGCAAGGTAAACATCTGGAAGCACACCACAACTCCCTTTGAGGAGGCGAAGACCGAGAAGATCACGGGTGCCGACACAGGTTCCCTCAAGCTTGTCTCCGCTGACAAAGATCACTACATGCTCATCAAGGGCAACGTTCACACCCTGAACCTGGAGGGCAGCAAGACCGAGAAAATAGACATCAGCCATACCTTCCGGAAAAACCTGAAGGATGAGTTCAACCAGATGTTCTATGAGATGTGGGCCGGTGTGGAGGAGAACTTCTACGATGATAACTTCCATGGGGTGGACTGGAAACAGAAAAAGCAGGTATACGCGAAGCTGTTGCCCTACATCAGCAACCGCTCCGACCTGCGGGTGCTGCTCAACGACATGCTAGGGGAGCTGAACTCCTCGCACATGGGCTTCAGCTCCAGCGGCGAGGAGGAGAAGCGCTTCTACAAAACCCGCTCGCTGGCCACCGGCCTGCTGTTTGAGGAGGACAAGCCTTACCAGGTAAAGGCCGTGGTGCAGAAGGGAGCCCTGGATGTGAAGGACAAGAATGTGCAGCCAGGCGATGTGCTGCTGAAAGTAGACGGGCAGCCGGTGGACCAGCGGCAGAACCGCGAGTATTACTTCATGAAGCCTTCTTTGGTGGAGGAGACGGAGCTGACCTTTGCCCGTAACGGGAAGGAGTTCACGGTAAAGGTACACCCGGAGAGCCCCGGCAGCCAGCGCGAGAACCTGTACGATGAGTGGATCGCGTCCAACCAGAAATTTGTGGATGACGCCTCCGGGAAAAAGATCGCCTATGTGCACATGAAAAACATGAGCACGCAGGCGCTGGAGCAGTTCCTGATCGAGATGACCACGGAGGGCTACCAGCGCGACGCCCTGATCCTGGACCTGCGCTACAACACCGGCGGCAACGTGCACGATGATGTGCTGCGCTTCCTGTCGCAGAAGCCTTACCTGCAGTGGAAGTACCGCGGAGGCGCTCTCACGAGCCAGCCAAACTTTACGCCAGCCGCCGGGCAGATGGTGCTGCTGATGAACGAGCAAACCCTGAGTGATGGGGAGATGACGGCAACCGGCTTCAAGGAGCTGGGCCTGGGCAAGGTGATCGGTACCGATACCTACCGCTGGATCATCTTTACCTCCGGCAAGCAACTGGTGGACGGCTCCTACTACAGGCTTCCGGCCTGGGGCTGCTATACCTTGGATGGCAAGAACATCGAGCGGGAAGGGGTGATGCCGGATATCTACATCAAGACAACCTTCAAAGACCGCCTGGAAAACAAAGACCCGCAGCTGGAGCGGGCCGTGCAGGAGATCATGACCACCCTGCAGACTAAGCGCTAAACCCAATAAGGTGTAAAACAAAAGAGCCGGCTCAGTGGCCGGCTCTTTTGTTTTTAATCAGGTATAGCCTAAAACGTGATCAACGCATAGCCCTTTAGCTGGTACTCCGTCAGCACGGTCAGGGCGGAGACAGAAAGGCCGATAGCCGGGTTCAGGGCGGCAAAATCATACCCCCTGGCTATCATCGACTGCCCGCAGACGTACAGCTCCACACCGGCCTCTTTCAGGGCCCTGATGAGCGGGATGTTAGGGTTGTCCGTTCCGAACTTCTCACGGTACGCCCTGTTGTCCAGCACCAGGGCCAGCGCAGGGCCGTGCACGACCAGCACCACCTGCAGCTTTTCCTCAGGCACGCCGCCGTAGCCGTGCAGGTTGAGCATGCGGGCCGTGTGGTGAAGCCCGGGAACTAGCTGATCCGGTTTTTCAGCCTCTTTGTACACATCCACCACAATGCGGTAATCCAGGGCAGCATCGGGCTTCTTGGTGGCCTTCGGGATAGGGTTGATGGCGCCAAAGCCCTTTACGACCGGCGACACCTTTTCCTGTGCAGCTGCCGGTGCAACTAGTAAAAACAGGGCGGGTATGAGAGCAAGCGCAAGCCTGCAGCAGGTACAGTTTAGCCTCATGGTTGTGGTGTTAATTATATTATTTATATGAAAATTTATATGTAAAAAATTTTAAATAAAAACTGCTTTTTTATAGCAGTATTGCAAGATAGCAGAACCCTAATGAAGAACCGTCGTTTAAGCGTCTTATCGTTACGAAAATCGATGTTTCACGAAAAGGATTGCTTATGTTTAGGTTTAAACTGCTTGCAGCCGTGGTCTCCATGGTGGTGGCCCTGGCTGAAGAACTTTCCCTGATTAAGGCTGAATCCCCCGCTCCGAAAATCGAAGAAACCGCACTAGGCTGGCCACCCGAAGAAGAATCCAGCCACTCTGATTTAAATATTCCCAGTACCCCCGCCACCTTCACTGTTACCGCAACAGTATACCACCCTGAACCAGGTCAGACCGATGCAACACCCTTTATTACGGCTGACGGTTCCCGCATCAACAAAAGAGATCCCAAGAAGCACCGCTGGATCGCTGTATCCCGTGACCTGCACAGCCGCTGGGGCGGCCAGTTCAGCTTTGGCGACTCGCTTTGGGTAACCGGCGTGTCCGAGCAGCTGGATGGCCTGTACGTGGTGCGTGACGTGATGAACAAGCGCATGCGCAGCCGTATCGATATCCTGGTTGGCCGTCAGGATAGGATCATGGGGCTCTGGAAAGATGTCCACATTGCCAAGCTGAACTAGCTGTTACCCTACCTCTGCCCGAACGAACTGTTGCCCTTGCCGTACCCTATGCAGAAAAAGTATGTGCTCACCAGGTGAGCTGCGCACCAAGTACCTGATTAGACGATGGGCGAACGAAATCTGCGGAAGAAAGCTGGCAAACGACAACTGGAACGGGACAGGTATGAACTGCTGAACCGGCTACAGGAGGCCCTGGAGACGCCAATGGTGGTGCTGGGGTTTATCTGGCTGGTGCTGGTGGTAGCAGAGCTGCTGTGGGGGCTTAACCCTTTGCTGCAGCTTTTCAGTAACGTGATTTGGGTGATCTTCATCCTTGATTTTATCGTCAAGATCATCCTGGCGCCGCACAAGCTCCTGTTTCTGCGGCGAAACGTGCTCACCACCATCTCCCTTGCCTTGCCTGCCCTGCGGGTGTTCCGGCTTGCGCGCGTGTTCCGGCTGGCGCGTACCCTGCGGGCTGCCCGCGGCATTAGGCTGGTCAGGGTGCTTGGCTCCATTAACCGGGGCATGCGCAGCCTGGGCCAAACCATGAAGCGGCGGGCCTTCGGCTATGTGCTGGCGCTTACGCTGGTGGTGATCGTGGCCGGTGCCGCCGGCATGTATGCCCTGGAGGGGGCCTACGGGCTGGAAAACTACGGCGATGCCCTCTGGTGGACCATCATGCTGCTGACCTCCATCGGCAGCGACTATTTCCCGGTTACGCCCGAGGGGAGGGTGCTGTGCATCCTGCTGGCCATGTATGGCTTTGCCGTGTTTGGCTATTTTACCGCTACCCTGGCTACTTTTTTTATAGACAGTGATGCCAGCAGCGAGAAAGCCGAAGTGGCCGGTGCCCGTCAGGTGAGGGCGCTGGAGCATGAGATCAAGATGCTACGCTCCGAACTGAAGGCTGTGCTGCAACAGCAAGCTTCCAAAGATCAGCAGGAAAAGCCTCCTCCGAGTGCGTAAAAGCGTTGGCCGGATGTGCAGGATTCTGTATTTTAGGGTATCATAAACCTGAGAATCCGATAAAATGACACGCAAAGAAGCCGTTGAGATACTACAAAGCATGACTACCAGCGAAAGCCTGTTGCGGCACGCCCGCACTGTGGAGCTGGTGATGCAGGCGTATGCCCGAAAGCTGGGCGAGGATGAAAACAAATGGGCTGTAGCCGGTCTGCTGCACGATGCCGACTACCAGGCCTACCCGGACCAGCACCCGAACGTGATCGTACGCCTGCTGCGTGAG
>JAJLKL010000145.1:0-12036 GCA_033838975.1 Hymenobacteraceae bacterium | reverse complement strand
GTGGGCCGCTCCAACAAAAAAGCCTATTGCTACCTGCTCACACCACCCGTGGCTGGTCTGCCAACCGATGCCCGTAAGCGCCTGAGCGTGCTGGAGGAGTTCTCGGACCTGGGCGAAGGCTTCAAAATCGCCATGCGCGACCTTGACATACGCGGTGCGGGCAACCTGCTGGGAGGCGAGCAAAGCGGCTTCATCAACGACCTCGGTTTTGAGATGTACCACCAGGTGCTCGACGATGCCATCAAGGAACTAAAAGAAACCGAATTCCGGGACCTGTTCCTGAAAGACAACCTGGCCGAGTTTGTGGAGCCGGTGCGCGACTGCAACATTGAGACCGACATGGAAGTGCTTATACCTGACTGGTATGTGGGGAACATCTCCGAGCGCCTCAACCTCTACAGCAAGCTCGACAGCACCAAAGACCTGCAGGACCTGGAGAAACTTCAGGCCAGCATCATAGACCGCTTCGGGCCATTGCCGGAAGAGGTGCAGAAACTGGTGGAGATCGTGAAGTTGCGCTGGCAGGCACAGCAGCTGGGTTTCGAAAAGCTCACCATCAAAAAAGAAGTGATGAAAGGCTACCTGCCAAGCGAGAACAACGACGCCTATTTCCAGTCCGAGACCTTTGGCAACATCCTCAAGTATGTGCAGCAGCACTCGCGCCGTTCGCGTCTTAAAGAGGCCAAAACCAAGCTGATCGTGATCGTGGAGGACATTCAGAGTATAGCCGATGCGAGAGCAGTTTTTGAGGGATTTGGAGTAACCGAAGTCAACCTGGCCTAGCTAATCGCGTAAAGCATTTATCCTAAGCTTGGCCTATGGCAAATGCATCTATATACAAACAGGTTAAAGAAGTGCTTTATAAAGGCGATGAACACCTGCTTGAGTTTATGGATGCATTGCCACAAATGGCCTGGACAGGCAGCCCCGCCGGCAAGATTTTATATTTTAATAATGCCTGGTACGAGTATACTGGCATGCGCCGTGGGCTCACGACAGACGGTTGGCTATCGGCCGTTCATCCGGAAGATTCCTTTGCTGTAATTGAAGCCTGGAACAAGTCGCTGCAGTCCGGCGATTACCACATGGAGTGCCGTGTCCGCAACGGCACAGACGGCCCCTACAAATGGTTTTTGGAACAGGC
Organism: Hymenobacteraceae bacterium; assembly: GCA_033838975.1. GTDB lineage: Bacteria > Bacteroidota > Bacteroidia > Cytophagales > Hymenobacteraceae > Pontibacter. The sequence continues at coordinate 10,892 of JAJLKL010000145.1, read as the reverse complement.
CATGCCCATCTGTAACGAAAACGGTGACGTCATAATCTGGTTTGGCACCTATACGGACATTGACAGAGAAAAACAGGTCGAAGAGCCATAATAAGCTGCCATAAGGCTGGGCCCCGGCATGCTAGCTGTTAGCTTGGCCGGGCTTCTTATATCTGACCCACCCCAAACACCATCCTTACAACACTTTACATATAGCTTAGAATCGCATCCGGAACTTTCATAATTTTAAAAACAAAATTTATGTCAATCCTCTGACTTTATTTTGCTATTTTAGGAGCACTCCAACGCTACGAAAACGAAACTTACACCTTATTTAGCTACCGTGTATCCGAAAACCACCTTATCACCCCCAGTGCTTGAGTCTGTTTTCCGTGCTTTGCCAGGTCTATACCTAGTCCTGACACCCGACTTGATCATAGTTGAGGCAACAGACGTTTTTCTGAAACAGACCAGAATCAGCCGTGAGCAAGCCATTGGGCAGCAGCTGTTCATTCTTTTCCCCAACAATCCGAACAACCCGCACATGGACTCGGAACAATTGGTGTTTCAGTCCTTGCACCACGCATTGGATCACAAAGAACCTTCCAGTATCGAGACGCTCCGCTATGACATTATGCTGCCCATCGAGCAAGGAGGCGGTTTTGAGGAACGCTACTGGAATGCCACCAGTGTACCTATACTGGATGATCAGGGCCAGGTAATGTACCTGGTGCATGAGGTGCGCGATATCACAGAAAAGGTACTGAGCGACATCAGCCGAAAACAAAGTCAGGAGCATCTGAGCTTGCTAACCAGCGCCATGAAGGCCGTGGCCTGGGAGTATGACATCGCCAATAACCGGATGAAATGGGGAGACGGACTGCAGGAAATTTTCGGCTATACACCGGAAGACATGGGGCCCGGGGGAGAATCCTGGGACTCGCGTGTGCACCCCGACGACTTCGAATCCGTGCAACAAAGCATACAGCGGGCACTGCTTCACCAGCAGCCAACCTGGACAGGCGAGTACCGTTTTCAGAAAGCCGATGGCACCTATGCCCATATCCTGGACCAGGGCTATACCACCTACGACAGCCAGGGCCGGCCAGTGCGCACGATTGGCTCCATCATCGACATTACACAAGGCCGCCATACCGAGAAGGCACTGAAAGAAAGCGACGCCCGGTTCCGGCACCTACTCGAAGTGTTGCCGCATATGGCCTGGACTGCCTCCGCACAGGGCAAAGTACTGTTCTTCAATGATCACTGGTATAGCTACACCGGCATGCGACCGGGCCAGACAGAAGGCTGGATAGGTGCGATACACCCCGAAGACTCTGCGATGGTATTGACCAGCTGGCACAATGCAGTAGCCAGCGGTGATGGCTTTGAGTTGGAGTACCGCATACGCAATCACTATGACGGTACCTACCGTTGGTTTCTGGAGCGGGCGGTGCCCATGCATGACGCCAATGGCAAGATCTCCCTTTGGATAGGCACCTACACGGACATCGACGAGCAAAAACAGAACCTGTACAGCAAAGACAAAGAAGAGCAACAGCTCGAAACCATGCTACGCCTTTCGCCGGTACACCTGTGCGTATTTAATGGCCCGGCACATACCTGCCAGTACGTGACACCTGGTGTTTACAAAATATATGGAAACAGGCAGTACGTTGGCCGTACAGCCCGCGAGATTTGGCCGGAACTGGAACCGCTAGGCTTCTTTGACCTGTTGGAGGAGGTATACACAAAAGGCAACACGGTACGCATCAACGAATTCAGAACCCCGATAGACCACCTGCTGGATGGCACACCCCGTGACGCTTATTTTAACTTTAAATACCAACCGCTTTATGACAGCACTAATCAGGTAGAGGGAATTATGGTGTCGGCCATCGAAGTGACCAACCTGGTGAGGGCCAGGCAGCGGGCAGAGGCCCTTGCCAAGAGCGTTTCTTAACACACCAGGCATTTTTTTTCCTGTTCTTCAAAACAAAAAAAGGTATCCTTTGTAAAAGAACACAAATTCTACACTATGAAATCTGTAAAGACCATACTTCTGATCGACGATGATGATACCACCAATTACCTGAATCAGCGCCTGCTCTCGCGTATGGAGGCGGCAGAGGAAATACGGGTGGTAACAAACGGCGAGGAAGCGCTGGACTATCTGAACAAAGCTTACAGCAGCACAGAAAACTACCCCAGCCCTGACCTTATTTTTGTGGACATCAAAATGTCTGTGATGGATGGCTTTGAATTTCTGGATGAGTACCAGCAATTTGACGAAGAGAAGAAATTGCGTACTGTCATGCTGATGCTTACTTCTTCGGCTAGCTTCTACGACCTGGAGCGCCTCAAAAAATACCCGGAGGTACGCAAGCATTACTCCAAGCCGTTGGCAGAAGCCGATGTACGGGAAATCATGGAAGAGTATTTTTAATTTTGATCATAACAGAACCTGCAGAGAGGCGCTAACCATGTTGGCGCCTCTTTTTTTATACCTGAGCTTTTGCCAACAATAGCCTCTGTAACGCGTAAAAAATAACGCCGCTATGAGTGGAACAATTTGACAAAGAACAAACGAGAAAAGAAATCATGAGAAACCGTGAAGAAAACTACGGCAGACCTGGCGATGAAAACCAGCGCACAGGCCGTGAGCTATACAACAAAGACAGAGAGCAGCACCACACACCACGCTACAGCTACCGAGGCCGTTCCGAAAAGGACTGGGATGAGGGCAACTACTTCCATACCGGCCCCAGCCCAAGAGGCGCACAGGACAGAGATCGCAGTAGCCAATACATAGGCGGTCGTCCTTCTTCCTCTCAGAGCGACCGTGGTTCTTACCAGGCCGGTCACTACGGCACCCGCTCAGAGAGCCCTTATCGCAACGAGAGCCGCTACCTCAACCATGGCAACAGGCCGTATACCGAATCGAGTTCATCCTATACAAGAGAGGGCGGGTCGCAGCCCGGCAACTACAACGAGCCCCCCACCTCTCAGGATAGCCTGTGGCGTGAAAGCCCTCAGGGTCGCAGCCGTTATAAAGAAACTGACTACCGCTATGGCAGCGGCTCGCACAACTGGTACAGCGAAGGGCGTTACTCCCCTGACGTAGAACCCGAAAGTCGAGACAAGCGTGGGTTCTTTAAGCGGGTACGCGATACCTGGGACGACATTATGCACGCTGACGACCCAGATTACCGCCCACACAATCGCAACGAATACGAACGCAGGGCAGAACAGTTAAGCAGCCGCCAACGCTACGGCTCTGAGCCATTCCGCGACAGAAATTTTGACCGAGGCTACGAAGGCGGGCCACGCTGGGCCGACGAAACAGACTCGGGTCAGGATAATTATTACAATGATGTCAACAGAGACCAACGTAATCGCAGATAATCCGTATAGAAATCTGATTAGGTTACTTTGGTAGTAGATTAGTAATGAAAGCAGCCCACTGACGATAGTGGGCTGCTTTTTTATGTATACCTGCCTGCCCTGACGAACATCCTCCCAACCCTCCCGTAAATAAAATTTCGGTGCGGCACTTCCTTGTACCGACAGTTATACTTTTCACTTAACAAGCGAAAAAAATGCATCACGAAGAAGAAAGATATCACGAACACCACGAAAGAGCACGTCGTCGTCACCCACGCCACGAAGAGCAGCAAAACTTCAGAAGCCGCTGGGAAGAGCCAAGGCCTTTCAGAGATGAGCGCGACAGGTACCGCCACGAGCAGGAAATGCGTGCGCGTGCAGAGCGGGAACGGCATGAATACAGGCAGCAACAAAATGAAAGGCAAAAAGCCGACGACATCAGCCAGCACCAGCATGGCTTCTCCGACGACCATCATACGATGCACAGAAGGGATGAAAGACGCGAATGGCGTGATGGCAGCGACCACTACTCACCGGAGAACCAGCACGCCCGCGACCGTTGGCAGCAGCCAGAGCACCAGCCACCGCTACGCGAGCAGCGCCGCCGGCAGCAAAGCCGACGCGACGAAGACTGGGATGAGCGCGGCTGGTAAGCACGCCTCCCTCCTTAAAAGCGTTTGCGAAACCCAACACCGAACGACACTAACTCCGGTATGCCGGGCACCAGATTGACAGACAGATCGTATTGCCCGGTAAGCTGGTAGTTGTATTCAAACTCACCCCCATACCAGTAGAATTTGTATTGCCAGTCTCCGTCGCGGTTAAAATAACCATCGTCTTCATAGCCCTGCAGCCGGTTCCAATCCCTTCGGTATACCAGCGTAGGTCCAAAACCACCGTTGAGCGAGTGACGACCCGCTTCAAAGATCTGACCACGCCAGCCCAAATGCGTAAAGCCTGCCAACGACGAGGCGCAATCGGAGTATAGTCCCTGCTCTACCCGCACGCTGATCACATCGCGCACCACAAAACGATCATACCCGGCTATACCTCCAAAATTCATTACCAGTATACCTTTCTCGTCAAGTTTGTTTTTAAACAGTTCAGGGTAAGGCGTAGCACGCAAATGCGCCGACAATCCGAAAAACTTCAGTGTAAATGCATTTTTGTAAAGCGTGTTCTCCTGTGCCCTTCCTGCAAAAGAGAAGTACAAACAGCAGAACAGGAAAAGTATGATTCGTAAACAATGCATCATATACTCCCTATATACAGCAGAAAGTTTATTTGGTTAAACTGGTGTATTTTTGTGATCATCATGATTGACTCACTTGAAACCTTGATGGAGCAAATACGTGCCTGCCGCATTTGTGCAGAGCAATTGCCGCTTGGGCCAAGGCCTGTACTCCGGGCAGCCCCGTCGGCGCGGCTTTTGATCGTAGGGCAGGCCCCTGGCACCAAGGTGCACGCCAGCGGTATACCGTGGGACGACCAGAGCGGCAAACGCCTGCGCCAGTGGATGGGTATAGCGCCGGAGGTTTTCTATGACGAAAGCAAAGTAGCCATCATCCCGATGGGTTTCTGCTACCCCGGCAAAAGCAAAAGCGGCGACCTGCCCCCTCGCCCCGAATGTGCCCGGCACTGGCACCAGCAGCTTTTAGCGTTCCTGCCGAACATTGAGCTCACCCTACTGGTGGGCAAATACGCACAGGACTACTTTCTGGGAGCCACCGCCAGACCCACCCTAACCGAAACCGTAACGCATTGGGCTGATTACCTGCCCGAGTACATGCCCTTGCCACACCCATCGCCACGAAACCAGTTCTGGCTCCGGCGCAATCCTTGGTTTGAGCAGGAGGCTATACCTGAATTGCGGCAGCTCGTGGCACAGGCGCTTCACTAAATTATACTTGCCATCTTCCCGATAAATATTACCTTCGCTTCTCAGCCAAACTCCCACCCTATGATAAACTACCCAAGCAGCAAACTCCCTGATGTTGGTACGAGCATTTTTGCCGTGATGTCGGGTCTGGCCAACGAACACCGGGCCATTAACCTGTCGCAGGGCTTCCCGGATTTCAACTGTCCTGATGAGCTGATTGCACTAGTGACCGGGTATATGCAGGAAGGTTATAACCAGTATGCCCCCATGCCTGGCATGCCGGCGCTTCGCCACAAGATCAGCGAGAAGACGGAGAAGGTATACGGCTACCGCCCCGACCCCGATCAGGAAGTGACCGTGACCTCCGGCGCGACCGAGGCCCTGTTTGCCGCGATTACGGCCGTTGTAAAATCAGGTGATGAAGTGGTGGTGCTGGAGCCTTGCTATGACAGTTATGCACCCGCCATCCGGCTGGCCGGCGGTATCCCGATCTATGTACCGCTTGCTATACCTGACTTTAGCATCGACTGGGACCTGCTCAAGAAGAACATCTCTCGCCGCACCCGTTTGATCATCATCAACACGCCGCACAACCCGACCGGGGCGGTGATTCCGCGCGAGGATTTGGAGAAACTGGCCAGCCTCACAGATGGCACCGATATTTTTATATTAAGCGACGAGGTATACGAACACATGGTGTTTGACGGACAGGAGCATGTAAGTGCTTTGCAGTTAGAAGGCTTGCGGCAGCGGGCCTTTGTAGTTTCCTCTTTCGGGAAGACCTACCATACCACCGGCTGGAAGATTGGCTATGTGGTTGCGCCCCCAGCCCTGACTGCTGAGCTTCGTAAAATGCACCAGTTCATCACCTTCTGCTCTGTTACGCCGCTACAACTGGCCATTGCCGACTACATGGACAACGAGGCGCACTACCGTTCCCTTCCCGACTTTTACCAGGCCAAGCGCGACCTGTTCTGCGAGTTGGTAAAGCCGTCACGGTTCGAGCTTATACCTTCAGCCGGCACCTATTTCCAGCTACTGAAATACGACGCCATCTCGCAAGAGCATGACTTAGATTTTGCCAAACGCTTGACCCAAGAGATCGGTGTTGCCTCCGTACCAGTATCGGCTTTTTACCACAACAAGACCGACCATCATTTCCTGCGCTTCTGTTTCGCAAAGAGTGAGGAAACGCTGCGACAGGCTGCAGAGCGACTGGTAAAGCTTTGATTGTTGATTGTTGATTGTTGATTGTTGATTGTTGATTGTTTTAATTATTCTTCATTAATCATTATTCATTACCCATTCACTAGCACATTAAAAATGAACCTCCGCGTTACCATCATCCAGACCGCGCTGCACTGGCAGGACGCCACCGCGAATCGCCAGATGTTCTCTGAGAAACTGGCGGCGACTCAGCCGGCTACCGACCTGATTGTGCTGCCCGAAATGTTCACGACCGGTTTCAGCATGAACGCTGCCGAACTGGCCGAAGAAGCGGATGGCCCCACGTTGCAGTGGATGAAGGATGAGGCGGCAAGGTATAGCGCGGTGCTAACCGGCAGCGTGATCGTGAAAGAGGGAGAGAACTATTACAACCGGCTCTATTGGGTGCGCCCCGACGGCACGCACGAGCATTATGACAAGCGCCACTTATTCCGGATGGCGAAGGAGCACCATACCTATACCGCTGGCAAAGAAAAGCTGTTGGTTGAGTTGAAGGGTTGGAACATCTGTCCGCTGGTGTGCTACGATTTGCGTTTTCCGGTTTGGAGCCGCAACACCCAAAGCCAGTACGACCTATTGCTATACGTAGCCAACTGGCCAAAGCCCCGCGCCAATGCATGGAGTACGCTCTTGCAGGCCCGTGCCATCGAAAACCTGAGCTATGTGGTTGGCGTGAACCGGGTCGGCACCGACGGCAACGGACACCCCTACTCCGGCGACTCGGCCATTATTCACCCTAAAGGGTACAAGCTACTGGAAACTACTGAGGTCGAAGGCGTGCATACCATCACACTCAGCAAAGAGGAGCTCACAGAGTTCAGAGAGGCTTTCCCGGCGCACCTCGATGCGGATGATTTCACGCTAAATTGAATTAGAAATTCAAAATCAGAGATTTCGATCAGGTGTTGATTTGTCTGTGGTATCTGTCAAATTACTTTCAATGACAGAAATGCGGGAACACTAACGGTATAGAAACTGCCGCAGCGCTTCTTCATCAACCAGCAAGGTATAGGCTATACCTGTGCGGGCTTGTAGCATGCGCAGTAAACGGGGCTGTTCGCCCAACAGCAGGATGTGGCGCTGTACATGCGGCTGCAATAACTCTTCGAGCAGAGGCATCAAACGGTTCAGTTCCCCCTTCCCTGCTTTCATACACACCACCGTTTCGGGGTTTTCCTGCAAAAAACGTACGGCATACTGCTGCAGCACGGCGTCTGACCGGGTATCGACATCGAAAACAGGTATAGACGGATAGCGCTGCCGCACTCTTGCAAGGATGGTTTGTTCAAAAGCATTCGCCTCCGAAAGGTCTATTAACAGAAAAGCCTGCATTACTGAATGACTAGTTTACGGGTTTCGTACTGACCGTTGCGGGAAGTGGCGCGGAGCAGGTATACACCGGCTTTGAGGTTTGACAGCAACAAGGTATGGCTGCGGTTAAAGCTGTCTGCCGCCTGATATACCCGCCGCCCGATCATGTCATGCATGACCAGCGTAACCGGCTCATCGGCTCGCACTTGTACCGGCTCCGAACTGCCATGCGCTGGGTTAGGGTATACCTTCAGGCCCAGTTTATCCTGTCCTGTATTCGGATTGGCGGTATTGCCGGCGGTTTGCTCCAGCAGGTATAGCCCGCCTCCCTGTGTGCCCACGGCAAGGTATAGCTTATTCGGGCCACCCAGTTCCGCCACGGCTAGACTCAGGCCACGGCCAAAGCGTGTGGCTTGCGCCTGATTGGTCAGTTCGTTCTCCAATAGCTCAGTAGTGGCCGTAAAGTCGCCGTTCAGTTTGTCCTGGAAATCAGGGTATACCCGCAAGGTACCGCTGTCGTCTGCAGTGATCAAATCAGCTTTGCCATTGCCATCAAGGTCGGCCACGGCAAGCGACAGGTTGCGCCGCAGGAAGTTAAAGTTGATTCCTCCCAATGCCTGCTTCTCCAGCTCAAAGGTATTGTTGCCCGTGTTCCGGAGGTAGTCCAGCGCTCCGCTCGACTTGCCAACCAGTATGTCCAGCAAACCATCACCGCTTACATCGAACAAAACAGGTATATCGCCATCGGCTAAGGTATGGAGCACTTGCAGGTCCACTTGCAGATTGGCTCCTCTAAAGTCGTAGGGCTGCCCGGCCGCCGCGGTGTTGAGTACATAACTGATACGGTTTGTGCCACCCTGCTCTAAGCGGTAAGTAAGCACGAGGTCAGGTATACCGTCACGGTTGATATCGGCGAAGGCGGGTTTCAGCGCCTGCATACCTTGAAAGGAAAGCGTCAGGTAATCATCGGTTACCAAGGTGTAAGCGGGCTCGGTGGAGGTGCCTACATTGCGATAGTAGCTGAGGCTGGCCACAAAGCGACCATTAAGGTGCGAGCGGCTCGAGCGGTTATTGCCAACCAGCATATCCAGCAAACCATCCCCACTGATATCGGCAAAGGCAGGGAATGCGCTTTCACCCAGGTCGATCATCTGCTCCTGCAGGAAATCATCTGCTACAAAGTCGAAGGCAGGATTATCGACCGTGCCGGTGTTGCGGTAGAGCCAAACTGAGCGTTGCAGTTCCAGGTTGCCCTTGTTCTCATTACTGTTCGGGGCTACGATTAGGTCAGGTATACCATCAAAGGTCACGTCCTCGTAATAGGCCGCCGGAAAAAGTTTGAAGCTGGCAGCGCGGGTTCCTGCAGGGAAAAACGGGTTGAAACTCTCCATACGAGCCAGCGATTTAGTGCCTTTATTTTCCATCTGCACGAGGCTTTCACATTCTAAGCTGCCCATGAGCAGATCTCTATCGCCATCGCCGTCCAGGTCAATCGCCAACAGCGCGGAGCCATCGTGCCCTGAGTGTAAGGGCCCGACCATGCGGCATTGTACGCCAAAGCCAAAGTTGTTGCATCCGTGGCACTCTGTGATCTGTCCCCACCAGTCAGAGCCGAGACCGAAACGTAGCGTGCCACAGGCCAGTCCTTCCTCCACCTGCATGTTCTGGTAATACTCCAGGGTATAACCTCCCGAAAACTCGGTAAGCAGGATATCCAGATCGCCGTCGCCATCCATGTCCACTATAGCGGGTATATCGGCGTTATTCATCTGCATGTTGACATTGCTGCTCCCGTTGCGGCTGCGGTAAAAGAGGGCGTCTTCGGCCAGCGTGAATTTCGGAAACTTGTCATTGCTCGCCTCCTGCCGGTATACCCGTATACCTAGCGGGGTGCTGGTGAAGATATCTTTCAGTCCGTCGCAGTCGTAGTCGCGCAGCAGCACCCAGTTCTCCAGCTCCTCCGGAAACATGGCCTCATACTCAGGCGCATAGGTATAGCGCCACTGCCCCTGCTCCTGCACCGCCAGCCAGGTATAGGCCTTGCGCAGCATGCGGTCGAAGATGAACAGGTCTTCGCGGCCGTCTTTGTTCAGGTCAATGGTCGAGAACTGGGGTGTGTTGAGTCCGCCGCTCCAGGGGTTGAGCAGTGGGCGGGTGGGGGTCACCACCGACACATCGGTACGCTGCCGGAAACGAAGCGGTTCCTGTGCTGACACCTCAGGTATAGCGACCAGCAGGAAGAGTATGTAAAACAGGTAACGCATAGGTAGTTTGGCAATCAGGCTGTTGCTTTTGCCGTTTTGGGTGTATATTGCCAAGGCGTCACGGGGCTATACCTTAACCCGGTAGCCGCTGCCTTTAATTAACTAAATTTAAGCATTTCATGCCGAACAGCATCGACTTTCTTTACCAAAAATACCTGGAGTGCCGCCACGTGAGCACCGACTCCCGCGCTCCGCAGGACCAAAGCCTGTTCTTTGCCCTCAATGGGCCTAACTTCAAGGGGGCCAAATTTGCGCAAGGCGCACTGGAGAAAGGTGCCAAATACGCCGTGGTGGATGACCCGGCCCTGGCTTCTGACAACGTGTTTGTGGTGGAAGACACGCTGCAGGCGTTGCAGGACCTTGCCCGCCACCACCGCAGGCAGCTCAGTATACCTGTGATCGGCATTACGGGCAGCAACGGCAAAACCACCACCAAAGAGCTGATCTATGCCGTGCTGAGTCAGAAATTTAACACGCTTTATACCCAGGGCAACCTCAACAACCACATTGGAGTGCCGCTCACCTTGCTGCGCATCAAGCCCGAGCATGAAATGGCGATCATCGAAATGGGTGCCAACCACATCGGCGAGATCGCTTTGCTGAGCAGCATTGCCCTGCCGACGCATGGTATGATCACTAACATCGGCAAGGCACACCTCGAAGGCTTCGGCAGTCTGGAGGGTGTGGCTCGTGGTAAAAGTGAGCTGTACATGCACCTGCTCGAGCATGGCGGCACCGTGTTCGTGAACACCGGCAACGAGCACCTTATGCGCATGAGCCGCCGCATCGAGCACAAAGTAACCTACCCGGCCCAGGGCGACTACTACCAAAGCGAGTTGCTGGAGGCA
>JAJLKL010000144.1:0-3341 GCA_033838975.1 Hymenobacteraceae bacterium | reverse complement strand
CCGCAAGACGGCCTTCATCCGCTCGATGCGCTTCAAGGTCTTCAACCGCTGGGGGGACCTGGTGTACGAGAGCGCGGCCACCGAGGGCGGGGACGCCCTCTACATCAACTGGCCGGGGGTGGACCGGGACGGCAACCGCCTACCCGACGGCATCTACTACTACGAGGCCGAGGTCGAGTTCTATACCATTGATCCCACAAAGGTTCAGTCGAGGTATAAGGGGTGGGTAGAAATCGTCCGGTAAGGGTGGCATACCTCTTGTGAAGAAGTAACCTGCTCAGATGCGCTATAACTGTAAAGGAGCCACTTTGACACCTGATCAGAGTGGCTCTTTCTGTTGACGACTCTTACAACTTTCCGCTTGCTCCGTTTTACTATTCTGACATTAATCCTTTATCTTTCCGCAATTTTGTGTGTCTGCTGTTAGGCAGGCTGTTCCTTTTTGCTGGTAGATCATCAAAAGGAATAAAGGCGGACACCCAGAAAAACAGGAACGATAAACGAAAATAACGATAAACGACAAATGAAGAAGGCATACGTTTTCCCGGGACAGGGTTCTCAGTTTGTAGGCATGGGCAAGGACCTGTATGAGCAGCACGAAGAAGCAAGAAGGCTGTTTGAGCAGGCAAACGAGATCCTTGGTTTCAACATCACCGAGATCATGTTTAACGGTACGGAAGAGGAACTGAAGCAGACGAAAGTAACGCAGCCTGCTATTTTCCTGCACTCTGTGGCGCAGGCGGCCGTTGCAAAAGACTTTAATCCTGATATGGTGGCCGGGCACTCGCTGGGCGAGTTCTCTGCGCTGGTGGCAAGCAAGGTGCTGAGTTTTGAGGATGGCCTGCGCCTGGTGTCGAAGCGTGCGCTGGCGATGCAGGCGGCCTGCGAGGCAAATCCGTCTACCATGGCGGCTATCCTTGGCCTGGAGGATGCGAAAGTGGAGGAAGTCTGCGCCTCGGTAGAGGGGGAGGTCGTAGTGGCTGCCAACTATAACTGCCCAGGCCAGTTAGTGATCTCCGGCTCTAACAAGGGCATTGAGATTGCCTGTGAGAAAATGAAAGAGGCCGGTGCCAAGCGCGCCCTTCCGTTGCCGGTAGGAGGCGCTTTCCACTCGCCGCTGATGAAGCCTGCTGAAGAGGAGCTGGCTAAGGCCATCAGCGAGACCACATTCAGCCGGGGGATCTGCCCGATCTACCAGAACGTGGATGCCCTGCCGCATACTGATCCGGCAGAAATTAAGCAAAACCTGATCAAGCAGCTGACGGCTCCGGTACGCTGGACACAGTCGGTGCAGCAAATGCTGGCCGATGGCGCTACGCACTTTGTAGAGTGCGGCCCAGGCAAAGTGCTGCAGGGGCTGGTAAAGAAGATTGAGCGCACAGCCGAGGTTAGCTCTGCTGAGTAAGCATATCTGACGAAGTATGAAACGCCCTCCCTGGCTGCTGCCGGGGAGGGCGTTTATTCTTTGCTGTACAGCTTTGAGCGCTAGGTGTTTAATTTAATAATGCTATTTTAGCTGATCTGTTCTGCCTTATACAAAAACCATGGAAAAGAAACCTGCCGCAGTGGCTTGGGTTGGCGGCTTTGTGCTGCTGAGCCTGTACGTGAACCTGATGCCTCGCCTTTTTGATGCCGGTAATGTATCCGCCTGGTTTGCCTATTGGGCAGGCTTTTTTCTGCTGGCGTTTTGGGTGAGTAAGTATGTCCTACGCCTGGATGGGCTAAAGCAATTAGGCATGCAACGGCACAAGGGCTGGGGAGCCAACCTGGCACTTGGTTTCCTGGTCGGGGTTGTGCTTTATGCTTTTAAGTACTGGGTTTACTACAAGTTCGGGAAGTATGAGATAGCCGGGGTAAGGGAGGTGTCGTTCATCCTGCCAATGCTGGGGCAGGCGCTCCTGGCCATGTTCTTTTCCTCTATCCTGAATGATATTACCATCCGGGGCTACTGGTACGCATATTTTAGCCGCCGGCAGCTATTGGGCTGGTACCTTGTGGGTGCTACGGTGCTTTATGCTTTTGATGATTTCTGGAACGGGAGTGTAAATGTGCAGAACTTGCTGTTTTCGGCTATTCTCGGTTTTGCCTTTGCCTATACAGTGCTGAAAACGGGCGCTATCTGGATGTCCCTGGGCTTGCACTGGGGAGGTAACGTGATGTTTAGGGTGATGTATGGGTTTGATGGGCAGGGGGTGCTGAAGCTGGAGCATGTACAGGAGGGGCCCTTCTTCGACTACCTTAACCTGCTCATCACAGCTCTGCTTATACCTGTTGTGTACTTTAGGCTGAGAGGGAAGAGTAAAAATAACGCCCGTTCAGTATCGCCACCTGGTAAGGTGGTGAGCCCCGGGTAAAGCGAACTATCAGGAGCATCAAAAAAGCCAGGAATATTTCACAGAACTAAAGTTACTGGCCTTTTAAACATCGCGAGCCAGGGCTACGGGTATTCTATCCTGTACTTCACCTGCATCCGGAAGCCCGAGCCGTTGTGGTACAGGCTGCCTATGGTGTGCAGGCCCTCATTCTTTTCCCTGTCATAGTGGATCTGGAAGGGTATTCCGCCTATGTGGCTTGCACAAATGAGCCTGTTATCGGTGTCTGCTTTGTAATCGTAGAACATAAACTGAGGACTCCAGAAGTAGTCGGTGCCGGGGCCAATGCCCAGGGGGACTTTCTTTTTAAGCTCCCATTTCAAGGGCAGCATGCCATGGTTGACCTGCTGTAGCGTATCGCTGTTGAAAAGGACGTTGTTTGCCTCCTGGTTCATGTCGAGAACCTGAAGGAACACGTTCGGGTCACCTACCGAAGGCCCGGAGGCAGCCCCTCCCTCCAGCCAATAGTTGTCTGCGTACTGAAGCAACTCTACCTCGTAGGCATAGTACCTGCCAACTTTCACCTCTCTGTACACACGGCTCTCCTGACCCTTGTGCTTGGTCACTAACTTGATGCTATAGGCACCCGGCTTCTTATACGCATGGGAGGGCTCCCTTAAGGTAGAGGTGGTGCCGTCGCCAAAATCCCAGTGGTACGTGTCAGCCTCGCCTACATTGGTCATCCTGATCTCGTCATGCACGGCGTAAGGCAGGTCCGGTACGGTGAATTCACCGAGGAAGGGTAACTCGAGCTCGTCATCTTCGCACGACACCAGGAAGACTGCCAGCAACAGCAGAAGTAAGTTTCTTTTCATAAGGGATACATGTTCGCTCCAAGCAACATCCGGTTTGCCTGAGCCAGACAAGAGCAGGTACAGAACAGGAAGATAAAGCTCAGGGCCGGGTTGTTAGCAAAATATAATTTATCACGAATATAGTATATTCAACTGAAAGCACCGCAAGCCGGGA
>JAJLKL010000143.1:0-5111 GCA_033838975.1 Hymenobacteraceae bacterium | reverse complement strand
CTGCGGGGGCTAAAAGCAACTGCCACTACAAGAGTTAACCTGCTAGAACCGATAGGAAAGTACTTGAACATTCCTGTCAAGAAGCATGCTAGCGGTCGCTGTATTTGTTCGGACGCCCACTTTCAACAGGCTTTTCGAGATAAATACCCATCAGCCTAAAGCTGAGTGGCTGAAGCAAGCAGGTATTTATTATTAATAGCTTGCTTCAGCCTCTATTAAATAATTCGAATAAAATTAAATTTTTATTATTATGGTTTATTACACGAAAGCAGACATGATTTACAATGATTATGTCTGGAGAGCAAGGCTTGAACATGATAACCCCAACATTACGGGTTTTCCTGATGATGTTCTACTTGACAGGAATGAAGGATATGAGGTTTTGTACTTTATAAATGCAATTGCTAAACATAGCAATTGGTCTGTTAGCAACAAGAGTGGCGGTAAAAAGATCGAACAAATGCTTCGAAAATTACCTGGTCACATCAGAAGTAGAAAAAATATTTACAATTGGCTTGTTCAGAATTGGGGCCAATTTTAATGAGTTGCATGAAAAAGAGGGAGGGCTCTTAAGAGAGACCTCCCCTTTTTTGCAAATTAGCGAACAGGAGCAGCTATCAATACCTCTGCCGGCAAACCAAGGCCGTAGTGCAGGTTTCGTATCATTTTCACAGTCAGTTCCCTTTTTCGGTTGAGCACCTTGGATACAACGGTCTTGTCGCCTATGTAGGCCTCCAGATCCTTCCGATCAAGCCCCAGGTCCTCCATTCGTATCAGGATCGCCTCGATAGGGTCCGGCTCCGGCATCGGGAAATTCTCCTCCTCGTACTTCTTTACCAAAAGGACGAGCAGCTGCAGCTCATCGGCCTCGTTGCTTCCCTGCGGCGCGTCGAATAGCTCGTCGATCCTTCTGATTGCCCTTTGATACTCGCTTTCGTTTTCTATGAGCTTAGTCACGTTCATATTTTCCTCCTTCTTTGTTTCTACAGCCAGGTGGCTGTTGCTTACAGTCCCAGCTCCACCGTCACAGGGTCTATCTTGTCGTACTCAGCGTGTGTGCCGACAAACTTGATAAGCACGTTCTTGTACTGGAAGCTTACCCTGGCAACCAATCGGTAGTGGTTCCCCTTTATGTTGAAGATCACCCTGCTGTCGCCCACTAGGTCGGCGCTGGGATAGTCCTCCCAAAGCTCGTTGATGTCTTTCCAGCTCGCCTTCGACACGGTCTTGTACCAGGTAAGCAAAGCCTGCTTGGCTCCGGCGTGCTTCTCGTAAAATTTATGTATGGCGCGTATGCTTATTACATTCATTCTCCTCCTTCCCTTGGCTATACTGCAAAGGTAATACCATAGTTGCCAAATTAGCAACTAAAAGTTTGACTAAGTTGCTAATTTGGCAACGCATTAAATCACCGGTTCTCCTCCACGAGGTCCCAGAAGTCGTACTCGTGCACCAGCACAACCCTGGCTCCTTCCCGGCGCAAGGTTATCGCCTTCTCCACCTTTCTGCCGTAACAGGCGAAGGCCCAGCACGGGTTGCCGCTGTCACCCACGATGAGGTAGTCGGTGTGCTTTGTCACGCTGCCGCTTACCCGGCCCCCCAGTCGGATAACCTCCTGCTCCACTTCCTTCCTGGTCGCCCGTTGGAAAAGCCCGGTAAAGCAGAAGGTGCCGCCGTCGAAGCGGATGTCTGGGTTTGAGGTGCAGATGCCGCTGATCTTCACCTCGTCGGTCTCTTGGGCTATTTTTCGGGTAAGCTCCCCGTCCGTCAGCAAGGTGAACTCATTGAAGTAGGCCATCAGCCGCCTGCGCTCCTGCTCGTCGACCTTCCCGTCCGAAAGGACCGATGTGATGAGGCTGCTGATTTCATCGTAGGGATAATACGAGTTCAGGTGCGCGTGCCCCTCAAGCCACGCGTCGAGCGCCTTTATCTCCTGGTCATTTATGACGCCGTCGGAAAGTATCCCGTGGCAGATCCCCTGAAGGATTTGCAGGTCCGCCGTCGCCGCATCATAAAACACGCTGTCGTGCTCGTACCTCTGGCAAAGCCAGAGAAGGTCCTCCATCAGCTCCGGCCTGTTGGCTTCCTCGCTGGCGGCCTCCTGCACCAGGAGCATCAACTCCTTGAAGGGGTTTCGGTTGATCAGCTGTCGGTGTCTGGCGCACCAGGCCTGCAGCTCGTTCAGCTCAGCGGTATTTACCTCTCCGTCGAGTCGGATGCCTTCTAAAATGCCTTTTAGAGAATTAATGGCCTTGTCTGCCTCGCTGCGCGTGGTGTGCTGGCGGAAGGCCAGGCTGTCGTAAGGGCTTGTGTTCATAAGGTTAGTGTTTATTTTGTAGGTTCAGAAACTTCAGTTATGGCCAACCCTGCCTGCGCAGCGGCGGCGGAATCCGTCAGGTTTGTCACTAGGCGCACGGAGACCAGCAACTCACGTGTGGCCTCAAAATCATAGAACCTTTCTTTCAAAATAGCGGTCTTATGCTTCAAAGGCAGTTTCGCGCCCCACTTGGAGAAGTCCAGCAGCGACTCGTTGGCCGTGAGGGCCTGCTGCAGGTGGAAATCCACGTCATCGATAAAAAGCAGGAGCTGCTCAAACAGATCGGATAGTAAGTTAGGGCTGACGGCAAGGGTAAAGCTGCTGCTCTGCTCGTCGTAGCCAGTCTCCAGGTCAAGGCAGCCAAGCAAGAAAGCCAGGCTCCTGTTTACCTTCGTGCCGGAGAAGGTATAGAAGGTTACTTTCCCGTCCTTTACCAGCACGGGCCTTTCCACATTGCTGTCGGTAATGGGAAAGGCGGCAAAGAAGCGGCGCAGCTCTGCCAGTGCCTCCAGGCATGGCTCGTCCAACTCCGGGTAGTCGGTAGCTGTGTACAGAACCTGCAGCATCGTCTCGCGCACCCTTCCGTCCACCAGGCCGCCGCCCCCAAAGAAGAGGGGCTTCTTGCCGTCGACCGCCGGCACAACGTCTATCTTCTTGGATTTCAGGTCTACAAAGCGGATCTTCCAGATTTTGGCGGCCAGGAGGATGTTCTCATTCTCACACACCTGGGGCGTGAGCGGGATCTCCCCTACTGTTTTCCCGGCATGCACCACCTTATAGCCCGGCTCCGACTTGAACATGCTGTAGAACTCGCGTGAGTTCACCACGCGCTCTGCCTCCACGCCGATGATGAGCTCCTGCCCTAGCCTCTCAAGCCATTCCTGCTCCACCAGTCCCTGAACGATCTCGTGCACTTCTGCCGCCGGGACGGCCGAGAAAGCATGATTGCGCTGAAGCCGCTGCGTGATCTCCGCCACGGTGCAGCCTGAGCACTCCTTTACGATGGACAGCACCTGGTGCAGCACCACGTCGAAAGGCTGCTGCGCTGTGCGCACGGGTTCAATGTAGCCTTCCTGGTAAAGAAGCCAGCAGGCCAGCGACTGCAAAAGGTTCCAGGGGTCGGTGGCGTAGAGCAGCAGGTGGCTCTTCTCGCCTTCGCGCCGCCCGCTCCTTCCCACCCGCTGAATAAGCGAGGCGATTGAGTGGGTCGCATCTACCTGCACTACTTTATCAACTGAACCAATATCGATACCCAGCTCTAAGGTAGAGGTGCAGGAGATACAGAAGTTTTGCCGCTGGTTGTGCTTGGCAAAGTGCTCCACGTACTCCCGAACCTCCTTGTCCACGGAGGAGTGGTGCGAGAAGTAGTGCGGATGCCCGCCTACGCGCTCGGAAACGCGCTTGAGCTTTACGGCGATTTCCTCCGCTTTCCCCCGGCTGTTGGGAAAGATGAGCACCTTGTGGAGGCACGTTTGCTTGTAGAGGTCTTTGAGCAGCTCCAGGGGCAGCTCTTGCGTCTCGGCAGGAAAGTAGCGGAAAGCAGTAGCCATCTCCTTGGAGGTCTTGTCCAGCAGCACCTTCGTGTTTGCCTCGTCACCCGTAAATTTCTTTGCCTCCGCGTAGTCGCCGATCGTGGCTGACAGGCCCACCGTTCGGAAGCCGCTTGCGCTCACCTGGCTCAACCTGGCCAGAATAGACTTAAGGTGAATCCCGCGGTCCGTGCCCAGGAAAGAGTGGATCTCATCGATCACGACGAACTTAAGGCCGGCAAAAAGCACCTTTACCTGGTAGGGTGCGTTCACGAACATGGCCTCCAGCGACTCGGGCGTGATCAGGACAATGCCTTCCGGCGCTTGCACGAGCTTTTTCTTCTCGGTCCGGTTGGCCTCGCCGTGCCACTTGGTGACTTTTACGTCCAGGTATCTGCAGAGCTCCTCGATGCGGTAGAACTGGTCGTTGATCAGGGCAATGAGCGGCGAGATATACAGCACCTGCACCCCCGGCTCCCGGAAGTTAACTTTGGAGAGAATAGGCAGGAAAGCAGCCTCCGTCTTGCCGGAGGCTGTTCTGGAGGCCAATATAAAGTTTGAATCAGAAGAAAGGATGTGCTGGATCGCCGCCCCCTGGATGGGGCGCAGCGACTCCCAGCGCTTGTCGCGCACATACCGGCGGATGGGCTCGGATAGCAGGTCGTAGGGCATCAGAGCACTTCAATACTGTCGACCAGGCTGTCTACGGCAGATTCATCGGGCCGCTCGTCTCGGATCTCGATGTCCCCGAAAAGCTTCTGCTTGTCCACTCCCGGGTTCTGCCGGATAATGCTCAGGATGTTGAGGAAATCACGGATAACCTCGCGCGGTGTCAAAAACTCACTGGCCCCGGGCTTGTTGAACATCTCCTCCATGAACTGGTGGATCTCATCGTCTGAAATATCCAAGTTCACCTTGTAGTTAAGGTCAAAGATGACTTTCAGCTTTTTGAGCAGCACGAAGATCTCGTTGTGGTCCAGCGGCATCAGGCGGATGACCGGCTGCGAGAAATCGCGCACCTCCAGCGTCTCAAACTTGTTCGTCTCCAGGCGGGACTTGAGGGCATGGTAGCTGAAGAGCCCGCGCCGCTCGTTCTCGAGCACTACGTGCGTGCCGGCGAAGTTGATAAACAGGTTGCTCACCTTGCCCTGAAAGCAGTCGTTGTAGATGGTCAGGATCTTCTCGTAGTTCTTCTCCCGCATTACGGAGGTGGAGATCTTGTAGAGGTTGATCGCCTCGTCCAGATTGACCATAAAGCCGCTGTA
>JAJLKL010000142.1:0-27196 GCA_033838975.1 Hymenobacteraceae bacterium | reverse complement strand
AATACATCTCGCCCGTTCTGAAAACCTACCAATCCACCAGGTTGTCTTTTGCCGTGCCCCGGCCCAGGTGCTTGGCAACGATGCGCCGCTCAGTACCGGATCGGACGGCAGTACCAAAGTAAGCCGGGTACCGGATATCGTTTTCCTGATCGTACAATGCCTCCAGGGTGGCAGCAGGCCTGTACCCGTTTCTGTTGTTTGGAGCGTAATACAGGCTGTTTGACGGACTCCCCTGCCCCGCGCTGTAGGAAACCGACCAGAGCACCTCGCTGACTGCGGCATCTTTCCAGATATCGGCAAACGCAGCCTTGGATGCCAGGGGGCGGGCATCAATAACCGCTGTGGCGTACTCCTCGGCTGCCGCATAGTCTTTCGCATAAAGGCTCACACGGGCAAGCAAAGCCTTTACGGCCAACTGGTCCAGGTAAGCCCTGCTGGTACCGGAGTTGATGGCTTTGTCTGTATCGGCCAGCAGGGTTTCTGCTTCTTTCAGGTCGGCAAAGATCTTATCATAGGTTTCCTTCACCGTCAGCCTGGCAGGCATTTCTTCCTGGTTTGCCGTGCTTTTATAGGGAATGCCCAGGGCTGTTGACTGGCGCTCGTAGCTCACCCCCCAGTACCTTAGAAGATCAAAATGCACCAGCCCCCGGATTGCCAGGGCCTGCCCGCGAAGCCGGTTGACACGCTTCTGATCGTTGGCGGCAAACTGCTCAATGTTGTTGGTCAACACTTGGTTCGCCTGGTTGATGACCGCGTAAGCGACTTGCCAGGTGAGGGCAATGTCGCTGTCATCGGCCGCGTAAACCCAGTCACTCTGGGTTATATAGTTGCCCAGCTCCTCGTTGGTCTCGACAACGTTAGTCCCCATCATGTCTGGCAGGACAGAGAAGGCCCCTGTTGTGGCCGAGCCGTTGCCGTAGTAGCCCACCTGGCGAAACAGGGAGTAAGCACCCGTCAGGGCATACTCAAACTCGTCCAGGTTGTTGAAAATGGCCGTTTTATCCTTCTGATATGCCGGCTCTACGTCAATCAGGTGATCACACGCCGGTGTAAGGGCAAGCGTGCAGCTAAGGCCTAAGCCTATCAATACTTTATCTATTTTCATGTTATGCTAACTTAAAGTTTAGAATCCGACATTCAGTCCAAAGGTGACGGTGCGCAGGGCCGGGTACTGGGCACCGGTCAGGATACCGGTGGATACTTCCGGGTCGAAACCGGCAAAGTCCGTCCACGTTTTCAAATTCTGCCCCTGGGCAAATACCTTGATGCTCTCCACGTGCAGGCTGCCGGCCAGGCGCTGTGGAAGGGCATAGGAAACATTTACATTGCGCAGGCGGAGAAAGTCGCCTGCCTCCACCATCCGGGTCGTGGCGTCATTGTACCAGGTGGCATCCCAGCGCGGTATCTGGGTGACATCTCCCGGCTTTCTCCACTCGGTCAGCATGGAGGTGGCCAGGTTGTCATACAGGTACTGCGGGTTTTCGATGTTGGCGCGGTCGTTGTTGTAGATCTCATTGCCTTACACAAAGCTGAAGAAGGTACTCAGCTCAAGTCCCTTGTAACGGACAGAGGTACCGAACCCTCCAAAGAAGGGTGCCTCCACCGAACCCACAATGACACGGTCGTTCGGGTTGTATACCTTGGTGATCTCACCGTTTTTCGTGTAAAACTGCGGGTCACCCGTCGCGGGGTCTACCCCTGCATAGCGCACCAGGTACAGCGAGTTCATGGCCTCCCCCACCCGGTTGATGTAAATGCCGTTCTCTATTTCGTTGTCATTGCCCACGAGCTTGGTGATCTCGTTCTGGTTGTAGGTCAGGCTCACGTTCGCACTCCACGTAAACTCCCCTGCCTTCACCAGGTCGCCCTCCAGGGACAGTTCAAGCCCCCTGTTGCGCAGCTCCCCGACATTGGTCACCAGCGAGCTGTAGCCCGATGTCCTGGACAGCTGGCGGTTGAGGAACAGGTCAGAGGTTAGGGCGTTGTAGAACTCGCCTGTCGCCCGCACCCTTCCCTGCAGCGTGGCTAACTCGAAGCCCGCATTCAGGGTGGTTCTCCTTTCCCACTGCAGAAAGGGGTTGGCCAGCTGCGTTTGCACCAGGCCGCTCACGCCGTTGTACACCGCGCGGGCAAACAGCTCCCTGGAGGCAAAATCTGCCTCCAGCGCCTGGTTACCGGCAGAACCATAACTCACCTTCAGCTTGAGCTCGTTCAGCACATTGTCCCGCAATCCCTCCATGAAGGCTTCGTCCGTGACAATCCAGCTCAGGCCCACGGAGCCGAAATTTGCGTAGCGCCGGTCAGCGCCAAACCGGGAGGAACCGTCCCTGCGCGCTCCCAGGCTCAGGAAATAGCGTTCCTTGAATCCATATTGCACGTCTGTAAAGTAAGAGACCAGCGCATTCACCGACCCGTTGCCGCTCACAGCCGGGATAAACCCGTTGTCTGCCGTACCCGGTGTGATCCCGGCCTCGTTGTCGAACGCCCCGCCAAGCCCGTAGCCGGTATAGCCAAAGTTACGGCCCTTGTATTGCACGATCTCATGAAAGAGGGCCACACGCAGCCTGTGGTCAAGCCCAAAGGTCTTTGTGTAGGCGGCGGAAGTGGTGCCTGTGTAGCGGAATCCCCTGGCGTAGGCCCTGGCCAGGCTACCCGAGCGACCGGTCTGCGCACGTCCGGTCGCTGTCGTGGGATCTATGTAGTTGTTCGATTCATTGGCCGTGAAGTCGCCTCCCCAGTTCGTTTTGAGGATCAGGCCCTCTAAAAAAGGCGCGGCGTAGCTGACATACACATTCCCCACGCCTTTGAGCTGCTGCCGGAGGTATTGGTTCTCGATCAGTTCCTGCAGGGCATTTGGCTGACCGGACATGATCTAGGTGTAGTTTCCCTGCGCATCATAAGGTGTTTCGTAAGGGTTTGTCCAGCGGATCGCGTTCAGCGGGGTGGTCACGACCGAGTTGTTCTCGATCGTATTGGTAAACGCAGAATAGCCAACGGTAGCGTTCAGGCCGAAGGTGAAGTTACCTGCCTTACTGTCTACATTGGCTCTTCCTGTATAACGCTCCAGCCCTGTGTTTTCGACTGTGCCCGTCTGGTCAAAAACAGATCCGGACAGGTAGTACACCGTGTGCTCGTTGCCGCCTGAGGCGCTCAAAGTGTGGTTGACGGTTTTACCTGTTCTGAAGAACACATCTTCCCAATCCGTGTTAATTGCCCTGAGCCTGGCAAGGTCCTCCTCTGTCCATTCGTACGGGTTCCCGTTCGCCAGTTCATAGTCCAGCTTCTGGTTGGTGTTCATTACCTCCAGCCTGTTTTCCGGGGCCTTGGAGAAACCGTACTGCACATTGTAGTTGATACGCGTCTTGCCGGCTGTGCCACGGTGGGTCGTTATGACAATAACACCGTTCGCTCCCCTGGACCCGTACAACGATGTGGCCGAGGCATCCTTCAGCACGTTGAAGGAGGCAAAGTCGGCAGGATTCAGCGTAGAGAAGTCAGCCGCCGTGATCTGTACCCCATCCACAATGTAAAGCGGGGAATTGGTACCCACGATCGAGCCTTTCCCCCTGATGGTAACCGCGGCCGGTGCACCCGGCTGCCCGGACTGCGCCTGTATCAGGACGCCCGCCGCCTTGCCCTGCAAGGCCTGGTCAAAGGAAGCAAGGGGCACCTGGCTTACCTCCTCTGCCTTTACCGTGGCAATGGACCCTGCCACCTCCCGCTTGTTCTGCGTCGTGTAACCTGTCACCACAACCTCAGACAGCTGCTTGGCATCTGCCTCCAGGGTAACATCGAGAACACTCGCGGTGCCTACGGCAAGCTCCTGGGTCACCATGCCCAGGAACTTAAAGACAAGCGTCGCATTGGGCTGATTGGCAGGAAGGGATAGGGAATAGGTGCCATCAACGCCGGTGCTGGTTCCTGTTCCCGTTCCTTTCAGCACGACTGCAACGCCGGGGAGTGCCTGACCGCTGTCCCGGTCGGTCACCTTTCCCGTAACGGTTCTACTCTGGGCGATTGCGTTTTGCGCAACAAGACACCCAATAGCAAAAACTATTAGTACGATTTTTCTCATTTTTTAATGAATTAGTTAAAGTAGATATGATTTTGGCAATCGGTAATATGCTTCTAAATGGGGAGCAGCTAAGTTAGCAGCCAGGCCCCCGCTCCCCCCTATGGCAGGGTACCCCTGTTGGAACCGCCGTTTGTAGGTACTCCACGACTCGTGAAAGGCAGGCATAAAGCTTGCACCCTGGGAAAGCCTAACACGCCATAGCCCGCCGGCTGCATCTGCCCTCTTCCAGCCAAAGACGCCCGCTTTTCCGGTGTCCCTGCAGGGCCAATCCTCTATTTACTGCTGCCTCTCTTTCGGCAAAGGCTGCCCTTCATCCTTCTGGCCCAGAACGGGTTGGCATGTTTACAAAGAAAAGAAATCAGGGAAGGACAGACTTGTACTATTCTGCCTATTTTCTTCATCGCGCCACTTTCCACATAGCCCACCTTTAAGCGGGGTTGCCTGTAGTTATGGCACAAAGTTGAGGAGCACTCAACGCTTTTGCATTGATGTAGGTTAAGAGTTTGATCCTGCTCAGATACTCAGGGTTTAGGTGCATCCAGGCAATAAAAAGGTGCAAGGGGATACTGCCCGCTTTTTCCTTAACACCATCCCTTACAGAACCATATTAGAAACTGCTATTTGTTTCGCTCGGCTACGGAGGTTAGCTGAACAAGCTTCCCTGTTCGCCTACGGGGTCCAGCACTCGGGGGGTGTCATTGGCCGGGGAATTTACCAGTTGGGAAACGGGGTACGCTTTCAACTCACCGCTCGGGTAGGGCCTGAGCAGGGAGAGCAGGTGTTCGTTTGCCTGCTCACTTGAAAGCCACAGCTCCTCCTCTTCCGGGTGAAGCAGCACCGGCATGCGCTCGTGGATCGGGCGCATCAGCTCGTTTGCCTCCGTGGTGATGATGGTGAAGGAGTCAACCACCTCTCCTGTTTCCTTGTCGGTCCACGCGTCCCAGAGGCCGGCAAAGCAGAAGAGCTCTTCACTTTTGAGCAGGATGCGGTAGGGTTGCTTTCCGGCGGAAGTTGCTCTCCACTCATAGAAGCTGTCGGCCGGCACCAGGCAGCGGCGGCTGTTGATCAGCTCCCGGAAGGTGGGCTTTTCGGTGAGTGATTCTGCCCGGGCGTTGATGGACTTGTGTTTGTACCCCTTTTCCCTGGCCCAATGCGGCAGCAGGCCCCAGGAGAAGAACTGCAGCGTATCGGGCGCCTCATTCGTGATGACCGGCAGCAGCTGTGAGGGCGCGGCATTGTAGCGGGCCTCGTCGTGGTACTGCTTCAGTAGCTTAACGGCCCTGGACCTGCCCTTGGCCTCTTTCTTTGGGATAAAGGTGTATCTTCCGCACATGGCATTGAATATAAGGAAAAGCAACCAAACCTCCCGGTCTCCTCATAGCAAAGTACCCGGGTCAGGCTTGCGCTCTTCTGTATACGTATTTACAGCGCCCGCTGCCGGCGGATCGGTCTCAGCGGCCGGCGGCGGGCAGGAACCGGCAACCAACCCGACTACTGGCCAGGAAGGCACCCGAGGCAGCGCCTGTATGGACAGGATCTCCTCCCGCAACGTTGCCGCAATCCGCCCCTTTCTTTGCCTTATTCAGCCCGCTCGGCTTTCGTTTTGTCCGCTTATATTTGTAATATTAACATGCAAACTTAAAGCAACTTAACGATGGAAAACACAGCAAAAACTACCGCATTGACCGTAAGCACCACCATCCAGGCGCCTGTCGAAAAGGTATGGAAATACTGGACCTCCCCCCGGCACATTACCCAATGGAACCAGGCCTCCGATGACTGGCACAGCCCTTGGGCGCTGAACAACCTGCGCGTGGGCGGCACCTTCACTTTCCGTATGGAAGCCAAAGACGGCAGCGCGGGCTTTGACTTTAGCGGCAGCTATACCACCGTGGAAGAAAACAGGCGTATCGCCTATACCATGGAGGACGGAAGGACGGTGCAGGTGAGCTTCGTGGCAAGCGGCCCGGAGACTACTCTCACCGAGACCTTTGATGCGGACCAAACCCACCCGGTGGACATGCAGCGGGCGGGATGGCAGGCCATCCTGGACAATTTCAAAAGGTACGTGGAGGCCTCCGGTGATCGGGAGACGCTGCATTACGAGATCAGCATACAGGCGAGCGCCGAAAAAGTATACCGCACCATGCTTGACGACCGGCACTACCGGGAATGGACCGCGGCCTTCAACCCCACTTCACACTACCAGGGCTCCTGGGACAAGGGCGCCAAGATCCTGTTCCTGGGCACAGACCACGAGGGCCATGTCGGGGGAATGGTGAGCCGGATCAGGGAAAATCTCCCCAACAGGTTTGTCAGCATAGAGCACCTGGGGGTTGTGCAGGGCACGGCCGAGATCACCGGCGGCCCGGAAGTGGACGGCTGGGCAGGGGCGCTGGAGAACTACACGTTTTACGAGACAGGCGGGGCCACCCTGCTCTCGGTGGACACGGACACCAACCAGGAGTTCAAGGACTATTTCGCAGCGACCTGGCCCAAAGCCCTGCAACAGCTCAAGATCATCTGCGAGGCAAACTTCGAAACAGTTAATGGTTAGAGGCAAGCGCCTGCCTACTGCCACCCCGCCTTGTTCTCACAAAGCAGGTGCTTTCCGCTTTTGCAAGTTCTCCGGAACCATCGGCGTCATAGCCGGCATCAGCCATATGCCTCCTCCTGAGGAAATGCCGTCCGTTCCCGTAGAAGCCCCCTGATCCTCGGCATCGCCCTGCCCCTCCCGCGGTACGGCCGGTTGTATTGGAGAAGGAAGGCATAAACTACCTGTCACCTGTTAAGAGACGCGTCAGTAGGGTAGTATAACCTGTGCTACCAGCTACTGCGTCTCTTACCAGGATGACAGATAAAGAGGATGTAGCTTTACCTTCCGGGGATAGGCCCATGCCTACGGCCGCCCACCCCACAGGCATTCCTTCAATATCTCAGCAAGCCTGTCTTCGAACAGCTTGGAACCGGACCCGGTGCTAAGCCAGGCAGGCCAGGATGACTAAAGAGCTGATCCTCCAAACTGTCATTGTTTACAGCGCCCCATGCAGTAGATGCGGACTTAAAAGGGGCTGTGGTTCTGTAGGAAGTACCGCTTACAAAACACAGCTTGAACTGCTGCAGTCAACAGATAAAGATTTGTATGCAAAGGCGTAAAACCTTCTTTAGAAATATATAGCTTTGCATATACTATCCTTACATCTTATAACCGCAATAAGAAGGAAAAAAAGGTGCATCGTTGGATCATCTTTTCCTCACAATAGAATAAAAAGACTAGACCAAACCCTCCTACTTCATTAAAACTCTAATTCTAACATTTTAGTCACCGTCTATGAAACAACATTTACGAAAGCTTTTCATATTTTTCTTTTTCTTCGTTTACCTCCACGCCTTTGCTCAAGACTGGGTTCCTGTCGGTACACCGGGTTTCTCATCAACATATGCTTTCTACACAAGCCTGGCAGTTGATGCACACGGCACTCCGTTTGTCGCTTACCAACATGGAGTGAACGATGAAGGGGCCCGCGTAAAGAAGTACACGGGCAATGGCTGGGTTGACGCCGGATATGGGCAAGTATCAACAGGAAAAGCAACCATGCTTCGCATAGCACTAGATCCTTCCGGTACTCCCTTTGTCGCCTACATCGACTGGGCCAATGGTAAAAGGGTGACGGTGATGAAAGTCCAGGACGGAGACTGGGTGCATGTCGGGCAGCCCGGCTTTTCGGCTGGAGAGGCTGATGGCATTCAACTAACGATAGATAGGAACGGAGTTCCATTTGTGGCTTTTACCGAAGAGGCCAATGGTGGCAAGGTGTCGGTGATGCGCTTCCTTGGAGGCACCTGGGAACGTGTAGGACAGAACGGGATCTCCGGTAATGATGCTGAATCGCTCAGTTTGGCTGTAGATGCCCAGGGTACAGCCTATGTGGCATACAATGACAATACCAACGGGGGGAAAGGGACAGTTAAAAAGTTTGATGGCAACAACTGGGAAGATATTAGCTTAAGTGGGTTGACAGACAGAAGGGCAACGGCCATGAAGCTGGCTGTAGATACGCAGGGAACACCTTATGTAGCCTTCCTGGAAGCCTTTTTCCTTAGAACAGACATAGCAGATTACTACAGGGTCTCAGCGAAAAAGTTTAACGGCAGTCAGTGGGAATATGTGGGAAAAGCAGGCTTTTCAAGTGATACGGACCTGGTAACGCTATCTGTTGATGCAGCCTACATCAACTTAGTGATCGATGAGAAGGATACGCCCTTTGTGGCTTACCAGAACCTGGAGAACGATAAAGCTACCGTAAAAAAATTCAACGGCTCGGCATGGGAGTATGTGGGCAACAAGGATATATCCCCGGACCGTGCTGACTATGTTAGCCTAAGCCTTGACAGCAGCGGAAATCCCTTCCTCGCCTTTATGGATTACGCACACGGTCAGAACGCTACGGTTATGAAGTTTCCCGCAGCACCGGCTATTGTCTCACACCCTAGCAGTTCTTCGGTAGAAGGCGGGCAGTCAGTACGGTTTAGTGTCGGGGCAACAAGTGAGGAGGCGCTGACCTACCAGTGGCAAGTAAGCAAAGACGGTGGGGCTCATTTTGAAGATCTCTTAGGTGGAGCGGTCTATTCGGGCACGACTTCTCCTACCCTGATCATAGCCCCTGCCCAGATCTCGATGCATACCTATGCATACAGGGCGAAGGTGAGCAACGGAAACATCGCTTACACGCAGGCTGCCACCCTCTCTGTCACTGCACCCGAGTTTGACAACACCCTTTCCTGGCAACCTGTGGGCGGAGCCGGACTCTCAGTTCGTGATGCAGGCTTCACCTCTACTGCCGTTGATGCCAATGGAACCGTATACATCGCCTACGCAGAAGCTTACCACGGAAACAGAGCCGTTGTTAAGAAATATGTCAACCAAAGCTGGGTGAGTGTCGGGACATTTGCATCAGGCGGACAGGTAGAACAGGTAGAGTTGGCGTTGGACGCAAACGGCAATCCTGTGTTGGCTTACCAGGATGCCTTGAACGGCAACAGGACAACTGTTGTCAAACATACGGGAAGCAACTGGGCCTATGTCGGAACACCAGGGTTCTCGACCGGCACCCCAGCGAAATTGAACCTCGCATTAAGCTCCAATGGGCAACCCTATGTCGCCTTCCAGGACGGGCCGGGCGGTAGCGGGGTCAGGGTCATGACATACAACGGCAGCAGTTGGATTACCGTTGGCACGTCAACTGTCGGGAGCGGACAGCAAGCAGAGTTCATTGACCTGAAACTGGACGCCCGCGACATTCCCTACGTCACGTTCAAAGCCGGCACCGACGGCTTTGTTACCGATGTTGGAGCCATGAGACTCCATGGTAGCGAATGGGAGCCGGTCGGCTTCTTTTCTGCCTTTGGGACAAAGGTTAAAGACGTTGCGCTGGACATTGATGCCGAAGGTACCTTATACCTGGCTTACTGGGGAGAGGACAATTACATGAGTGAGATGTTCAAACCTACGCTGCTAAGATTTAACCATACAGGTTGGGTGGAGTTAGCCTCTGCGGGCACCTACTCGAACTTTACGGGTTTGACACCTGCCATTGAACTGGCCTTAGACAAGAGCGGTGTACCTTATATCGCTTTCTTGAATGAGACGGAGGGCAAAATCAGGGTGAAAAGATTCAACGGTACCGCCTGGGCGAATGTAAGCTCTCTCGGGATGCAACAGGGAGAGACCAGGTATACCAGCCTTAGCGTTGACCATAGCGGAACTATCCTGCTGGGCTTCTCAGACGGTAGCAGGAATTTCCAGGCGACTGTCATGCGCTACGCTGGGGCGCTCCCTGCGACTCCAGCTGCCCCTGCAACCACAGGTGCAGCAAGATGTGGTACAGGTACCCTCACGCTTACTGCTTCAGGTGCCAAGGAAAATGAGAGCTACCGCTGGTACACCGCCTCAACAGGAGGAACAGCGATTCCGGCTGCAACCGGCAACAGCTACGCCACGCCGGTATTGGAGTCGACCACGACCTTCTACGTCTCAATCGTAAACGGAGAGAGCGAAAGTATCAGAACGGCCGTAACCGCTACAATTAACCCGCTTCCCGCAGCACCTGTCGTCACCCCAGCCGTTTCTTACTGCCAGGGCGACACCCCCTTGACCTTAGAGGCAACAGGAAGTAACCTGAAATGGTACACGGAAAGCACAGGTGGCACGGCAATGGCAAGCCCTCCGACTCCTCTGACATCAGCTGTAGGCGCTACTGATTACTATGTATCACAGACAATAGGCGCCTGTGAAGGCCCCAGGGCAAAGATCACAGTCACAGTACGTCCACAGCCGACGGTTTCCTTTGACGCAAGGGAGCAAAACATATGCAGCAACATCGACAACTTTGTGTTGACGGGTGGTGTGCCTGCCGGTGGAGAATACGCTGGACCCGGCGTTTCAAACGGTGTTTTTAACGCAACGGTAGCTGGGATCGGCACCCATACGATTTCCTATACCTATTCGGCCGATGGCTGCTCAGCCACGGCAACACAGACGATTACCGTCGGAACCTGCACCGCGCTAGAGGAGCGTCAGGTGGCCAAGGTCCTGACTGTTTATCCTAATCCCGCTTCCGGACGGGTGACAGTCTCCCTGCCCATCGCGAAGACAACGAGGCTAGCACTACAACTTCTTGACCTGAGGGGACAGGTTGTACAAAGCACCGACTTTGGGAAGGTCTCAACTGATTTCAACCATACATTAGACCTGAAGGGTTTGGCCAAGGGAATATACCTGTTAAAGGTCATCGTCCCTGATGGGGTCATGGTGCGAAGACTGATTTTGGAATAATAAAAATGCCCGGCAAAAGACCGGGCATTTTTTATTAAAGCTGTATGATAGTAAGGCGAGATGTTCCAGCGTGGGTAAAGCAAGGCAGAGGGTGCTATCGGCAGGTACTTAAGACGGATCAACAGGCGAGTTCCTGGTGAACATGGACCCGGAGATACTGCCCCTGGCGTAAAAACAGGCAGGGCTGCGTTCCGCGTTGAAGCAGCCCCTTCTTGGCCCTTTCTGTGACTATTTCAGGACTACTGTGTCGCTGACCACTTGCCCGGCTACCAAAGAAACGGTAACGCCCATCTCCTCTGACCACTTGTTGTTGACACGGACCGCACCGATCGTACCCCTTGCGTTTACATAGTAGGCTTTCGGCTCCAGGCCGGCGAAGAACACCTCGCCGCTTTCGTTCGTGCTCAGGTAAGCCAGGCTCCCCCCGCAGTATGGCGCGTTCTGGTCGGCAAAGGCCTTGTTGGCGTAGAGGCACACCCGCACATCCCGCAAGGGGTTCTTCTGCTCGTCTGTGACGATCAGTTTCAGTCCTGTCTGGGCTGTTGCCTGCAAGATCACCTCCTGCGCATAGAACTTGTTGTTTCCCTCCACCTTGACAGACGGAATTTCCCCGGTATAGCGGATGCGCTTCCCGGCATCGACGCGCGCGGTGTCCCTATCTTGCTTCTCCACGAGTGCCGCCCTATACTGCTGGAGGGTATCCTCAAAGGTAAAGCGAAGGGCATAGGTGCCCTCCACCTGGGGACGAAAGGAAAACTTACCCGCCTCCGAGGTTTTGAATGCTTGGGCAGGCGCGTTACCGTCCCCAACGTAAAGCGCCTGGACAGCTGCCCCGGCAGGCACCAGGCGAACAGCACCCGTTGCCAGGTCCTGGTAAAGCAGGCTGCCGTAGATCTGGCTGTTGCCCGCATAATCGACCTTATCGGCCACGCAGGATGCCAGCAGCACCGCCGATACGATGATCCATATTCTATGACTTTTCCTCATGATCGGTCCTTTTGTAAACATATGCTGATGTATGACACAAATGCTTTTGAATTGACACCTTTACAATCCCAGGTGCGACCTGGCGCTTCCGAAACTGAAGAGCTTGACGAACAGGGCCGCATCGATCAACACAGCTCCGGCCACACCGACGCCCCAGCTCTGTCTGATGGAGGTCGGCACCCCCTCGGGCCCCGTCAGAACCTCCCGGTTCCCGACGTGGAGGTTCACCCCCAGGGCCAGCCCATTGATAGGCTCGGTGCCGAGCCCTACATAGAAGTTCTCCCTGATGTGCCGCATCGAAAGACCGGTATAGAGGTAGTACCTTGTCCAGTCCACCTTACTGCTCCTGATATCCTGTTTCCGGAAATAGGTTTGAATACCGAATGTGCCGTCGATGCCATACCTTGGATCATCCAGGGTGAACTGGTTGTCACCTGTTTCGGTATAGTCGTCCTTCCTGAAATGACTGTAGAGCACACCGGCTTTGAAGCGCCACCTGTACAACTTGTTGATCCGGTAGCTGCCCTTGTGCACCTCTTTCTCCGTGTTGTCGGCGTTGAGCGTCTTGACAGTATAACTGGCCGTGGCGGGAGCATCATAGAGGAAGTTGTGCTCCAGCACCTCCGTTGCAAAGGCAGGGGTCTTGTCGTACTCAAAAAAGAGCGGTAAGGCAGGCGCATTCGTCAGCGTGCGTAGCGCAGCCACGTTTTGGCTGAGGCTGCTGACAAGCTCTAAGAAAGCGGCAACGCGGGCCTCCAGCTTTGCATCCGCACCCGTTGTAGTTCTACCTTCGCCTGTAAGGCTTTCCTGAGTGATCGGCACCTCCATTTCAAGATAGGTGAGATCTTCTGTGATCGCTGTTGTTGCAAAGGTGATGCTCAACGGGTTCGAAGTGCTCTTGTTCTCTGCCAGGATGTAGAGGCGCTCCTTTTCAGTAATCTCCTCCAGGGGCTGGACATGCATGATCAGATAATCGTTCTTTGCATCCAGGTGCCGCATGTAAAGGGGGCTGTCCCCGGGGGATGAGGTTAGCAGGCCCTGGTACAAGTAGGTATCGTAGTAGTGCTCCTCCTTGCCGCCTGCCTTAGCCTCCGCGTCCATTCTGGCCTTGATCCTGGCCAGCTGCTTTAGATTTTCATCGACGCCGTCAAGGGTATGGAGCTGCAGGGCGCCCTTGCTGACCAGGTTATCGAACAACAGGAACCGGGCCTTTTCCTCATCAGTCAGCTTGACCGCTCCCTGCGAGCCGACCAGGTTCTGTTGACTGAAGGCGAAGGGATTGATCCTGGGAACCCCGTTTGTAAGCCACAGCCACTGCTGCACCCAGTCCGCAGCGCCTCCCGCGTTCAATCCGCTTAGGATGTCATCGGTCAGCTGTTTTTGGCTTGCTGCCAGTTTTGTAAGCGCTGCTAACTCACTACGTACCGGGTCCTTGGCGTGCGCTCGCAACTTTGCCGCGGCTGTGACCAGCCGCTCGTTCTCTTGGAAGAACTTCTCATCCAGCGCCTTTTTTATGCGTGCCAGGCCAACTGAAAGCGGCTCGGGAAACGTTTTGCCCTTTGCCCAGGCCAGCGTGGCCCTGCTCAGGGAATTGTTCATCCGCAGGTGATACCTGACCTCATAACAGTTTACAGGCACGGTAACGGGGACGCTCTGGAAAACGAGCTGGTTCGTTCCGCCTGCCGAGGTGACCGGCCTGAGCGGGTGGCTGCCGTCTTTGGCATTGGCCGACAAAGTGCCGTTCTCCTCGATCCGTAGCCCGTCCCTGTTGTAATACTGGAACTCTATGGTAAACGCGGGGTTGAGCAGGGAATCTAAGCGGGGCACGTAGCGGTTTGTGCGGCGCCCGGTCTTCCCCGGCACGAGCAGGTCTATTTTACTAAGGTAGTATGTTCGCTGTGCCTCAGGAAGGAAGGTCGTGCCTGACAGAAAGGAGACGAGTTCATGCTTGATCTCCTCTTGTACTGCCCTTACATCCTCCTGCCCGATGCCATAGTTAAGGACATTGTTTTGCGCTTCATACTTCTTCAGATTTTCCAGGGTCAGGACCATGGAAGATACCTCCTTGTTAATCCTGTCGGTCCAGAAGGCATGCCCGAGCTGAATACGCGCCCCTAGCCTGTCCCCGGGCTTGATCAGCTCAGGTGGGTTGGAGCTTAGCTGTCCGTCACTTTTGAACTCCAGGATAACCGGTGCCCTGTCAGGGGAAGCGGTTAGTTGAACGCTGCCTGGCCTGGTGGTGTCGACATGCACCTGGGTCGCCTTTCTGGCCATAACGGTGGCGGCGGGGGAATGCTTGATGTTTACTGCTACGGGCCCTTTCGCCCTGACTGTTCTTTTCTTGACAGCCGTTTGTGCGTAAAGGCCGGCGGAGGAACCTAACAGTAGAAGGAAAACAAACAATAATCTTTTGGGTGCAGGATTCCCCTGTGTGGATGGATAGCACATGGCACCGGTTGTTTTACATGATCTATGATACTAAAACAAGGCAAAATACCAATGCGCTAAAAGGAAAGACCACTCCCAATAGTAACATAGCACAAGACTAATATTGAGCTGTATTATTTCCATTTAAAGCTTCAGTATCAGACCATAGTTTCTACTGAGGCTGTCTTGTGCGGGGCGATCACAGAAAAAGGTAACTTTCGGTGACAGGCTGCAAGCATGGATCGCTTCACTCTTCTAAAAACATGGCCTTCAACATCTTATAAACATTACCCCCAGCTTAAACCCCTGCCCGTGGCTTTACGGGGAACTGCAAGCGGGGATCCGTATCCTTGGAGGGCTGAGAGTGCCTGCCGCCTGTCCAGCACATGAACAGGCATAGAACACAACAGCGCATCTGCCCTTTCGTCAAAAAAGAGATTTCTAAAGAGTAAAGAATCTGCTTTCTTTGTGGAAGTAAAGCGACAAGAGGTATACTAAAGATTATGCAGTTAAAGATCGACCTTGATCCGAAGAATGAGGAAATGCCAAGTGAGGTGCTGGAAGCGGACGATCAGCCATCAAACCTACCGTCCCCCCTTCCTACTGAGAACACAGCGAAACACGACGCCTGGGACAGGAGCGTGAAAGTGGAGGAGAACGGTTACTACTGGAACGGGGAGCCCGTTGCCGTCAAAGGGCGGCTTGCTGACCCTGTCAAGCCCCTGGTCGTGGAGCTGTTCTGCGGCTGTGGAGGCACCTCCCTGGGCTTCGAGATGGCAGGCTATGAGATCGGCCTGGGTTGCGATATCCATCAACCCTCTATCCAGACGTTCCGGGCCAACCACCCGAACGTTTCCACCATCCTGGGAGATGTGAAAAAGGTCAACCCCGAGACGGTCAGGGAACTTCTGGACGGCCGGCCGATCGACGTGTTGATCGGCGGCGTGCCTTGCCAGGGCTTTTCGTTGAACAACCGTAAGCGGCACCAGGAGGATGAGCGGAACTTCCTCTACAGGGAATTCATCCGTTTTGTGGAGGCACTCAAACCGAAGGTTGTCGTCCTGGAGAACGTATCGGGCATGAAAAGCACGGGCGACTTTGTCAGGAAGATCGAGCAGGAACTGGGAGAGGCCGGCAACATGAAGGTCAAAAGCAAGCTGCTTCACGCGCCTGACTATGGGGTGCCGCAAAAAAGGAACCGCCTGGTATTCGTAGGCATCAGAGGAGAACGCGTTTTCGATTTCGAGGATGTGCAAAAGACCCACGGTCCCGGCACGGGAACGCCTTATGTGACCATACGGGAGGCGATCGGCGACCTGCCGAGCCTACAGCCGGATGAAACAGCGGAAAGGTACGCCAGTAAGCCTTTTAGTGCCTACCAGGAGCTGATGCGCAAGGACCTGGAAGGAGATCTTCTGACCAACCATAAGGCCCCGAACCACCCGGCGGCCACCATCGAAAAGATCAGCGCCACCAGACCGGGGGAGCCCATGTACCCGAAGTTCAAGCAACGCATTCGCCTTGCCTGGGACA
This sequence comes from Hymenobacteraceae bacterium, assembly GCA_033838975.1. Classification (GTDB taxonomy): domain Bacteria; phylum Bacteroidota; class Bacteroidia; order Cytophagales; family Hymenobacteraceae; genus Pontibacter. Next base: position 11,339 of record JAJLKL010000142.1, on the reverse strand, counting down.
TCCAAAGCCCTACCCAGGTGTCGGGCGGCATCAGGCCCCAGTTCCAGTTCGGGCACCCGGAGGACGCCAGGGGACTGACGATCCGGGAACGGTGCAGGCTCCAAAGCTTCCCCGACCATTTCGTGGTGAGCGGCGGCATTGTCCAGGGAAGGGTACAGACAGGCAATGCGGTCCCCCCGCTTTTGGCCAAAGCTGTCGCACTCGCAATCAAGAAATACTTATGAGCTACAGGATCTGGTACAGCACCGAAAGTTTTGCAGACTACATCATCGCCCATACGGCGCTGCGCGACAGGGTGTGTGTGAAGAAAAGGATGTATGAGAGTGACGCCAACAACGCCCGGAACTTTCATACCATGCCTGACCACATCAAGAAGATCCTTTACCTGGACGCGCCGGACCTTATCGTAGAGAAGGACACCGAGCCGCTATTTTCTGTTGAGGTCTCCACGGAGGCTGGGACCGGGCACAACGCTTTTCAGCGGTTTGCCCGCTTGGCAGCCTCCGTGGAGAACAACGTGCCTGCCTTCTATATCTACCCGGAGGCCGCCATCATCACCCGGCAGGGAGCAGCCCCTAAATGGGACAGGCTCAATCCCCTTATCTTCAAGGCCCTGGAAGATGTCATGAGCATCTACCGGATCCCGGCCCTGCTCTATTACTTTCCCTCGGACCACAGGTCACACCCCGAGGCAGCGACCTCTCCCAACAGCAGGCGGAAAGGATTACGCTTTGACGCTAACAGGGATTTTGCAGGGAGCCCGGACAGTACGGACACGGAGATGCAGGCGATGTTCCAAGCCATCAACGAGACCATTCAGGCAGTAGAACAGCACGGGGTGATCGACGGCAGGAACAGGCTTCTTGGGAAAAGAGTGCTCCTGGACAGGAGATCCCTCATGCAGCAGGAGTATGCTGCCAAAGGAGGTACGTTGGACATGTCTCCCCTGACTGCCACGATCCGGGTGCCTACCTCCTATTTGCTGAACGCCCTCTCAGCATATGAAGGCGGAGGCTATGCGGTCGGTGAGCTTTTGAGAAGCAGGCCGGAGACCATCATCTACAAAGTGGACGCGGCCTTCAGGGGTGATCCGTATCCCGGGGCCCGGGCTGCCATCGACTACCTACTGTGCCGGGAAGGCAGGTCCTTTGAGGAGCGAAGGTACAACCTGGTGATGGCCTGGGGAAACGTGGTGGTGGATGAGGCGCTTGAGACGGTAAGCGTTGCCAGCACAAAAGCCTCTATCCAGGATTTTGTAAGCGCCGTGCAGGCAAGCGAGGGCAAGAACCTGCTCACCAAGGACCACTCTTCCATTCCGGATCACGAGATTCCGCGTTATTACATGCAGGTCAGGTATGGCTCCATGTTCTCCAAGGTAAAGCACATCCGCGTGTACGCTTACTTTGCCGATGCGATCCTCTTTACAGACGGTGCCCTATGGCGGGACGCATGACCGAAGAACAGGTGACCAAGGCCCTGCTCCATTGGCTGGAGGAGCACGGGTGGGAGATCCTCTGCTTTGACTTCCCGCAAAGCGGCACAGGCGTTTGCCTGCAGCCCGACGAACCTGTGCCGGGCAGCAAGAACCGCGCGATGATCATACCCGATATCGTGGCCTGGAAAGCAGGTGCGGTCGTGTTCTTTGAGAACAAGTCCCGGTTCTCCCTGGCGGACCTGGTCAAGGTCCATTCGCTAAGAACGGCAAACAGATACATTAGAGGCATTCAGGCCCTGTTGAACGGGTACCAAGTGTGCGACATCCACTATGGGATCGGCCTGTTCAGATCTGCAAAGGATCTGGCAAAGGCCATGGAGAACAGGCAGATGGCAGACTTCATCTTATCGGTTGAAACCGACAGGGAAGTTCACAAGGATTATGACCCGAAGGGACTTTTCCGTTAGCTATAACTCCCAGTCAAGGAATAAGCTTTAAATTCACCACATGCTCCCCCCACAACAAGAAGAAACTGAAGCCTTCTGATTAAGACAAAGCCCTACCCCTCCCATATAGCAAGCGGGCACCTTTGTCCGGGACACACCTTTTACACACGTCACGCAGGCAGTACACCCAAACAGGAAGGCTAAAACTTAAAAAGGGACAGCATCCTGAAAGCACTACTCCCTCCGATTTCTTCAATGTTTTTTTCTTACCTGCCAGATCGTGCATCTTCCGCCCTTAACGCTTGGAAACGCTAGCCATCAAGGTGCTCAGGCACACTCAGCTCCTCTATGACGATATACCTGGCCCGATACCGATTAAGCCTGTGGAGCGCCTGTAAGGCTGATATGAAGGAGGCCACGGCCGTAGGACAGCGTTCATCACTACCTTGCCCGAGGTAGTTTTGGTAACCGTTTGCAAAGCTCCTGACATACTTCTTCACCTCGCTTTCGCTTAGCTTCAAAGACGCTAGCGCAATAGGCATTCCCTGCATTTGAGAACGTGCAGTTTTCATTGCTTCGGCATCCTGAAAAGCATACAACCTGTACCTGGCCGTTAGCTGTATAGATTTCATTTTTCAAGGCAAGCGCACCGGAGCGTACGCTGTGGTTCCTTTATTTTTGAATAGTTACTGAAGTCAGATAGTCATTGAGAAATAGCCTGAACAAGGCCTCATACGCTAAATAATGCTTTTGCAGGATCGCTTGTCCATCTTGCTCGGTCGCATTTTCCAGTTCAGACTTGTAATGCAGCATCTTCATCTGAAGCGCATTGGCGATCAGCTTTCGATCACTTTCTGTAATACAAAAGTCAGTTGATGGGGTCAACATGGGTAGTAGCCTAGTTTGTTAGCCGGCAAAGTTAATCCTACATATGAACAAATCATCATATGTTTAAGATATTTTACTGGTTTGCAGAGGCTTGCTTCATCACACTACCGTAAACACCTGTCCTTCACCCGGGAATCCTGCCTCTAGCCCCTACATGATACAGCACACGCACACGGGCAAACATGCTCCCCCGCCACGCGGCAAAGCCTGCCGACGCAGAGGTGCAGCGCTGCAGTAGTCCATACCTATTCTGGAAAATAGCCCGGATGCCTTCCTGGCCGTTGCCTACCGTGCCCATTCGCTACAGGCCACCGGCGTCCGGAGCTTTATGACCTTCGTGCTCCGGCAGTTCAACCTGAAGGGCTTCGTCCGGGAGGAGGGCCATCAAGAATGGCCATGGTAGCGCCATGTGAAGCACACTAGGAGCGTTACCCGCCAGGTATAATCCCCTTCCCATCCTCGGGAAGCTAGAGAGGGCTCCGCCATTGAACTTCCTGCCGTCCTAACAGGGCCGGAAACTTACTTTGGTCATAAATACCCCAAACCCATCCTGTCTACCTAAAAGCTACCATGCAGCAACCTACGTTATGTAAATCCTAACATTTATCTTAATTTAAAGCCAGCTTCTTTACTCCAGGAATAAGTAGTATACCCACAAACGTCTATTTTGCCATAATCTTGATTCTCTATGCAAGGAATAGTTACCCACTTAAAAAAACACGGTGCCTACATAGCGCTTGGCCTAAGCCTCCTCGCCTGTACAAGCACAACGAAAGTCGCTAGTCCAGGGAATGCGGCCAGCCTTACCCCATATGTGGACCCCTACATTGGTACGGGCTACCACGGGCATGTTTTTATGGGAGCAAACGTTCCGTTCGGAGCCGTGCAACTGGGACCGAACAACCTGACCGAGGGATGGGACTGGTGCTCGGGCTACCATCACTCCGACTCAACGATTGTGGGTTTTTCGCACACGCACCTGAGCGGCACCGGGATAGGCGATCTGGGAGACATAGCCGTGATGCCTACCACAGGCACGCTGAAGCTGCTTAAGGGAACACATAAAAACCCGGAGAAGGGCTTTTTGTCGCTTTACTCGCACCAGGAAGAAACCGCCAGGCCCGGGTACTATGCCGTAAAGCTGCAGCGCTACGATATTCAGGCCGAGCTGACAGCCACAGAGCGGGTGGGCTTCCACCGGTATACGTTTCCGGAGGCAGAGCAGGCACATATCCTTTTCGACCTGGAGGAAGGCATTGGCTGGGACCAGCCCACCGAGACGTTTATCGAGCAAATTAACGACAGCACCCTTTCCGGGTACCGCCACTCCAAGGGCTGGGCAGCGGACCAGCGCGTCTACTTCGCAGCCGTCTTCTCAAAACCTATCCTAAGCTTCTCCAGCTTTCAGGTAACGGACTCGTTGGGTACTACGGTGGCTGCCTCTAAAGGAAAAGGCATCAAGGGAGTTGCCAACTTTGCGACAAAGGCCGGGGAAAAGATAAAACTCAAAGTAGGCATCTCTCCTGTCAGCTCCGAGAACGCTTTTGCCAACATCAAAGCAGAGATTCCGCATTGGGATTTTGAGAAAGTTGTTGCGGCTGCCGATGCGGCCTGGAACAGGGAGTTGCAGAAAGTCCGGATTCAAACCGATAACCAGGCGCAGCTGAAAACCTTCTATACCGCCCTTTACCACACGATGATCGCCCCATCCGTTTTCAACGACCACAACGGCGATTACCGTGGCACCGACAAGAAAGTATACTCAAAAGCAGACTTTACCAACCTGACAACTTTTTCGCTTTGGGATACTTACCGGGCAGCGCATCCCCTGTTCACCATCCTGCAACCGAACCGGGTGAACGACATGGTCAACTCCATGCTGGCTATCTACCAACAGCAGGGCAAGCTTCCCGTGTGGCACCTGATGGGCAACGAAACCAACACCATGGTGGGCTACAGCAGCGTGCCGGTAGTGGCCGATGCCATGCTAAAAGGCTTCGATGGGTTTGATCATGCGCTTGCTTTCGAGGCCATGAAAGCCACCGCCATGGGCAATGCATTTGGCCTGCCCCATGTCAGGGAGCAAGGTTTTATACCTGCCGACGCAGAGGTGGAAAGCGTTGCCAAAGGCCTGGAGTATGCGATCGCCGACTGGAGCATTGCCCAGGTAGCCAGGAAGATGGGCAAGCAGGCAGATTATGAATACTTCAGCAAACGCGGCAGGTATTACGAGAACTACTTCGACAAACAGACCCGCTTTATGCGCGGCCGCATTTCGCAGGACGCATGGCGCACGCCCTTCGACCCGTTCAAATCAGAACACCGGAAAGATGATTATGCCGAGGGAAATGCCTGGCAGTATACCTGGCTGGTGCCGCAGGACGTGGAAGGACTGATCAGCCTGCTGGGTGGCGAAGAAGCCTTTGCGCATAAACTCGACTCGCTGTTTACGGCAGAAGGCGACATGGGCGAAGAGGCATCCAATGACATTACCGGCCTGATCGGGCAGTATGCACATGGCAATGAACCGAGTCACCACATCACCTACCTCTATGCCTATGCCGGCCAGCCCTGGAAAACAGCAGAAAAGGTGCGGTTTATCGTGGACAACATGTATACTGACAAACCAGACGGCCTGATCGGTAACGAGGACGTAGGCCAGATGTCGGCCTGGTATGTTTTCTCATCCCTGGGTTTCTATCCGGTAAACCCTGCCAACGGCGCTTACGTGTTTGGTAGTCCGGCAGTAAAACAGGCTACCTTAATGCTGCCTGACGGGAAAGTGCTTGAGATAGAAGCACTGCATAATAGCCCGGAGAACAAGTATATCCAAAGCATATCCCTCAACGGCAAGCCCTATACAAGGTCATACATCCTGCACAGGGATTTGATGCAAGGCGGCAAGCTGGTCTTTGAGATGGGCAGCAGACCAGGCGCTTCCTGGGGAACGGCTAAAGAAGACCGTCCCAGATCAGTAGTGGAGTAACGAAACAAGTATGCCGTTTATGCTCTAATTGGTGATAACCGGTAATTAGGAAATCTAACAGGGAGGTCAAGTTTCAATGCTGAGAAAGCAACTACTCTTACAGACACTTAATCCAGGAAAAGGAAGCTTGGGCATACCTTATCATACTGATCTTCCTTTTTGGATAGTGCTGCCGTCCCTTCTCATCTTCACCATTTTAATAGCAATAGCTGTTTATAAGCATAAAAAAGAAAGGAGTGGACGAAGTAAGGCTGCATTAGAAGAAAAAGCTATGGCAGCACTGACTGGGAAAAAACATAAAATGAAAAGACATCATCCCTCCACAAAACCCGGTCCTTAAGTATGGCTGAAGCCCCACGTACTGCCTGTACAACCACATTTATACCTTCGGCTATACTTTAAAATCCGCATGCATCGCTTTTACCTGCGCCACATCGGCCACCAGCTGCTCGAATTCAGATAGGTTTCTGTTGCTGGACATGGGCGGATAGTCTTTGCGGAATTGCATTTCGCTTACGACGGATCTGCGAACGGAGGCATGCACTTCGCGCACGCCGGTTAACCGGCGTAACTCCTCTACATTGGCAGGCGTTACGCCTCCACCGGGCATGATGATCAGTTTTCCCGCAGCCCTTTTGTGAAGTTCCCGGATCAGCTCCGCTCCCTGCAGCGCTGTCTCCTCCTGGCCTGACGTTAGCAAGCGGTGCACGCCCAGCTCCAGCAGATCATCCAGCGCGCTCATAGGATCAGCACAAAGGTCGAAGGCCCTGTGGAAGGTAATGCTCATGGGACCGGCATGTGCCATTAACGCTGCTGTTCCGGCAGTATCGATACGTCCATTCTTGGTCAGGGCACCAATTACTACGCCATCTGCACCAAGTTCACGGCACAGGGTAATATCCTTTTTCATCACCTCAACCTCTGCCTCCGAGTAAAGAAAGTCTCCCCTGCGTGGGCGGATAAGTACGTGCAGGCCTATGCCTATACTTTTGCGCACCACCTCGATCATGCCGGCACTTGGTGTCGTGCCACCGCCCGCCAGGTAATCGCATAGCTCCACGCGCTGTGCCCCGCCCTGCTCGGCTGCTATGGCGGAAGCAACAGAATCCACACATATTTCCAGCACCGGCACCGGGTTAGAACCTGCTCTTTCCATCCAGTAACTTGGCGCCCGACTTATCCTGCACGGCATAGTTAAAGCCCTTGTGGATGCAGTAGCCGCCATATGCACCGTTCTTGTTCAGGGCAATAAATCCTACCTGCAGGTCTTTCACATCTTTTTGCTTGGAAATGATGCGTTCTACGGCTAAACGGCATGCATCTTCCGGGGAGTTGCCCTGGCGCATCAGCTCTACCACCAAATGGCTTCCCACCATCCGGATCACCGCTTCGCCCAGGCCTGTGGCGGTGGCGGCTCCCACCTCATTGTCCACAAACAGGCCGGCCCCGATGATGGGAGAGTCACCAACTCGCCCGTGCATTTTGTAAGAAGCGCCGCTGGTGGTGCAGGCACCGGCCAGGTCACCGCTTGCGTCCAACGCCAGCATGCCGATGGTATCGTGGTTCTCGATGTTAATGACCGGTTTATACTTTGATTCTTTGAGCCAGTTTCTCCAGTCTTTCTCAGAGGCTGCCGTGAGCAGGTTCTCTTTTTTGAATCCTTTGGACAGGGCAAACTGCAGGGCGCCCTCTCCCACCAGCATCACGTGCGGCGTGTCTTCCATTACCTTGCGGGCCACCGAGATCGGGTGCTTGATGTGCTGCAGAAAAGCCACCGCGCCGCAGTTGCTGTCCTTGTCCATGATGCAGGCATCGAGCGTTACCTTCCCCTCCCGGTCCGGGTAACCGCCATAGCCTACCGTCCGCACATTTGGGTCTGCCTCCGGCACCCGTACACCAGCCTCTACCGCATCCAGCGCGCTGCCGTTCTCAGAGAGAATCTTCCAGGCAGCCTCGTTGGCGGGGATGCCGTGGTCCCAGGTAGAAATGACGATGGGCTTACTGCCTTTACCTTGTTTGACAGAGCCGGAAAAGGCGCTGGCAAACTGGAAGCCTCCGCTTAAAAAAGTAGCCCCTAAGGCTGATATTTTCAGGAATTTACGTCTGTTGCGCATGAATTATAGTTGGTGATGTTCGGCGTGCTTAACTGCTTAATTCAATATGAGTGTATCGATACGCTACACTTGTGCTTTTAAAAGGTGCGGACGCTCGTCGTGTAGCTTCAGGATCAGCTCTCCGAAGAGGGTATTCACCCAGGCGAACCACTTCCTGGTAAACTTGGCAGGATCATCCTTGTGAAAGGTCTCGTGCATAAAGCCTGTACCGGCATGTGTCGTTTTCAAGGTGTGAAGGCAGCGCTTTATTTCTTCGTCCGACTGGCTCGTCATGGCCCGCATGATGATGCTCATCGGCCATATCATGTCAGCGCCTACATGCGGCCCGCCGATGCCCTCCCCTGCTTTGCCTTTAAAGAACCAGGGGTTATCCCCGCTCAGCACAAAGCGGCGGGTATTCACATACACAGGATCGTTTACCGCACAGGCGCCCAGGTAAGGCAAGGATAACAGGCTTGGAATGTTGGCATCATCCATAAACAGTTTGTTGCCGTAGCCATCTACCTCAAACGGATGGATTTTACCGTGCTCCAGGTGCTGGGCAACGGCATACTGCTGGAGCGCTTTCTCTACTTCCTCTGCCAGCGCGGTACACTCGGCAGCAAAGGCTTTATCTTTTTTTAACCGCTCACTCATCTCGGCCAGCTGGCGCAGCGAGGTAACCGCAAAGTAGTTCGAGGGTACCAGGAACAGGTAGGTGGTGGCATCGTCGGAAGGTCGGAACGTGGAGCAGATCAGTCCCACCGGTTTAACCGGGTTCCCGTAACCGGCACCGGCCACCGTGTCAGTCTGCCAGCCTGTTACCCGCTGGAATTTGTAAGGTCCCCTGTCTTCTTTTCGCTGCTGCTCCTTGAACGTCTTTACCACCAGTTCCATGGCCTTTTCCCAATCAGCGTCGAAGGGGGCAGCGTCGCCGGAGGTTTTCCAGTAATGGTAACCCAGCCGGATCGGGTAGCAAAGCGAGTCGATCTCCCACTTGCGTTCGTGCACACCGGGTTGCATCCTAGTCAGGTCCTTTGCCCATTCCCCTTCCCTGGTCGGGTCGTTGTAAAAAGCATTGGCGTATGGGTCTCTTAGGATATAACTGGTCTGGCGGTTGATAACACCGGCAATCAGGCGCTGCAGCGGCTTGTCCTTTTCCATCAGCGCCAGGTAAGGCCACACTTGTGCCGAGCTGTCGCGCAACCACATCGCATCAATATCCCCGGTGATGACATAGGTATCCGGCCTGCCCTCTTTTTCCTGGTACGTAACGGTGGTATCAAGCGTGCTCGGAAGGCAGTTTTCAAAGATCCAGGCCAGCTCTTTGTCTGCGATCGCTTTCTTTACCTCCTTGATCTTGTTTTCTACTGCCTTGCTTGTAAAGTTCCGGGCAGATTGGGCAGGGCGCTGGCTCGTGTACTTCCCGTGCTGCGCAAACGACATAAAGGAAAAACCAGTAGTAGCAAGGCCTGCCGCAGCCAGGCTTCCCGTCTTTACAAATTCTCTTCTGGTAGGCATAACAGTTATTTTAATGTAAGAGGACCTTGCCCCATATTTCCTGGTAATATCTTGAAATGCGGGCAGTCCCGCCTGCACCGGCATGCTGCAATAACAGCCTGAAAAGCAGGTAACAATGCTTTCCTATCTGAATATATAGGAAAGATTGAATAGAAACAAAATAAAAGGTTTATTCCTGCGTGTGACACTGAAAAGAAAGCGGAAAAAAATAGAAGGCCTGCAGGATGTGTTACTGCAGTTTTTGTTGCTGGCGGCGGCAGGCGCGGCCAGCGCCGCAGCGGCCCCGTTGTCGCCCCGTAGGTACGGGCGATGGCCAGCACATACAGCAGGTAGCCTGGACCTCTGCGTGCACGATGGCGACCGTTGTCTTGAGAGGGCATACCGGTAGCGACAGGCCTGCTGATTCCCCCGGCTAGCGCAGTATACCGGTACCCGTTACACTTCAGCCAGGTCATTTGAATACAGGTATACAGGTGGCTTTCATTTTCATGCTTCCTGAAGCCTGCTCCGTTTTATTTCCCAAGGTCCGGGATGCGATAGTATAGATTTTGCAATATATATTAATTATATTGTGTTAAAACTTTCCAACTATTTAAAACAAACACGTATGTCAAACATTTTCTCTTTCAGCGGAAGAATCCGCAGAACCGAGTACGCCGTTACTCAGATCCTCCTCTCCATTGTAGGGGGCATCCTGTTCTTTGTCTTCGGCGTTTCCCTTTTCGCCGGCGAGTCAGCTGCTGCGGGTGCCCTTGTATTGCTTGGCGTTACCATGCTCCTGGGTACCTGGATTAGCCTGGCTGCCGGTGCCAAAAGATGCCATGACCGCGGCAACTCCGGCTTTTTCCAGCTGATCCCCTTCTATGGGCTCTGGATGCTGTTCGGCGATGGGGACCATGGCAGCAACCGCTACGGAGCCGACCCCAAAGGCCGCATGAGCCAGGCTGACCTGTTCAGGGCCAACGCTTCAGCGCCAGCAACCTTCGAAGCAGCTCCCAGAAACTAGGGTACACCAAGGCCCCTGCCATGAAGCAGGGGCCTTGGTTTTAGCATCCTGTGTATATTGATAGAAAAATACTCGAGGAGCTATCGCCCCCCCTTTGCATGACCTTGACCAGGCTAACAGGCCACAGGGCAGCTAGTGTTGAGATAGCCTTTGAGCACGTATGCAACCGGAAAGATGCGCTTGCCTCACATCGATGGTGCTAGGCTAAGATCAGGCAGCTGATAAACAACAGCGTCCCGGCACACACAACAACAGCCGGCGCAACTGGAAAACCCCTATCGGTCTTCGGACACCTAACATGATTTGTCACTATATTGCTGAAACCAGCTGCTCTCAGTTGGGGATGCACCAGGTGCTTAGACCCGTCACATGGTTGAAATAAGCCATGGCTGGAGTTTCCGGTGATTTTCAGTATCGCCCTGTGTGCATCAACTACTTATAGACCGTCACCAACAAATTCATTGCCAGCCTCAATTCCCGGAAAAAGTCAAAAAATAAAACGGGACAAAAAATTATCCCTAGCTTTGCACTCTTTACTCACACAAAGATGTTAGAGGCCCATTCAGCTTTTGATATCGGAAAACTTACTTATTCTTTATAGTGACCTTTACACAAAATCTCCCCGATTTTGAAAAGATGGTGACGCACTCCCCGGATGTGTTCGGGTGCGTGGATCGGGAAGGAAAGATTCTCTACGTCAACCAGGCCTGCGAAGACATGACAGGCTACAGCAGCGCAGAGCTGACTGGCCGAAACTACCTGGACTTCGTGCATGCCGAGGACCACGCGCTCACCCTTTCCGCCGTGGAGGAGGCATTTGAAAGCAGAAGGAAAGTCTCCTTCGAGAACCGCTTTTACCACAGGGACGGTCAAGTGGTGTATTAGCATTGGGCCGGCGTCTGGGCGGAGGATCAGAACACGCTCAACTGCATCGGCCGTGACCTTACATCGCTAAAGACCAGCC
>JAJLKL010000141.1:0-11807 GCA_033838975.1 Hymenobacteraceae bacterium | reverse complement strand
GGAGGCACCTGTAGCCAACGCCGCGCAGCAGCTAGGTATAAGCGTGGAGGCAGACCCGGAGCCGGAGCAAAACAGGTTCATCCGCAGCGACCAGTACAGCTTTGTGGTGCAGGGGGTCCCGGCCCTGCACATCAAGTACGGCAACAAAACCGCCGACGGCAAGAACAACCTGGACGAGTTGGTGAAGGAGTGGCGCCCCAAGTACTACCACAAACCACAGGACGAGCTGAACGATACCTTTGACTTTGACGCCGCGAAGAAGTATGTACAGCTTAATTTCCTGATCAGCTACCAGGTGGCGCAGAACCCGCAGCGGCCAACCTGGAACGTTGGGGACTTCTTCGGCGCCCGCTTTAATCAGTAAGCATAGCAGAAGACTTTTTTTCAGCCCTGTCTGTTGATCCATACCGTTCAACAGACAGGGCTTTTTTCCGATGGGGCTCTTACGCAAACACTCAGGTAGCTGCAGACTTCGTTTCTCACCCCACCTAGCCCGATCCCTCAGTTTCCCTTCTTTAACTCCTTCCAAAGTCAATTTTCAACCACCAGCTGTGTGGATAAAATGTGCATAGAGCACAGGTCCTGGCGGTACTTTTCGCCCTAAAACATTGTAAGCCAGCAATATTTACAAAGTTTACCCAATCCCATAATTCACAACTGTGTAATATTTCTCCACATTCACATTTTCTACATTCATACTACCTATTTTTGTAAACGAAACTTACTTTACACAAGCTGGTAACGTGCTAAGGACAGAGATGAAGATGAATACCCACAGAGGAGAAATTATCAAGGACGCCATTAAATCCAGTGGCGTAGCGATTGGCGTGGTAGCCGAGAAGTTGGGCGTGAGCCGTAAAACACTTTACAACAAGTTTAAGGAGTCGAGCATCCCGTACAGCTTTATCCTGAAACTGGGCGAGGTGATTCACCACGACTTCTCACAGGAGTTCCCGCATTTGAGTAAAACTGTAAAGAAGGAGGCCCCTAAGCCGCAGTCATCTGTCACGACAAGCCTGATGCTTCCGTTTGACGGCGAGCCGCAGGAAATCCAGAAACCAGGTAACCTGAAGGATTGTGAGGCAGAGCTGGTTATCCTGCAACGCAAGTACATCGCCTTGCTGGAGAAGTTCAACGAGCTCCTCCTGAAAACAAGCAAATAAGCGGGCTTGGCCGCCGTCGTGCAGCTGTGGTAGCAGTGTGACACTGTCTACTGGGCATACGCAGCAGACACGGATTTTTATTAATCTCTGATCGTGCCTTCACGTACTTCGTTGTCGATGCTGCGCTCAGTACCGGTCATGAAGGTGGCTACGGCTTTGTCGCCGTCATACAGGGTAAGGATGTTGCTGGAAATACGGTAGGAGTCCACCCGCTGCAGCACCTCTATCAGCTTGTTTTCTGTGTCCATGACCTCACAGGCCATTCTGGAGGTACTTAGCTCACTCATGCGCAGCGCACTCTCCCCTACCAGTTCATACTTACCCGAGAACTTGTTACAACCGGCAAAGCCTATCACGTCGTCCTCATTTTCCTGAAAGCGGATGTAGGCTGTCCGCGTATCCGTGGTTTCCGGGACGTTCTGCCCTTCCAGTGACATCAGCATCCAATACGCATCCAGTATCGTGTCCCGCTCGGCAGCTGTGTTTTCCCGCTGTGCCGTGCAGGAGAAAAGAAGCAGCGCGAGAGCCACGGAAAGAAAGGTTTTGATTCGGTTCATGGTAAACGTCTGTTTGATTTGTTACACATACACTGATGTGTGGTTGTATACTATGTATACCTTACGGACAAACCTGCCGTTAGTATAAGATCGGTTAAACACCATAAAAAGAGCCTGTGCAAAAACACAGGCTCTTCTGCTATATATCACTTTGCTTGGTATGTTTACCCGCGGTATGCGCCACGACCATAGTCTCTGATCGGCGACTGCTGCGAGTAATCCGGTCCGGACTGGTGGTAACGGTCCTGGTCGCTGTAGCGGTTCTCTCTTTCAGAATACTTATCGCTCACGCGTGCGCGGTTTGAGGCGTACAGCCCTGTCGCGTAGTTGTCGTCGGAATCGGAGTCGCGGTCCGTGCTTTGGATGCGGCCCTCGTAACGGTAGTCGTCGCGGTAGGCTCCCTGGTTGTAGCCCCGGTCGCTCTCATCGCTAAAGCGTGCTCCGCCCAGGTTATTGTCGGCGCTGCTGTAGTTGTAGTCGGAACGGTCGTAGTAGCTGTCGTCGGTGCCAATGTTGTAGCCCCTGTTCTGCGACGAGTCATACGTACGGCGCCCCTCATCGCTTCCGAAGTCGCTGTAGCGTCTGCCCTGCCCGCTGTAGCGGTAGCTGTTATCTTGGCGTCCGTAGCGGTCGTTGTCACTGTCGCCATAGCCGTAGCCACTGTAGCTGCCTCTGTTCTCTCTGTCGCCGTAATCGCTTTCGCTGCGCCAGCCTGTACCTCTGGTTCGCTTATAGCCTCCGTTGCGGTCGTTGTCCATGTATGGGTTTTGGTCGCCGTAACGGTAGTTGTCCTGATCGTAGTCGGTGCCACGGTAGCTGCTGGCGCCGTAGCCCCCTACTGGACCGCCACCGTAGTTTGTGTCGCCGGTGCTGCGCACGTTGCGGTACTCCGCCCCCTGGTCGTTCATGCCGTAGTAATTGCCACGATCGGTATAACGGTTTCTGTAGTTGCTTAGAGAACCACGGTCTTCAGTGCTGCCTCTGCTATAGCGGGCATTGTCGTAGTCGTAGGGCTCGTTGTAATAATAGTCGTTGTGGTGAAGCTTGTTTTCAAACTCACGGTGATAACGTCTTCTTTCGTCTCTTTCCATAGGTAAAGTGCTTTTGTTTGATATGGTTAACTTCCCCTATTAACGAACGTAAGCCGCCAACGTTTACACAATCCTGACATTAGCCAGGTTAACGCGCTTGCAGCCTCACTGCTTTTGGCTGCATAATCTGGTAACACCCATGGCTTATCACTTCAGCCCCATCAGTCTGTATAAGCACCCGGGTCGGCAGCACCTTTGCGCCTTGCCCGGTCGGGAACCACGGCCTGTTCTCCTCAGCCAGAATGAACATGCCGTGCACGTCTCCTACGGCCTCAAACCTGGCATTTCCGGTTTTCCACTGCCTGAGCTGCAGCTTTTGCTTCAGCTCAGCGGCAAAGACCGGCACCTGCGGCACCGGCAAACCGATCTCGCATACGCTCAGCACTTGCGCTGCCTCAAAAGGAGCGTTTACGGCCGGAGCAGGAAGCGTTTCGTGGGCAATGTACTCTACAATGTTGCCCTCCGGATCGAAGAGGTAAACTGCCTTTGCCTGCCACTCTTCGTGCACCACAACTGGCCGCTTTGTCTGTGGGTCAGGCAGCACCGTTACCCGCTCCTGAAGCCAGCTGGCCGCCTCTTCAAATTGGGGGTACGGGATGTTGAAGGCGAAGTGATAGCCCCCTGCCTGCCCTGTGGCAGCCCGTTTAAAACACAACCTTGTAGCCCCCACGGCCAGGCAGAAACGCTGCTCACTCGCTTCCAGCAGCTTAAACTCAAGCGTATGGTTATAGAAATCTTTCAGCTCCCGCAGCCGGGCTGTCTCCAGTTCCAGTTCCAGTATTTTCATAGTTGATAGTGAGAAGGTTAAGGGTCCTAAGATAAGCATTTTATAGCAACGGCATAAGCTGTAGCCGTAACAGGCTACTTTTTTAGGCGCCTGATTTTTAAGTTGTATACCTGCCCGGATACCGGCAACACGAGCCTGAGACACCAGGTATAGGTGCCCTCCTTCTTTTAAGGCAGCTTGGCCTACCTGTTCGTTTGTCGAGATGTTCCGGTTGTTTATCTATTTCGTTAGGAGGTACCAAAACCGTTCTTTACTTTCAGATGACGATACAGCCATTTCCAAGCATATGAAAAAGTTTACAGTTGCCCTTGGCCTGCTGGCACTGCTGTCCTTTGCGCCAACTGCCGAGGCTGCCAAAGGCCCTGAATTCACCTACAGCGTAAACCTGCACGACCGTGCCGACGACAGGTTTAAGGTGACGCTGGAGGTAAAGGGACTGAAGGCCGAGAACAACATTTACCAGTTTGCAGCCACAGCCCCCGGCACTTACCAGACCATGGACATCGGCCGCTATGTGCGTGAGTTCAGGGCCTACGACAAAAAGGGACGTGAACTGCCCGTAAAGCAAGTCAGCACGAACCAGTGGGAACTGGGCAAGCCTGACAAGGTCCGCAGGATCACTTACCAGATCGCCGAGACCTGGGACACGCCGGTAGAGGACAAGAAGATCTACTGGATGTGCGGCACCTCCCTGGAGCAGGACCATGCCATGATCAACGGGCAGGCGGTATTCGGGTACGTGAAAGGCCTGCAGGCCACCCCGCTGCGCATTAAGCTGGAGCACCCGCAGGAATGGCTGGTAGGCACTGCCCTGCAGGCTGACAGCAAAGGGTACTATACCGCCAACAGCTACGACCATGTGGTGGACTCTCCTATCTTATTAGGCACACTCACCAAAGCAGAGACAGAGTACAATGGCACCACCATCGACATTTACACATATTCCAAAACGGGTAAGATAAAGTCAGAGGACCTGCTGCAGAACATGACCTCCATGCTGGGGGCGGCGCATAAGTTCGTGGTTGATTTTCCGGTGAATCGCTATACCTTCCTGTACCACTTTGAAGACATGAGCTGGGGTGCGTGGGAACACTCCTACAGCTCCGGATACGTGATGAAGGAGCAGGAGCTGACTCCTGCTTATGCGCAGCACCTGACCGATATTGCAGCGCATGAGTTCTTCCACATCATCACCCCGCTCAACATCCACAGCGAGATCATTGAGCAGTTCAACTTTGTGGAGCCTACCCCCTCGCAGCACCTGTGGCTGTACGAAGGCACCACCGAATGGGCTTCGGATATGATGCAGCTGCGCGGCGGCCTGACCGACCTGCCAACCTACCTGCAGGACCAGGGCGAAAAACTGACCATGGACGACCAGATGGACAAGAACTACAGTCTGCTGAAGCTGGCCCTGACCTCTTACACGCCGGAGGGGCAGCAACAGTACGGCAACATCTACATGCGCGGTGCCGTAACGGCTGCTTTGCTGGACATACGCCTGCTGGAACTATCGGGCGGCAAGCGTGGCTTGCGTGAAGTGATTAATGAGCTCTCGAAGGAGTATGGCCCGGCCAGGGCTTTTCCGGAAAACGAGTTCTTCGACCTGTTCACCGCCAAGACATACCCTGAGATCGGAGACTTTTTCAATCGCTACATCAAAAATGCTGAACCACTGCCGCTAGCTGAGTACTACGGTAAATTAGGCATTACCTACATCCCATCTAAAAAGACCGGCGAAATGACCAAGGACCTGGGCTATACCTTTGCCGTTCCGGACGGAAGGCTGCGCCTGTCAAAAGTAAGCATGCCGGCACAGCAGGCAGGCCTGGCTGAGGGAGATGCACTTGTTGCCCTGGACGGCACCACGGTAACGCTTCAGAACGCGAACCAGGTGCTTGCCAAGCTTGGCACGCTCAACACCGGCGATAGCTACACCCTTACCGTGGAGCGTAAGGGCGAGCAGCACGCGTTAACCCTGAAGCTGTTCGAAAAGGAGAAAGAGCTCAAGCACCTGTTCGAGGTAAATGAGCAGGCTACGCCGCAGCAGCTCGCCCTCCGAAACAGCTGGATGAAGAATTTATAGTTTAGTTTGAGTTTGTTGTTTGTTTATACTTTCCTTTTTGAGCCCCCTGCACTCCGGTGCAGGGGTTTTCTTTTTTAGAAGGGTGCTTAAAGATCACTCAACTGCACACTGTCCCGTTGTCAATCGTGAGGACGACAGTACCTGCCCGAAAGGGAAACGAGGGCCATCTGATACCCGAAAGCGCAGACGATCTGCAGCGTTATCAACCTGGAGAAACGGACATAAAAAAACCGGGCTGCTGAAAGATCAGCAGCCCGGTTTGAATCATTAGCAGGTATAAGCCTAGTTACCCATTGTAGTGGTTGTACCTACAGGGGTTTTCTGCTCAGTCTTGTACTTGTTGTCAAACTTCTCGTACAGGTACTTCTGCTTGTTGTTCAGGTCTACCTTGCGGCCCTGGATGAAGGCATGCGTTACGTTGTTGGTACGCATGTCCAGCAGGTCGCCGGAAGACACTACGATAGTGGCGTCCTTTCCTACTTCCACTGAACCCGCTTGCTTGTCTATACCCAGGATCTTAGCTGCGTTCAAGGAAACGGAAGCCAGCGCCTGTTCTTTGTCCAGGCCGTAAGCAGCGGCAGTACCGGCAATAAAAGGCAGGTTACGAATACCGTGGATGCTCAGGTCATAGTCCAGGGCGAAGGGTATACCCGCTTTGTGCAGCAGGTACGGCGTCTTGTACGGCATATCCACATCCTCCTCGGCACGTGAAGGCAGCGCATGTACGCCAGAGTAGATCACCGCTACATTATTCGCTTTCAGGAAATCGGCAACGGCTACGGCATCGCGGGCGCCCACCACTACGATGTCCTTCACGCCGTGCTGCTTCGCAAAGTTAACCGCCTCAATGATCTCCTTGCCATAGTTGGCGTGGATGTACAGCTTCTTAGAGCCGTCGAACAGGCCGGTCATGGAGGACAGCTTCAGGTTCTCATTGTCATGCTTGCCGGCTTTGTAAACAGCGGCATCGCGCATCAAGGCACCCAGTTCGGTGATCGTCTGCGCGCGGCCCTCAGCCATGCGCTTCAGACGGGCATCATACTCGCTGTTGCCTGTCTGGATAAGCATGTTCGGCCAGTTCAGGTGTATCCCCTCATCAGCCTTCACGATAGCATCCTCCCAGTTCCAGGCATCCAGCTGCACGATAGAAGACGAGCCGGAAATGGTGCCTCCCACCGGTGTCAGCTGTGTCATCAGCACACCATTGGCACGCACTGTCGGGATGATGTCGGAATCCGTGTTATAGGCAATAATGGAACGCACGTTGGGGTTGAAGTCCCCAACCTCACGCCAGTCGATGGTGGCGCGTACGCTCTCGATCTCGTTCAGACCCAGCGTGGAGTTCGTATGGATCAGGCCCGGGTAAATGTGCTGGCCTGTTACGTCCACCACTTCGTAGCCGCTCAGGTTTGCCCCGTTCTGCGGACCTGCGTACGTAATCTTGCCTTTATCAAAACCTACAGCGGCATTCTCCACCACCGTACCGTTGCCTACGTGCAGGGTGGCCCCCTTCAGCAGTACAGGCTTATTTTGCTTCTGAGCCGGCGCCGGCACCTGCGCAAACACAGGTACGCTCATCAAAAGTGCTACAAAAGCTGAAATATATCTTTTTGTGATTTTCATGATTAAAGAGTTAAACCGATTAGTAAGCCAGATAATTTTCCTCCTCGCTGTGCTCTACTTCTTCGCAGTGCATCACACTTACTTTCTTGCTCACCGGAGCCTGCGTTCTGGCGCCGCCAGCTTTTGCGTTCAGCATTTTCTGCGTCAGGCGCATGCGCTCTTTCTCCAGCTCTGCACGCATCTGCTCGTCACGCTCCAGGTCGTAGTAGGCGATACCGTCCACAAACGTTTTCAGCGGCTTTGCATAGATAGAAAGCGGATGGTCGTTCCAAAGCACTACGTCGGCGTCTTTTCCTGCTTTGATGCTACCCATTCTGTCGTCCAGGTGCAATAGCTTGGCAGGGTTCAGGGTAACCATTTTCAGGGCATCCTCCTCGCTTACGCCAGCGTACTTCACGCTCTTGGCAGCCTCCTGGTTCAGGCGACGCGCCATCTCGGCATCGTCAGAGTTGATGGCGGTTACGACGCCCAGCTGGTGCATGATGCCGGCGTTCTGCGGGATCGCATCCTTCACCTCCATTTTATAAGCCCACCAGTCTGCAAAGGTGGAGCCACCTACACCGTGCTCTTTCATCTTGTCCGCTACTTTGTAGCCTTCCAGGATGTGCGTGAAGGTGTTCACTTTGAAGCCCATCTCCTCGGCCACTTTCATCATCATGTTGATCTCGGACTGCACGTAAGAGTGGCACGTAATAAAGCGCTTGTCGTTCAGGATCTCAGCCAGTGCCTCCAGTTCCAGGTCGCGGCGAGGTGCCGGTGTTTTGGCCTTCTCTCTCTTCGACAGCTTGTTGTAAGTTTTCCAGGCCTGGTCGTACTCTTTGGCGCGCGTGAAGGCATCTACGTATACCTGCTCCACACCCATACGCGACTGCGGGAAGCGGATGCTGTGCTCACGGCTGCGGTTTGAGTGCTTCACGTTCTCACCAAGCGCGAACTTGATGAACGGATCAGCGTTCTCCACCATCATCTCGTCGGCACTCTTGCCCCAACGCAGTTTTACAATGGCAGACTGACCACCCACCGGGTTGGCAGAACCGTGCAGCAACTGTGATGTGGTCACACCACCGGCCAGTTGACGATAAATGTTGATGTCTTCCGGATTCACCACATCTGCCATACGCACTTCAGCCGTTACAGACTGTGTCCCCTCATTCACCCCGTCCAGGGCAATGTGCGAGTGCTCATCAATGATACCAGGGGTTACGTGCTTGCCGGTTCCGTCAATCACACGGGCTCCGGACTCGCTCAGGTTCTTACCTACCTTGGCAATCTTTCCGTTCTTCAGCAGGACATCGGCGTTCTCCATCTTGCCCTCTTTCTCGTTCGTCCACACGGTGGCGTTCTTGATCAGAACCGTCTCTTGCTTCGGCTGCTCAGTTTGGCCGTAGGCACGGAACGGATAGATCATTTTACCCAGCTCTACCGCCTGTGCTTCTTTCGCCTTGTCTTTCTTAGCCTGCTCGCTCATGGCTTCGGAATAGGTTGCCACCCACTTCACCATGCTGGCATCAGGCAACTGGCCTTCGCCCTGCAGGTTCTTATCGGCCACCCAGCCACTCAGGCGGATGCTTTCTTCGCTTTTCTTATCCTTGTTGAAGGAGATGGTTACCAGATTTCCGTTGAAGGTGATCTTGCCTTTCACCGTATCCTGGGCCACTACTTTCAGCTCCGGTTTTTCAGGTGTGCCGGCGATCAGAAGCTTACGCTCCGGCTGCTGTCCCATTTTCAGGGTATACACCCCACGGAAATCAGCCGGCACCTCGGAGATCTTGTACTGGTTACCCTGCACCCAGTTTTCCAGGATCATGCTTCCGTCGGCGAACAGGTTATCGGTCGTGATGATGAAGTTCGCTAGCTTGCCTTTGTTGAGGCTGCCCACCAGGTTATCAGCATTCAACAGCTTCGCCGGCGTGGCTGTCAGGGCTTTCAGGGCTTCCTCCTCTGACAAGCCGTACTGTACCGCTTTGCGCAGGTTTGGCAGGAAGTCTTTCTTGTCTTTCAAGTCAGCTGTCGTGAAGGCAATCGTGATTCCCTCTTTCTGCAATAAAGCAGCGTTGGCCGGAGCCATTTCCCAGTGCTTCATCGCCTCCAGAGACACACGGCGTGCATCAAACGGATCCTCTACGTTATAGGCATCCGGGTAATTCAGCGAAACGATGATCGGGGCGTTGGTCGCTTTTACCTCCTTCAGCATCTGATACTCGTTGCCGCCCCCTTTGATGATGTACTGCGTGCCGAACTCATCGCCTACCTTATCCGCGCGAAGCAAATTCAGTTTGTCATCCGTCTCAAAGATCTGCGGGAACTTGTTTGCATCCGTAAAGGCCTTCAGCGACAGGTTCTGCTCCTTGCCCGGGTTCTGCGCGTTCCACTGGGCATCCAGGTACGTCTGGCGCAACAGGGCAACGGCGCCCATCAGCGAGTTCGGGTAATCCTGCTTGGAGGAGCCGCGGTCAAAGGAAAGCGCACCCGCTGCTTTGTCTCGCAGCACCACATCGTTCTCACGTTTCTCGGCCAGCGTGACCAAAGTGGCCGTACCACGGGCTATACCGTCGCGGTGCACGGCCAGCACGGTACCGAAGCCCTGCTTGCGCAGTTCATCGGCCTGCTTCTTGTCTACCTTGAACAGCTCCACGGCGTTTGTCTCCGGACGGATGGCCTGGTTCCAGTTAAAGGCTCCCTGCTTTTCAGTGTCCGGGTTAGGAGGTGAGCCGTAGCCTCTGCGCTCCTGCTTCACCTCAGGCAATCCGTAGCTGGTAAACATATCCACCAGGCCCGGGTAAATGTGCTTGCCCTTGGCATCCACCACTACAGCACCTGCTGGGATTTTTACCCCTGCTCCCACCTCCACTACTTTACCGTTGCGGATAAGCAGCGTCGCATTGTCAAGTCTTGTTTTATAGTCGGTATGAATGGTAGCGTTGGTGAGGGCTACTAGGCCGGAACGCTCATCATACACCCCGTTGCGCGGAAAAGTCTCCTGCGCCATTACATTACCGGCCCCGAAAGCAAGGCAGGCTGCAATGGTTAAGATTTTTTTCATCAGTTAGTTAATAAGGTGAAAAATGATTAGTGAGTTTAGTATATAGATAACCAAATATAAATATCTCACACAGAAAATTCTACTCTTTCAGGCGATAATTTCTTGTGCTGCAGCTAATAAAGGGCACCAGCCCAGCCTGATTAATGTTTATACACAAAATGTTACTACACCGCTGTACCGACGCACTGCCGATGGTCAAACACTTGCTGAAGTACGCGAAGGTGGCCCCAAAGCCGCTGGCACAGCCGTCAGGAAGTGCTAACGCAGCTAAATATAAAATAATTCCACTAATAATTATAACGAAATAACAACATCCTGTTTAGAACCGTTATACATTTCCTTTCTTTTTGCCTTCATCAAACTTTTTTAGAACATTTAGGTCTGCACACGTGCACCTGAGGCCTTTGAAACATAAGCTTGTACAGCAGGCAAAAAATGTAGCCTGCACCTGTGGCACTGAGTAAAACTGATTTTGCTACTTTAAAAGCGGTGGCAACGGCTAAAAGCTTCACAACCTGTTTATGACAACTCTTTTCCGGCACTCTTCCCTGCCCGTACTGCAGAAGACAGTCCTGATCATTTTTCTCCTGCTGATCATGTTCACGCCGCTGCTCTCTTCGCCACTGGCACTTCTGTCGGGCCTGGTGGTCGGGTTAACGCTGGGGAACCCCTTTCCCAGGCTCACCGCGAAGGCATCCAAGTATGTACTGCAGGCGGCGGTGGTAGGCCTGGGCTTTGGGATCAACCTTTACCAGGTGGCCGAAACAGGATTGAGCGGCTTATTCTATACCTTCATCTCGCTGGCGGCCACCATGTTGCTGGGCCTGCTGCTGGGCAAATGGCTCAACCTGGCGCCTAAGCTCACCCACTTGGTATCTGCCGGCACTGCTATTTGTGGCGGCAGCGCGATCGCTGCGGTGGCCCCGGCTATTAAGGCATCGGAGCAGGAAATATCCGTCTCGCTGGGGATCGTTTTTATATTGAATGCCCTGGCGCTTTTCACCTTCCCCTGGATCGGCAATCTGCTCCAGCTCAGCCAGTACCAGTTTGGCCTCTGGTCTGCCATCGCCATACACGACACCAGTTCTGTGGTGGGGGCCGCAGCCCGTTTTGGAGACGAGGCCCTGCAATTGGCTACTACGCTTAAGCTGACCCGCGCCCTCTGGATCGTGCCCATGGTGCTCTTCTCCGGCATGCTTTTTAAATCGGGAGGTGCAAAAGCCGGGGTGCCCCTTTTCATTCTGCTTTTTATACTTGCCTCAGTCCTGATCACCTTTGTCCCTGCTGTGGCCGCACATACACCTCCCATTCTGTTTGCGGCAAAAAAGGGGCTGCTGCTCAGCCTCTTTCTGATAGGCCTTAACCTAAACCCCGGCTCGTTGCGCAGCATCAGCGCCAGACCGTTTTACCAGGGGCTACTCCTCTGGCTTTCGGTAGCCACAGGCTCGTTGGCTGCG
>JAJLKL010000140.1:0-9890 GCA_033838975.1 Hymenobacteraceae bacterium | reverse complement strand
AGGATGTCGTGAGCATTCCAGTCCTCCTGATCTACATAATGCGAGTCGTTGGTGCAGATAACTTTTACGTTATACTTTGCGGCAAACTTCAGCAGGATTTGGTTCACGTCCTCCTGGCTTTTGCCGGTACCGTCGATGTTCATCAGGCCGTGGCGCTGCAGCTCCACATAATAATCCTCCCCGAACACATCCAGCCACCATTTAAAGATCTCCTCGGCCTCTTCCTCGCTCTTCCAAAGTATGGCCTGCGGCACCTCAGCACCAATACAGCAACTGGTGGCGATAAGGCCTTTGTTATACTTCAGCAGCAGCTCCTTGTCAATGCGCGGCCATTTGCTGTACATGCCCTCAATGTAGGACATGGAGCAGAGCTTGGCCAGGTTCTGATAGCCTTCCTGGTCTTTGGCGAGCAGCAGCTGATGGTAGCGGTTATCTTTCACCTCCTTGCTGAAGGTTTTCTGATGGCGGTCGGCTACCAGGTAAAACTCACAGCCCACGATCGGCTTCACGTTATACTTGTTGGCCTCGTTCACGAAGTTGAAGGCGGCGAACATGTTGCCGTGGTCGGTCATGGCAACGGCGGGCATGCCATCGGCCTGCGCTTTTTTCATGAGCGCGCTGATGCTGGCCTGGCCGTCGAGCAGCGAGTACTGCGTATGGGTGTGTAAATGCGAAAAAACAGGCATTTAAGAGGAATTATGAATTACGAACGACGAATTATGAATGACTTCTTGGAGAAAGTATAAACTGTTTCACTAGTCATTTTTGGGATGTTAAAATTACGCAAATTAGGGTGGCTACCCAAACTAAATTAACTAGGAGGAGAACAAAAAAGCAGCGGGAATGATCTCCGCTGCTTTCTCTTTTTCTGCCTAATATTTCCCTTTACTACAACTCCTGTCTTTTCTTTTCCTCCTCCTGCTGGTTTACCACAAACAGGGTACGGGTTGGGTAGGCAATTTCTACGCCCATACTCTCAAACTCCCTGAAAATAGCCAGGTTGATCGCCTGGTGAATGTCCATGTACACGTTGAAGTTGGAGTCCAGCACGTAATACACCACTTCAAAGTTCAGGCTGGAGTCTCCATACTCCTTAAAATGGGCCCGGTCAAACTCAACCGGGTCCTGCTGGTTCACGATGCGCTTAAGCACGTCAGGTATCCGTTCCAGCGCCTCGTAGGAAGTCTGGTAGGTGACCCCAATGGTAAACACCACCCTGCGCCGTTGCATGCGCTTGTAATTGTGGATGCGTGAGCTGGTCAGGTCGCTGTTGGCAAACACAAGCTGCTCACCAGAAAGAGTTTTAATGCGGGTTGTCTTCACGCCGATGTGCTCCACCACGCCATTCTTATCGTCAATCACCAGGAAATCTCCCACCTCAAAGGGCCTGTCGAGAAAGATCACGAAGTAGTTGAAAAGGTCGCCGAGGATGTTTTGCGCTGCCAGGGCCACGGCAATACCCCCGATACCCAGACCGGCAATGATGGCGGTCAGGTCGTAGCCCATGTTGTCGAGCAGAAACCCTATACCGATGAACCAGAGCAGTGTATACACGATAAGTTTTATCGCGCCGAGCTCATTGATGGAGTCTCGCTCAGGGTGTCTTCTGACCAGGTAAGACCGGATGATGAGCACCAAAGAGGAAGCCACGAACTGAATCACCATAATGGTAATGGCCACTGTTACAGCTATGTCGATGACTCTGACAGCTCTTTCGGACCAGGTAAGGTAGTTTAATCCCAGGTAGATGATGAGGAAGTACAGTATCGGTATTCCGTACTTGTTAAAGCCCTCGATTAGGTGGTTATCGAAGCGGGTTTCGGTGCTTTCTGTCCACTTCACCAGCCGGAGCAGGATGGTGCGTTTAAAAAGCTTGACCAGCAGCAGGCCTATAAAGATGAAAGCGAAAACAATGAGGTAGTCTCTCACCGTGTTTTGATAGACGACTCTATCTAACAGTTCTTCCATTTAACAAATATGTTGGTTCATGAATATCCTGAATAGTATACCGATACGGCCTGCTAATGTTGTTGCAATGTAGCATGTGAGGCTCTAGGTGGCTGGTCGGCACGGTGTTACGGAGGGTTCTCTTGTGTCTCAGGTAGCCGTTTCCCTCTCCTGATAAGGGGGAATTTTCAATTCTGGTTTATTTGTTTAAACTATAACTCTTAAACTTGGGCCTTACGTAAGTATAACCCTGTGCCGGTAAAAAAGCAGAGGAAGGTGAAATTATGGCAGTAGTGGAATCAGGAGGCAAGTTAAGCGACATGTTCAGGGCGTTGCGCTCACGCAACTATAAGCTGTTCTTCATGGGGCAGGGCATCTCCCTGATCGGCACCTGGATGCAGCAGATCGCGCTAAGCTGGCTTGTGTACCGCCTTACCGACTCTGTGTTCTTGCTCGGTGCCGTTACCTTTTCCAGCCAGATCCCGTCCTTCCTGCTCGGGCCTTTTGCCGGTGTGGCTGCCGATAAGTTTGAGCGCCATAAGGTGCTGCTGGTGACACAGGTGCTTTCCATGCTGCAAGCCTCCACACTGGCAGTGCTAGTTTTAACTGGTGCCATCCAGATATGGCACATCTTGGCTCTAAGTGCAGTGCTTGGCACGATCAATGCCTTTGACATTGCTACCCGACAGGCTTTTGTAATTGAGCTGGTAGAGCGGCGGGAAGACGTAAGCAATGCCATCGCCCTCAATTCTTCCATGTTCAACATGGCCCGGCTGGTGGGGCCGACCATTGCCGGTTTGCTCATAGCGGTAGTAGGAGAGGGGGTGTGTATCCTGATCAACGCGGTGAGTTATCTGGCAGTGCTGGCCTCGCTCTTGCTGATGCGCTTAAAGCCTTTTGAGCGGGTAAGGCAGGACCGGAAGGTGTGGCAGTCGCTGAAGGATGGCTTTCGGTATGCCTTCGGTTTTCCGCCCATCCGCGCGCTTATACTGATTGTGGCACTGATCAGCCTGTTCGGAATGCCGTTTACCGTGCTGCTCCCTGTGTTCGCCCGCGATATCCTGCACGGTGGCGCCAACACCCTGGGCTACCTGATGGGGGCCTCCGGGCTGGGGGCACTGTCGGGGGCACTGTTCCTGGCGCAGCGGAAATCGGTGCTGGGGCTGGGCAAAGTGATCGTGGGCACTATGACCTTGTTTGGCACTGCTTTGATGGCCTTTTCCTTCTCCGAGTTCTTTCTGCTGTCGTTGGTGCTGATGCTTTTCAGTGGGTTCGGCATGATCGTGACGATGGCCTCCTGTAACACTTTGCTGCAGACGATTGTGGAGGACGACAAGCGCGGCCGTGTGATGAGCCTGTATGCAACTGCCTTCATGGGCATGGCCCCGATCGGCAGCATGCTGGCGGGCTCGGTGGCAGAGCATATCGGGGTAGCTTATACCTTACTTGGCTGCGGTTTCCTCTGCGCGGTCAGTATCATTCCTTTCGCCGTTAGCCTGCCCCGCCTGCGGCAGATGGTGCAGCCCATTTACGAACGCCTGGGTATTGCCCCTCAGATTGCCACCGGACTACAGTCTGCGTCTAACCTGAGCGCTCCGCCGGAGGAGAGGTAGGTTTGGGAGACACAGGATGTAAGGCATGTCTAAAATAAGAGATAAAATATAAATAGGAGATAAAACAAAAGACCAGCTATTGCTGGCCTTTTGCAGTCTTAAATCTTGGGTCTGATGTCCTGTGTCCAAGTCTAACGCTTCTTGATCAATAGTTTCTCTCCAACACTCACCGAGAAGTCTGATTTGTTGTTCCACTCCATGATGTCTTTGATGGTGACCCCATATTTGCGGGAGATCTGGTACATGCTTTCGCCTCCGGCTACCGTGTGGTAGGTGCTGCCGGTGCTGTTAACAGGTGCCGCCTCTGCGGCTTTTGCAGGTGCTTCCGTGGTGGCAGGTGCCTTTATGCGCAGTTCCTGGCCCAGCTTCAGGTTGTTGTCAGGCAGGCTGTTCCACGTGCGCAGCTCGTTCACCGACACATTATACTTCTTTGAGATCTGGTACAGGGTTTCGCCGGCAGCTACGGTGTGGTAGGCGCTACTGGTGCTCAGCAAGGTTGCCGGTAGCTCTGTTTCGTCTTCCGTTTCAGGTGTGGTGAGCGGCTCGGCGATCAGTAGTTCCTGGCCCAGTTTCAGTGGCGCATCCCCTAGGTTGTTCCATGCTACCAGGTCACTCACCGTAACCGCATACATTCTGGAAATAGAATAAAGCGTTTCTCCCTGCTTTACCGTGTGGCGTGTTGGTTTTTGCTGTGCCGGCTGTTTAACCGGTGCTGTGGTGGAGGTAGCAGGAGTTGTTTTGGGTGTTGTGCGTTCTTGCACTACAAACTCCTCCAAGGCTTCCTCTTCCTCCGTTACATCGATGGTCAGTTCAAGCTCTTCCGCTTTTTGCTGCTTTTGCTCTGCAGCGGCTTGCCTGGCCGGCGGCACAGATTTTTGCGTGCCAGGCTGTGGTTTTGCTGTTGTAACTGATCCCCCCATAGTTCCGGCCTCCGCTACACCGGATGATGGTACGCGCGGCTTCTCCTGTCCGGCCTTGGATTGCTCAGCTGTCTGAGCGGCAGGATAAAGGGCCGGTGAGGCTTTGGGCGTTGTAGCTGTAGTAGATTCCTGGGCAGTAACTCTTTTCTCTGAGGTGCCTGCTGCTGTAGTGGCTTCTCTTTCCTCCTGGGCTACCGGTTTGGAAGCCGGTGCCGGGCTGGGTGTTTGCGCTGAGGCCTGCTCACTCTCTTTGCTGCCCTTCAGGCTTTTGAAGAACCTCGTAAAGATATTTTCGCGCGGTGTGGCCTCATCCTCGGTGTGTACGGCGGTAGCAGTCGGCTTACTGTAGCTTGGTGCAGCGGTGGCGGCCACGCTTTGCTTTTGATTCAGGTCGCGCACCTCTACCGGTTTGTAGGCAGGACGTCGCTTCTGCAGCCACAGCACACGGCCCGGTACCGGCACCTCGTTACGGCTCATGCGGTTCTTGAAGCGCAGGTAGTTCAGCCGGATACCGTGGTGCTGGGAGATCATCTGCATGGTCTCTCCGGGCTGCACTACATGGTATTCCACTTCTGCGCTGGTGTGTTTCTGCTCAATGTAATAGGCAGAGCCTTCCACAATCTCGTCGAAGCTGTGGAGGTCGTTGTATTTCAGGAACCTGCGGGTAGAGATCCCGGCCTGCAGGGCCAGTTTGTCTTTGGTGTCGCCGGCGCGGGCGATCAGTGCGTTCAGACCGTTCCGCTTAACCATAGAGGCGGCTGGTGCGTGCTGCTTCAAGCGGGGGGCCGGTGACTCCGTGTTCTTTGATACCAGTAGCCCGCTGTCGTGGGCGCCGTTGCGAACCGGCACCAACACATAATAGTCTTTGTCTGAGGGGATCCTGTTACCCAAAAGCCATTTGTTATACTTCTCCAGCTCGGCATGGTCTGTTTTAGTGGCCAGGGCTATGTCGGAGAGGCTTTGGCCCGGGGTGGCGCGCATTTCCTGCAGTGATACAGCCGGTTTCTTGCCTACAAAGTTGTCATAGGCCACCTTATGGGCCAGGAATGTGAGCAGGTAAGGGTCAGACTTCTCCGTGATGTCCATCCGCTTGCTGCCCTTGTCAGAGTCTTTGGTATAAGCCTTAGCGCCGGTATAGCCGTGGTAGTAGGAGAGCAGCGTGTTAAACCAGTTGCTGTAGTAGTTGTTGCTGCGTTTGAAATACCTGGCGGCACCGCGGCTTGCCTCCACAATGTGCCTGCGCTCATCCACTACGTTGTCCATGCGCAGGTTAAAGTCTGTGGCGGCCTCTCGTTTAAACTGCCAGTACCCTACCGCATTCGAGGTAGACACGGCATCTCCGATCAGGCCGCTTTCCTGCAGCGCCAGGTACTTGAAATCATCCGGTACACCTTCCTCTTTAAACACACGCTCAATAATGGGGAAGTACGCATCGGCCAGATCCACCTTTATTTTGAAATAGGTCTGGCTGCGGTGCAGCGCATCCACCTTTTTCTGTATCTCCCGCTGTGCACCATCCGAAATTCTCAGGTGGATATCAGCGAAATAGACATTTCTAGGTACCGTGACGGCCTGGGCCAGTGCCAGCAGTGGCAGGAAGAGTAAAACGAGAAGGGGTAGCTGTTTTCTCATACACTAATCGGGTAAGTTGCTTTGGCTAAGTTTATTCTATACCGTCTGTTTAAGCGGAGGCTTATAACTGATTCAAATATAGTTTGTTCCGAATATATGGAAGTTCTGCAAAATTAACCTAAAATGGCGCTCTTTCTAAAGATTAGAACGAAGATATTTTAGTTAAATTTTTTAGGGGGAGTAGGATTTTAGGTGCACCTGAAGCTGCACAAAAGTAAAAACGGCAGCAAGGGCTTCCCGCCTGCTGCCGTTTTTGCTCAAAATGAAGAACTACCTACTTCTTCCGGGCAATCATCAGCCCATCCCGCACCGGTAGCAGGATGTTCTCAACACGCTCATCCTCCTGTACCTTCCTGTTGAAGTCCAGCAAGGCTGCCGTGTCCTCGTCCAGTTTCTTTCTGTACTTTTCCAGCACCTTTCCGCTCCAGAGCACATTGTCGGCAATAATGTAGCCACCGGGTGCCATGCGGTCTATCACCATGTCGTAGTACCTGGCGTTGTTGATCTTATCGGCATCGATAAACACCAGGTCAAAGGCTGCGTCTATCGTCGGGATGATCTCCAGGGCATTGCCGATGTAGAACCTGATCTTTTCCGACAGGCCGGCCTCCTCAAAGTAGCCGCGCACCCGGTCCTCCAGCTCCTCGTTCTTATCGATGGTGTGCAGCGTGCCTCCCGGCTGCAGCCCCTCGGCCAGGCAAAGGGCAGAGTAGCCGGTGTAGGTGCCTACCTCCAGGATCTGCTTCGGCCTGATCATGTGCGAGAGCATGGCCAGCAAACGCCCCTGCAGATGCCCCGACAGCATGCGCGGCTTCATCACATTCAGGTGCGTCTGGCGGTTAATCTTATGCAGCAGCTCGCTTTCCGGGGAGGTATGCTCCTCGGCATAGCGCAGCAGGTCTTCGTCTATAAATTCCATTTTAATGTGCTAATTATTTAATGTGATAATGTGCTAATTGCAGCAAGTTGATTTAGTAATTAATGCGTTCATTATTAAATTAACACATTAACTGATTAACTACATTAGCACATTAGTTGGGTACATAATTCAGGAAGCTCAGTTGCTCCTCGCGCAGCACGTCGTTGGCGATATCTGTTAAGTCGCCTGGTTTGATGGCCTTGATCTTGTCGAAGATCTCGTTCAGCGACTCCACCTTGTCCAGGTCCAGGATACTCTTGCCAATCATCATCATCAGGCCTATGTTGCTCTCCTCGGCCATAGCCAGCTGCCCCATCAGCTGCTCCTTAGCAGTGTGCAGCTGCAGTGAGCCCAGCGGCTTTTCGCGCAGCTTCTTCAGCTCTTTCAGCACAAGGGAAGTAGTGCGCCTGAGTTGCTTTTTCTCGGTGCCGAAGTAAATGCTGAGCAAGCCTGTGTCTATGTACGTGGCGTAGTTGGCGTCGATGGTGTACACCAGGCCGTGCTTTTCGCGCACAGCCAGGTTCAGGCGCGAGTTCATGCCCGGGCCGCCCAACAGGTTCACCAGCAGGAAGAACGGGATTCGCCGCTCATCGGCCAGGGCATAGGCCGGGCAACCGATCACGCAGTGCGCCTGCGAAATGGGCTTTTCATACGTTACTGTTTTAGGTACGTAGTGGACGAAAGGCGTACGTGCGCGCTGTTTCTCTAGCTGCGGCACATGGCTCAGGTACTTCTCCGCCAGCTTCACCACTTTCTCGAATGGCAGGTTGCTCACCGAGCAAAATACCAGCGAATCAGTGCTCAGGTTCCGGTCAATAAAGCTGAGGAAATCCTGCTTCATGAAACCGGAAACGCTCTCTTTCGTGCCCAGAATGTTGTTCCCCAGTGCGTGGCCGTCAAACACCACGGCATCAAACTCATCCACGATGGCTTCCTCCGGGGTGTCCAGGTACATGGA
Organism: Hymenobacteraceae bacterium; assembly: GCA_033838975.1. Classification (GTDB taxonomy): domain Bacteria; phylum Bacteroidota; class Bacteroidia; order Cytophagales; family Hymenobacteraceae; genus Pontibacter. Next base: position 1,901 of record JAJLKL010000140.1, on the reverse strand, counting down.
CATTTCCTCCAGGATCACGCCCCGCTCTTTCTCTATTTCCTTTTCCGGAAAGATGGAATGGAAGGTAATGTCGGTAAGCAGCTCAAAGGACTTTTCGAAGTGCTTGTCCAGCACGGAGCTGTAAAAGCAGACCTTCTCTTTGGTTGTGTAAGCGTTTAGTTCACCCCCGACCGACTCGAGCCGGTTCAGGATGTGAAACGACCTGCGCTTTTGGGTACCCTTGAAAGCCATGTGCTCCCAAAAGTGCGCCAGGCCCAGCTCCTGTGGCAGCTCGTCGCGGCTGCCAATGTCCATGATAAAACCGCTGTGGGCTATCTTGGTGTGCTGCACCTGCTTGTGTACAATGCGTATTCCGTTAGGTAAGGTATGGATATGATAATCAGGCATTCAATTCTAAATTAGCCTGCAAAGGTACGGAAAAAGTACCACATCTTTTGTGGTATGCGGATGTATTGCTGAAGCGCAAAGGATAAACTCACCCACAGGGCTGCACTGTGTTTTAGCGCTGCCGTTCCGAGCCTGATCAAGAGCTACCTCGCCCTATCCTTGCCGCCCACATTGATCACAAAACCCAGTGAGAACACGGAGTAGGCAGCTGTCAGCGTCTCGCGGTTCTTAAGGCCGAAGGTGGTGCCGGAGGTATACTGCAGCTGCACCGAATTGTTCAGGGCCAGGCGGGTGAAGAAGATCGGTTCCAAAAAGATGTTGTCCTCTGCCTGCCCCGGTTCGTTGTTCAGCAGGTACTTGTGCATGTCCACGTAACTGGCACGCAACGAAGTGCCGTAGTTAAGCGGGAACTCCCGGCCCAGCAGCTGCAGCGACTTCTTGCGTTTGGAGCTGAAGTTCACCTGCACAAAGTATTTGCTAAAGTTGGCCTCGTGGCGGTTGTAGGCCATAACGCCCTGCTCATTTTCCTTCTTCTCGGTACGGTCGCTGCTGCCGCCGCCATATCCGGCGTAAATCTCCAGCACACGGTTTTGCTCCGGACCGAAGGTCGTGAAGTATCCTCCGCCCGCCTCGAGCAGATTGTGGCGAAAGTCCCGTTTTTTGCGCTCGCTGTTCAGCATAGAGCCGTTCACCAGCACCGCAAAATGATCCGACACAGCATAGGCGGTATTAAAAGTGATGTTGCCTTTCGGGGTCACGTGGCCTGCTGCGCTCAGCTCCCCCTGTTTCGTGAACATGGGTACATTGGGCACATTGGGCATGTAAGTTGACACGCAACCTGTTGTGAGTAGCAAAGAGCACAAAAGAAAGGCGCAAGCGCGTAAAGTTCTGTTCATAGGGTGGAAGATTTTGGAGAGCAGGCACTACCTGTTCTGACTCAACAATACATTTTTTCTACCTCTCCAGTGAGATAATCATACCTGCATCAGGACGTACAACGACGGCAGGTGCAGTTTATTCAATTTGCTAAGCTATAATCATCTGAAATAACATAAAAAGGATATTTACATTTTTCCGTGAACGGCAGGAGAAATGGCCGGGACTTTCTGCGGCCCGGACCAACCAGACCCGCCCTTCATTTTTAACTAAGGCTGGTTTGCTGTAGCTTTGCCTCCGTAGCGACCACGCATGAAGAAGATACTGATCATACAAACCGCCTTTTTAGGGGATGTGGTGCTGGCGACGGCGCTGGTGGAGAAACTCCATGATTTTTACCCGGAGGCCCAGCTGGACTTTCTGCTGCGCAAAGGCAATGAAGGACTGCTGAAAAACCACCCATTGCTGCACCGGGTGCGGATCTGGAACAAACAGGAGGGCAAGTACAAAAGCCTGTTGAAGCTGTTGGGCCAGATCCGCAGTGAGCAGTACGACCTGGTGGTGAATGTGCAGCGCTTTGGGGCAACCGGTATACTTACCGCCCTGTCTGGTGCCCGGGAGACGGTAGGTTTCGACAA
>JAJLKL010000139.1:0-7285 GCA_033838975.1 Hymenobacteraceae bacterium | reverse complement strand
CGAGGCACCTTGTATTTGTTGCGGTGCCCGAAGGGCAGCCCGCAGCGGAGCGAGGAGCAGCTTCAAATACACCGTGCCGGCGGGAAAACGCGTCCTCGCGGACGTGGAGCGCACCAAATCCAGCTATGCAACGGTGGGTGTCTAAGACTGAGGTACGGCAGGGGCTATTAAGTATAGCCAAATAATTCCCGAGGCCACGTTACTCTTACGAATCTTTCTGGCTTGCCTGAAACAGCTTCTGCTTCTCTTCTTTAGACAGGCTTTCATACCCGGAGCTGGAGATCTTATCCAGGATGCGGTCTATCTCATTCTGGCTTGGGGTTGTACTACCGGAGGAGCTTTTGGTGGCCCCGTTGGTAAAAGTGGTAGGACGGCGGTGCGTTACCTTGAGCTTTGGCCGACGCTTGAACAGCCCTGAGATGAAACCCAGCACGGCATGCACCGGGCGCCCCATGTCGCTTCCGCGCTGCAGCTGCTTTACAAAGACCCAGCCGATCAGCGCACCTCCTAAGTGCGCAATGTTACCGCCCGCATTATCCCCAACCGCACCTGACATGGACAGCACCACCAGGAACAAGGCGATGTACTTGATCCGGACCGGGCCGATCAGGATCAGGTTAAAGGTATAGTTTGGCAGCAGCGTAGCGGCAGCCACTACCACGGCCAGCACACTGGCAGAGGCACCGATCATGGAAGAGGCAAACACCCTGTCGGCAAAGAACGGGATAAAGTTGTAGAACAGGACGTAGAGCACGCCTCCGGCCAGACCACCCAGCACGTACAGGCTCAGCAGCCTTCTGTCGCCCAGGTACTCCCGGAGCAACTGCCCGAACCAGTACAGGTTCAGCATGTTAAAGATGATGTGCAGAAAGCCCTCATGGGTGAAGAAGTACGTAATCAGCGTCCAGGGCTTTACCAGGAGCGAAGGCGGGTACGCAGGCAACGCGATGAAGCTCATCAGCTTGTAGTATACCTGAGGTCCTACCGTATAGGTTAACACCAGCCGCAGTACGATCAGCGCCACAAACACGATCACATTGATCAGGATGAGCTGCTTTAACGTGTTATTGGGCTGCCTGAAAGCGTTTTTTATATCATCAACAATACTCATTATATCTAATAGTTATCCTGATAATCGTTTCGTTGCCACATTCTCACGAGTATATACGCGAATAACATGCCTCCAAGGTGTGCAAAGTGTGCTACGTTGTCGCCGGGCACTCTGTTAAAGCCGGCATACAATTCATACGCCCCGTAGAGCAGGACAAAGTACTTGGCCTTGATCGGTATAGGTAAGAACAACAGAAAGAGCTCGAGGTTTGGGAACAGCATGCCAAAGGCCATCAGTATTCCAAACACAGCGCCGGAGGCCCCTAGCATCGGGCTGTTGTAAATGCGGCTGAACACATAACGCACCGCATCCTTGCTTTCTGATATATAAGTCTGGTTATCCGGGTTGCGTTGGTATTCTACGGCAAAACTGCGCTCGTAGCCACCTGCGTAGTGCTCTTCCATGTAATTATAGAAGTCCATGGGACTGGGGTTCTCTATATAGGCAACCGTTTCCTGCTCCAGCTGGTTCAATTCGTAGGCGCGCACGCCCGAGTACAAAATACTGGCGCCCAGGCCCGTGATCAGGTAGAAGGCCAGAAAGCGCTGCGGCCCCCAGAAGCGCTCCAGCAGCGGACCGAAAATGAACAGGCTGAACATGTTGCTGAAGATATGCCCCCACGACTGGATGTCGTGCATGAACATGTGCGTGAGCAGCTGGATGGGCCTGAAATAGTCAGAGCCGAAATAGTGCAGCGCGAAGTCTCTTATACTGATCACTCCGCTGAGTTGCAGAAGGTATACGACCACATTAATGATCAGGAGGTTCCTGACCATAGGGGTAATATTGAACATGCGTTATGCGCTTCTAAAGATGTACGATCAGCCTTTCAGAAAAAGCTCATGCAGTTGGCTAAGCTCCATGATCACGAGTGTCTTTTGCCCGCCCGGTGTGTAATTAGGCACCTGGCACGCAAAAAGTTTATCTACGAGAGAATTCATTTCCAGGTCCGACATACGCGACTGCGACCGTGATGCCAGGCGCTTGGCCATGGCACGGGCCAGGTTCTCCCTTTTATCAAGCTTTAACGTTGCCGAATTGTTTTTATACTGCTCGATCAGCTCCTCGAGCAGCTCTTTCTCGTTGGCTGCCTGCACATCGGCAGGTATACCGTTCAGGATGATGGTGCTGCCCCCGAAGTCCTCGAACTGAAAGCCCATGTCTTTGAACTCAGCCGCCAACTCCTTTATCAGCACAGCATCTGCCGGAGAAAGCTGGATCGTCTGCGGGAAGAGCAGGGCCTGCGAGGCTCCTGTCTTTTTCTGCAGCGAGGCAATGTACTTCTCATACAGAATCCGCTCCTGCGCCGCCTGCTGATCGATGATCATCATACCGGACTTTACCTGCACCAGGAGGTACTTCTGGTGTATCTGAATGGCTTTGTTCGTGGCCGCAGCAGAGGCAGGCGTGGCGGAAGGGGCAAAAGTCTCGTCCAGAAACCCCATGCCGGACGGGGCGGAGGTTACCCGCTCCTCCTGCTTTGCCTCCCGCAAGGGCTCATACAGCTCTGCCCACCCCTTGGAGGTCGCCCGCTTGGTAGTGGCCGGAGGCGTAAACCCCGGGAAGTCAGCGCTTTTACCGCCGCTGTTGCTCTTGGGCTTGCTTTCGGTGTCGAATTCGTTCAAGCCCCCCTGTATGCGGATCGGCTGCAGCGGAGCAAAATTCACGTCCTGCTCAAAGTCCAGCGACGGGGCAATGTTGTAGGCACCCAGCGCCTTTTTTACCGCTGCATGTACAATGGCGTATACCGTTTTCTCGTCCTCAAACTTGATCTCCGTCTTCGTCGGGTGCACATTGATATCGATCTTCTCCGGATCTATCTCGATGAAGAGCACATAGAACGGGTGGTTCTCCTTCTGCAGCAAGCCCTCGAAGGCGGTCATGACGGCGTGGTTCAGGTAGCCGCTCTTCACAAAGCGGTTGTTTACGAAGAAGAACTGCTCCCCGCGCGTTTTCTTTGCGTGCTCCGGCTTGCCGACATAGCCCTTCACCACCAGAAAACCGGTGTCTTCCTCGCAATAGGCCATCTGGTTTTTGTAGTTGCTGCCAAAGATCCCTACAATGCGCTGGCTGAGCTTGGTAGCCGGCAGGTTAAACACCTCCAGGTCGTTGTGGTGCAGCGTGAAGGTCACCTCCGGGTAGGCCAGCGCCACCCGCTGGAACTCATCCAGGATGTGCCGCATCTCCACCGCGTTCGACTTGAGGAAATTACGGCGGGCCGGCACGTTGTAAAACAGGTTCTTTACGGCGATAGAAGTCCCCTCGGGTACGGCTGCGGGCTCCTGCAGCACTACCGTAGACCCCTCAATCACCAAGCGTGTACCCGCTTCGGCTCCCTGCGGTTTGGTTTTCAGCTCTACCTGCGCCACGGCCCCGATCGAGGCCATGGCCTCGCCCCTGAACCCCATGGTCCGGATCTGGAAAAGGTCCTCTGTGGTGCGGATTTTGGAGGTAGCATGCCGCTCAAAGCACATGCGGGCATCTGTCTCCGACATACCGATACCATTGTCCACCACCTGTACCAACTGCTTGCCTGCCTCCTTCACGATCAGCTGTACGGTGGTCGCTTTCGCATCGATTGCGTTCTCCAACAGCTCCTTCACCACAGAGGCAGGCCGCTGCACCACTTCGCCGGCCGCAATCTGGTTTGCCAGGAAATCAGGCAGTAAATGTATGATGTCGGGCATCCCTTTTTAAACTCCTTATTTGTATATAGTTTTTTTCGCTATGAATCAGCAATTTAGACAAAACAGGCCAAATTTTTGCTTTTACTAAATAGTAAAGACAGAACTTATTCAGAAGCAAATTTATTATTAATTTACAGACCGGTTAATTGGCTGGAGAAGTGACTAACAAAGTTCGCGCGCCTTTCGTCTTTAAAATATAGCAGCGCTCTATGTATCGTTGCAGAGACTGATGGCGTTAATATGAAAGAAAGGCTGCTCTTGGTGCCTCTCCCGCGCTAGGCAGGCAAAGGTTTCTCTACCTTCTCTCCGGTCAGCTGAAGGCAATACGGCACCACACCTGAATGTAGTCTGTTTTTCCGAACCGCCTTTTGCAAAATTAGGCTTAAATTTTACTTGTTCCAATTTAATAAAATACTAGTACAGGATGTTGAAGAGTTTTAGTTTGGGGTTGTTGATTCTTGTTTTTCTTGCCATGGGACCGCTTATGTCTTTGAAGTCTTCGGATGAAGTGGTCGTGAATGTAGACGAGAGAACGTGGGTCGACAGCGTGATGCTAACACTCTCTCCTGAGCAGCGCATTGGCCAGCTCTTTATGGTGGCCGCCTATTCCAATAAAGACGAAAGGCATTACCGTGAGATCGACACCCTGGTGAGCCGCTACGGCATCGGAGGCGTGATGTTCATGCAGGGAGGCCCTGTTCGGCAGGCCAAGCTTACCAACCGCTACCAGCGCCAGGCGAAGGTACCCATGCTTGTGGCCATGGATGCGGAGTGGGGCCTGGGCATGCGCCTGGACAGCAGCATGCACTTTGCCCGCCAGATGACGCTGGGCGCCATGACGGATGAGAAGTACGTGTACCTGATGGGGCGCGAGATAGCCCTGAAGATGAAGCGCATGGGCGTAAACGTGAGCTTTTCCCCGGTGCTGGATGTGAATGTGAATTCCGCAAACCCGGTGATTGGCAGCCGCTCTTTTGGCGAGTCGAAAGAGGGGGTTACCCGCCGCGGCATCGCCTACATCAAAGGCCTTCAGGACCACGGCGTGATCGCGGTAGCCAAGCATTTCCCGGGCCACGGCGACACAGACACTGATTCGCACCACGCGCTGCCGGTGATCAAGCACGACATGAAACGCCTCACGGAGGTGGAGCTGTACCCTTTCAACAAATCCTTCGAAGCCGGCGTGATGGGGGTAATGGTGGCCCACCTGTACCTGCCGGCCGTGGACTCCACAAAGAACCTGGCCACGACCCTTTCCAAACCGCTCGTTACCGGCCTTCTGAAAGAAAAAATGAAGTATAAGGGGTTGGTGTTTACCGATGCCCTGAACATGAAGGGCGTGAGCAAGTACTACAAACCGGGTGAGGTAGACCTGAAAGCGTTGATGGCCGGTAACGACGTGCTGCTCTTCCCGGAGGACGTGCCGACGGCTGTCGCCAGGATCAAGTCGGCCATTGCGGCAGGCAACATAACACAGGAAGAAGTGGACCTGCGCGCAAAGAAGATCCTGCATGCCAAGTACTGGGCCGGGCTGAACAAGTACAAGCCTGTAAACCTGGATAACCTGCAGGAGGAGGTGGACAGACCTCTGAGCGCTGTCGTACAGGAGCAGCTTTATGAGCATGCGGTAACAGTTGTCCAGAACAAGAACAGCCTGCTCCCCTTCCGCAACCTCGACACCCTGAGCATCGCCTCGGTGGCCATTGGCGTTACAGGTAACAACCAGTTTCAGGAGACGCTGGGGAACTACGCTCCTATCAATAAGTTCTCCATCTCAGACCGCTTTGCATCTGATACGACCTTCACGTCCATCATACCAAAGCTAAAGGATAACGACGTAGTAGTGGTGAGCATCCACAACATGAACATCACGCCTTACAAGGACTTTGGAATTGGCCTGGGTACCCGCGCCTTTATCCAATACTTGCAGGAGCGCACAGATAAAAAAGTGATTGTGGCGGTAATGGGTAACGCCTACAGCCTGAAGTTCTTTGAGAAAAGCAACTGGCTCGTATGTGGCTACGAGGATAATGCCGTTGCACAGTCACTGGTGCCACAGGTACTGTTCGGGGCCCGCGCTGCCAAGGGCAAACTACCCGTTACGGCCTCCGTCAAGTATAAAGCAGGCACAGGAGTTACCACACAACCGCTGAACCGCCTGAAGTATGGCACGCCGGAAAGCGTGGGCATGGACTCCAAAACACTGAAGCAGATCGACAACATTGCCCTGGAGGCCATCGCCTATGCCGCCACGCCTGGTGCGCAGGTAATGGTGGTGAAAGACGGCACCGTGGTGTTCAACAAGTCCTACGGCCACTACACCTACAAGGAGGCCAAGCCGGTGACGAACCAAACCGTGTACGATGTGGCCTCCATCACCAAGGTAGCCGCTACCCTGCAGGCCATCATGTTTCTGAAAGACCAGGGCAAAATCGACCTGGATGCCAGGGTCTCCACGTACCTGCCAGAGCTAAAAGGCACAAACAAAGAGGCGATCGTGATGCGCGATGTGCTGACACACCAGGCTGGCTTGCTGGCCGGTATACCTGCGTGGCAGAACACACTTAAATCCGTTGAGACAAAGCAAACCTTTTACGCCAGCACCCAGAACGATATTTACCCGAACGAGGTGATCCCGGGCTTCTACTCTATCAAGACCATGGAGGACTCGCTGTGGGCCTGGACGGTAAGGTCCAAAATGCTGCCGCGCCGCAAAGATGGCAAGGGCTACGATTACAAGTACAGCGACCTTGACTTTTACGTACTTAAGCGTGTGGCCGAAACCCTGCTGAACCAGCCGCTGGATGAGTTCCTGGACCAGAACTTCTACGCACCGCTGGGCCTGAGTACCATGACGTACAAGCCACTGCTGAAACACCGCCAGGAGAGCATCGCCCCAACCGAGGAGGACCGCTACTTTCGCCATAACCTGATCTGGGGTAGCGTGCACGACCAGGGAGCCGCCATGCTGGGGGGCGTGGCGGGCCATGCCGGCCTGTTCTCTAACGCCAACGACCTGGCCATTCTGCTGCAAATGAACCTGCAAAATGGTAAATATGGCGGACATGAGTATTTTAAAACAGATGTGGTAGTAGACTTCTCAAAGAAGCAGTTCAGCCATAACCGACGCGGGCTAGGCTGGGACAAGCCGGAGCCGGAGGGCAACGGCCCTACCTCCGCTTTCGCCCCGGCCAGCACCTTCGGCCACACCGGCTTTACAGGAACCGCTGCCTGGGTAGATCCGGAGAACAAATTGATCTATATTTTCCTCTCCAACAGGGTGTACCCGGATGCAGGAAACAACAAACTGGTAAAGTATAATATCCGAACCCGCATCCATGATGTGGTTTATAAGGCCATTATGCCAAAAACATAAAAGATATTCCGTAGTTTAGCAGGTGCAGCAAGTCCTTTGCTGCACTTGTTATTTAGATTGCACTCAGAACTATGAAAGTAGGTATAGTCTGTTACCCAACCTTCGGGGGGA
>JAJLKL010000138.1:0-5522 GCA_033838975.1 Hymenobacteraceae bacterium | reverse complement strand
AATCACCAGGGCAAGGTCCAGGCGGTGGTAGTCGGGTATGCGGTGTTGGTTGCGGTCGCTGTAGTTCACCATCAGCAATCCGTCTATTATAGCGACCGACTCTGGGTAGGTAATAGGCCTGCCGGTGCTGTAAGTGAAGTTAGCCGAGAAGCTCATCAGGCGGGTCAGCTGCTGATTCAACACCAGCGTGAGATCGTGCGGCTTGTCGAAGTTAGACGGGTAGTAGTTCCCATTGTTGATCTTCTCTTCGGGAGTCGGGCCATTTACGCGGCGCAATGACCTGGAATAGGTATAGCTGGCCCAGCCGGTCAGCTTTTTCCCCTTTCGGCGCATCATCAGCTCCAAACCGTAGGCCTTGCCGTCGCCTGGCAGCAGGTCGGCATCCAGGGTACTGTTCAGGAGCAGTTGCGCGCCGTCCTTGTACTCCACCAGGTTGTGCAGCTTCTTGTAGTAGGCCTCAGCCGACAGCTCTATCGTATTGTCTTGCAGGTTCTTGAAAAACCCGAGTGCCACCTGGTCGCCTATCTGCGGTTTCAGGTAGGGGTTGCTGGTCTTCCAGATATCCACAGGCGATGCGGCGGTCGTGTTGGAGATGAGGTGAATGTACTGCGCCATGCGATTGTACCCCAGTTTGACAGAGCTGTTCTCCCCCAGACTCACCCGAACAGAGGCCCTTGGCTCCAGGTAATTATACTGCTGTATTACGCCGCCATTGGCATAGTTAAGCGTATCGATTATAGTAGATTCACGCCTTGGCACTTCCGGGTTATAGACATATACATCGCCCGGTCCCAGGTTAAAATAAGCAGAGTAGCGCAGGCCATAAGTTACCGACACCCGGGGGCTGAAAGCATATTCATGATCCAGGTACAGGGCCGATTCCAGGGACCGTTCGCACGGCATGCTGATAGCCAGCAGACTGGACTGCTCGGAAGCGGGTGTCAGTACGCCGGGGTTGAAATTGTACCAGGAGGAAGAAGCACCCAGGCCGATCTTGTGCTGCACGGACGGCTCATAGTTGAAGTCCGCTTTCAGCAGTTTATACCGGATATCGGAATCGAGGGTATAGTCAGACGGAGCGGTTTCGGCACTTACGCCATAGTCATAGTCGCCTACCACGCCGGTTACAGAAGAAAACAGCTTGTCGCTGAAGGTGTGGTTCCATTGCACAGTGCCGGTAGCCGTGCCCCAGGTATAGGTGGTGTCGGCGCCAAACCGGAAGCCGTCGCGGCTCAGGTAACCGGAGGCCACCAGCTGATCTTTCTCGCTGAGCACATACCCTACCTTGGCGTTGAAATCATAAAAATAGCCGTCGCTGTCGCGCACCGACTTATCGGGCATGTAGCGCAGTGCCAGCCCTGGGTAGGCGCCCCGACCGCCGATCACAAAAGAGGCTTTGTCTTTCACAAGCGGCCCTTCCACCATCAGGCGGCTCGACAGCAGGCCGATGCCTCCGCTCAAAATAGGGACTTTCTTATTTCCTTCCTTTAGCTCCACATCCAACACCGACGATATCCGGCCACCGTAGCGGGCAGGTATACCGCCCCGGAAAAGTGTCACATCTTTCACCATGTCAGGGTTGAATACCGAGAAGAAACCGAAGAGGTGAGAAGAGCTGAAAAGCGGTGCCTGGTCCTGCAGCACCAGGTTCTGGTCGATGCTGCCGCCCCGCACGTTGAAACCGGAGGCCCCCTCTCCCACTGTAGTTACGCCGGGCAGGGCGATCACGCTGCGCACCACGTCTACCTCACCCAGAAACATCGGCATCTTTTTCACTTCCTGTATTGATAGACGGGCCACGCCCATTTCCAGGCTTTCCACGTTGTGGTCAGGAGCCTTGGCCGACACCTGCACCTCGCGAAGCTGGTTGCTCACTTCAAACAGTTCCACGTTCATGGTTCTGCTCTGCTGCAGCCGTACACGCCTTTTGTCTTCTGTCATGCCTACTGCGCGTACACGCAAGGTATAGTCACCGGCCGGCACCGTCAGGGTATAAAAGCCCCGCTCATCGGCCACCGTCCCTTTTTTGGCCTCCTCCAGCAGCACCGTTGCCCCGATAAATGGCTCGCCGGTTTTGGCGCTCCGCACATAGCCACTCAGCGTCACGGTCCTGCCGATGCCAGCTATACCTGTAGCAGGCTCCGTACTGGCGGTATCAATTTGAAACACACCGGCTGCCGACAAGGGCACCAGCACGATTGTCTGGCTATCGTAAAACACGAAGGAAAGCTGCGCCATTTCGAGTAGCTGCCGCAGGGCGCTGGGAAGCGGCTCGCGCTCGAAGGTCTGTGTTACCCGCACCTGCTCCACCCATTCCGGCTGGTAGAATATTCGGAGGCTATGCTGCTGCTGTATTTCCTGCAGCACTTCCTGCAACGGCTTGCCTTTGTAGTTGGCCGTCAGGTATAGCTGATCTGAGCTCTGAGCCCAAATGTTACCTGTCAGCAACACAAGAGCAGAGAGCAAAACAATACGGTAAAGTCTTCTCATTCGGTAGTAGCGGAATCGGCGTTTCTGTGCTTCAGCTGTTCTGCAAAATATCAGGGCTGCCTTTGCACCATAGCAATATATATTTTTAACATTGAAATATAAAACACGAATTTTTAAACACCCTATATTGTACCTAAACTCCTACTTTGCTTTATCCGAAACGTATACTTACATGAGGTAAAAGTCTATGGTTGAGACTGACAAAGAAACGATAAGGAAGCTCAAGAAGAAGCTCAAGATTCAGGAGAAGAAGAACAATGAGATCCGGGACCACATGGCTGCGCAGCGCACCATCTTTGCCAACGAGCGCACCCTGATGGCCTACCTGCGCACAGCCATGACGATCTCCGTCGGAGGCTTCTTCGCCGTCAAGCTTTCGGATGACCTATACCTGGAGGTTATAGGGGGCATCCTCATACCCATTGGCGTTATTCTAGGGATATACAGTTTTGTCAGGTATCGCTATAAGCAAAAAATCATTGAGGGTCACCACAGTGAGTACAGCCCTACCAGCCACGAACACGAGCGGGCGCATAACCAGGACGAGGCACTTCATGATCACTTAGGCGGGCTCCGATAATTTTATTGTCCTTGCCATGCTGGTCTGGTAATCACGCAGCCTGGTTTCTTTGCGCATATTCCTCACAGTTTCGTATATTTTCACAAAAACGAGCGGGCTATGTCTCAACAGGAACAGGAGGAAATCCAGAAACTGAAGAAGAAGCTTAAAAAGCAGGAGAAGAAGAACTCCGAGATTCGGGACCAGATGGCAGTACAGCGCACCATCTTTGCCAACGAGCGCACCCTGATGGCCTACCTGCGCACAGCCATTGCACTTGTGGCCGGTGGCTTCGCCGCCATCAAATTCTCTGAGCGCACTTACATGGAGCTGCTAGGCTTGTTGTTGATGGTGCTGGGGCTTATTTTGGCTGTATACAGTCTTGTGCGTTACCTGAGAAAGCAAAAGCTTATAAAACGCGAGCGAAAACACTATTCCCATACCAGCCAACACTACGACACGGTACACGAAAAAGAAGCTTCGAGCTACAGCAATCTCGACTGATCGCTCCTTAATCTTCCGGCTTCTGCCGCCGTTCAAACAAACTTGTTTCCGCTAAACCATTTACGGCTGTTTACTGTTAAGATAGGTTAGCACTCTGCAACAGCAAAGCGCTGATATTTTTATACCTTTGCTATTTAAAATCAAGCATTCCTGAATGGCTTTTAACCAAGCGCAAGAAACCACGGCCGGCACCGAAACTGCCTTCTCGCAAAATGGCGAGACACAGCAGATTGAAGTATACGGTGCCCGCGAACATAACCTCAAAAACATCTCCATCAAGCTGCCGCGCTACAAGCTGGTCGTATTTACCGGCATCAGCGGTTCGGGCAAGTCTTCGCTGGCTTTCGACACCATTTATGCAGAAGGGCAGCGCCGCTACATGGAAACCTTCTCGGCTTACGCCCGCTCCTTTATGGGCGGGCTGGAAAGGCCCGATGTGGACAAGATCGAAGGCCTCTCGCCGGTGATCTCCATCGAGCAGAAGACCACGAGCCGTAACCCGCGCTCCACAGTAGGCACTATCACCGAGATCTACGACTTTATGCGATTGCTCTGGGCCCGCACGGCCGAGGCGTACAGCTATGTCACCGGTGAGAAAATGGTGCGCCAGAGTGATGAGCAGATCGTGAACCATATTCTGGAGAACTTCGACGGAAAGCGCATTGTGGTGCTGGCCCCGGTGGTAAAAGGCCGTAAGGGCCACTACCGCGAACTCTTCCAGCAGATCCGCAAGATGGGTTTTATCCGTGCCCGGGTGGATGGCGAGCTGGTGGAAATCACCCCAAAGATGCAGGTGGACCGGTATAAGATCCACGACATCGAGATCGTGATCGACAAGATTGTGGTGAAGGAGGAAGACCGCTTCCGTCTGTCAGGCTCTATCCAAAACGCGCTCACGCAGGGCAAGGGCACGGTATTGATACTGGACGCGGACGCAGACAAAACCCACTTCTTCTCCCGCCATCTTATGGACCCGGCCACAGGTATAGCCTACGACGATCCGGCCCCGAACTCATTCTCGTTCAACTCGCCGTACGGCGCCTGCCCGGTGTGTAACGGTTTGGGTGAGATTCAGGAGATCACGGAAGAATCGGTTATACCTGATAAAGACCTGAGCATTCGTCGCGGAGGTATAGCCCCGCTCGGCGAGTACCGCGATATCTGGATCTTCAAACAGATCGAGGCGCTCTTCAAGCATTTCAAGGTGTCGGTTTCGACGCCGATCAAAGACCTGCCTGAGGATGTGCTGCAGGTATTGCTCTATGGCCTGGACGAAGACCTGGAGGTAAACACCAAGAAAGGCAACTATGTGGTGGAGTTCGAGGGCATCGTCAACTTCCTGAAAGGGCAGATGGAGTCTGACTCGGATAACATACGCTCCTGGGTAGAGGACTTTGCGCAGACCACGACCTGCCCGGAGTGTAATGGGTATCGGCTCAAGAAAGAGTCGCTGCATTTCAAGATTGCCGACACCAACATAGGCGAGCTTTCGGTGCTCGATATCAACAAACTGGCCGCTTGGTTTGAGGGCGTGGAAGACCGCATGAACGAGCGCCAGAACGTGATCGCCCGCGAGCTGCTGAAAGAAATACGCAAGCGCATCGGCTTCCTGCTGGACGTGGGGCTGGACTACCTGAGCCTACACCGCCCTGTGAAAACCCTTTCGGGTGGGGAGAGCCAGCGTATACGTCTGGCCACGCAGATCGGTACGCAGCTGGTGGGCGTGCTCTACATCATGGACGAGCCGAGCATCGGTCTGCATCAGCGCGACAACGAGCGCCTGATCAAAGCCCTGCAGGACCTCCGCGACCTGGGCAACTCCATTATCGTGGTGGAGCACGACAAAGACATGATCCTGCAGGCTGACTACGTGGTAGACATCGGTCCGGGCGCAGGTATACACGGTGGGCAAGTGGTAACCGCCGGCACGCCGGAAGACATGATGAAGTCCGGCACCACCACCGCCGAC
>JAJLKL010000137.1:0-1240 GCA_033838975.1 Hymenobacteraceae bacterium | reverse complement strand
GCCGTCCCACTTCTCTATGAATTGTTGCTGAATGAGCAGTGGCGTAAGGGTGCGCTGGCGGAGTTCGTTGGCGCGGGCTTCTGCCTCGGCTTCCACTATTTTCTTGCGGGCCTGCGCTTCGGCTACTTTCAGCTCGTTCTCTACCTGTAAAGCCTGCTGCACAGCGCGGTTCTTCAGGTTTACGGCGCGCACGATCTCATCCGGGTACTGTAGGCCGCTTGTCATCTGCTCCAGTTCAAAGCCCTCTTTCAGCAGCGCCTCCCCCAAAGCAATCTGTACCTTGTCCTCGAAACTCTGGCGGTTCGAGATGATACTGTCGGTGCTATACTTGTTAAACTGGATGCGGAAGGCGTCGCGGGTATAGTTGAACAGCGTGGTCTTGGTGATCAGCTCGATATCCTGGCGGTACTTGCTGAAGATCCTCGGACTCTCGCCGGGGCTCACTCGAAAAGAGATGGTAGGATCTACCGTAAAAACGGAGCCGTCCTTTGCGTTCACGGTAAAGGCTGGGTAATCCACTGTCTGTACGAAAGTCGGGAACTGGAACACCTCCTCGGTAAACGGGTTAAACCACACACGGCCTGTGACCAGGTTCACGTCCTGCACGCCTTTGTCGGTGCCGTAGAGTTTTACCAATATGCCCTCATGGCCAGCGTCGATGCGGGTGCAGGACTTCATGGCGGTAATAGAGAACACAAGTATAAGGATGAAGCTGAGGCTCCAGGTTAAAAGCTGACGAGCGTTGTTCATGGTTAGGCTTTGAGTCTGTTAATAGAATAGCGGATAACGAAGAAGTTGGCGATGATGAGCACCACCAGCAGCCCCAGGCCAATGGCTACCTTCAGGTCGGAAGGCTGGCGCACCATGGATGCGATCTCGGTAAAAGTCAGGATGTCGATCAGCAGCAGGAGGCCGAGCAGGAGGATGTATCCGAATTTCATGGGAAGTATATTATTAGCACAATATACTAAAAATCTTTTGTTATTTCACTTCTTCAAACCCGATCGCCTTGTAAAAAGTATGGGTGTCGGTTCTTTTGGTGTTGCAGCGTACCCGTACTTTACGCACGCCTTTTTGCTTGGCCCACGCCCGCACCTGCTCCACCAGTTTGCGTCCGGCTCCGGTTCTTCTGTAGTTTTCATCCACCACCAGACCTCTTAATTCCACAAAAGCACCCGACTGCAGCCGCAACGTATAAAACCCATGAATCCAGCCGATCAGCCTGTCATCCAGCACCGCC
>JAJLKL010000136.1:0-9104 GCA_033838975.1 Hymenobacteraceae bacterium | reverse complement strand
TAGATAGCGGCTTTCTTGCGGCCTCTGCGGGCCAGTCTGATTTTTACTGCCATTTTGAATTATGTTTTTAAGTCGGCGGAACCCGTCCGCCAGTTTAGAACCGCAAAGGTATCAAAATAATTTTGAAAGTTCTATCTCTTTTTCAGAATTATACGCCCTTGAACCGCAGCTTGGAATAGGCGAACCTGAAGGTCCGGGCCCTGACCTGTACTTACTGCTGCAGGGCACCGAGTGCCGGAAAATGAAAAGCCCTTCGCTGAGGAAGGGCTTTAGTATGTTTAAACGTGGGCTTTTGCTTTTACCTTCGCATTCACCGGCTTCAGTTTGATGATGCTCAGCTTGTCCAGCGTCCAGATAACCGGCCAGGTTGGGTCAAACTCCCACCATTTTACGCCGAAATTCACGCGGTTTGGCAGCTTGTGGTGATTGTTCTGGAACAGCTCGCCACCCGTCAGGAAGTCGAAGAACAGTGAGTTTCTGGACTTGTCGTTGTTGTCGAAATTCTGGTAGCCATACTTGTGGCCACTCCAGTTTACAATGGCGCCATGTACCGGGCCCATCAGGAAGTGGATCGGCAGCAGCAGGAACATCCACCACTGTGTGGCAAAGGCGATGTAGAACAGTACATAGGCAACCCCCCATCCAATTCTGGAGAAGTATGAGTCGCCGATTCTCTCCAGTAGTGGCCATACCGGATAGTTGCCATCGAAGCGACGCTCCGGCTCAACGCGCTTGTTCAGTACGTCGTTGTAAATTTCTTTGGTCTTCCACATCATCGTGAAAGCGTTGTTGGAGAAGTGCGGCGAATGCGGGTCTCTCTCGGTATCAGAGAAAGCGTGGTGCATGCGGTGCAGGATTGCGTAGGCGCGAGGGGAGAGGAAAGAGGAGCCTTGCGCAATGTACGTGAGCAGGTAAAATGCCTTCTCCCAGAACGGGTTCATGGTGAACATTTTGTGGGCGGCATAGCGGTGCAGGTAAAACGTCTGTACAAACAGGGACAGGTACCAGTGCACCACAAAGAAAATGAGGATTGCCATTAATTTAAACTAAAGGTGGTTATGGTTGAGTTTACGTAAGGCTGGTTTTGCAACAAGCCGTGCCTTGTATCTTGCAAAGCTACAACACGAATTTAATGTAAAATAGAGTATAACAGGTAAAAGTTCAGAAAATGATAACAATCATTTTTTTGAATATGCTGCCTGCTGTTAGAGCAACTGCCTGAACGGGGCCCAAACGGCCGTGTCAGGAGGCGGAGCGCTAACGGTCACGGGTGTCTTGAGTGTCGGGTGGTCAAACTGCAACTGGCGTGCGTGCAGGGCGATGCTTTTGTCGGGTAAGGGCTGGGCAGCGCCATATTTCAGGTCGCCCAGTATAGGGCAGCGCATGGAGGCCAGCTGAACGCGGATCTGGTGCGGTCTGCCCGTTATGGGGTTTACCTCCAGCAGGTACTTTTGTTGCTGCGCGCTGAGCAGCTTGTAATGCAACTCTGAGCGGGAGCCGCTCTTGTTTTCCCGGGCGTATGCCTTGGTCACGTTCCTGCTGCTGTCCTTCACCAGCCAGTGCACCAGCGTGCCCTGCTCCTGCTGCGGTTTGTGCTGCACAACGGCCCAGTAAGTTTTTGCCGTCTTCTTGCTCCGGAAAAGCTCGTTCAGGCGGGTCAGGGCCTTGGAAGTCTTTGCCAGCAGCACCACCCCGCTCACCGGCCTGTCGAGGCGGTGCACCACGCCTATGAACACATTGCCGGGCTTGTTATACTTCTGCCTGATGTACTCTTTTGCCAGATCGGCCAGGGTGGTGTCCCCCGTCTCATCGCCATGCACCAGTAGCCCGGCGGGTTTGTTTACTGCCAACACATGGTTATCCTCAAAAAGTACGTCTAACATTGGAATGATGAATTAGAAATTATGAATTATGAATTAGTAGTGAGGGAGGAAACACTTAAGCTGTCGTTCCCATTCATAATTTCTAATTCATCATTCATAATTCAGTTTAGTACGCTTCTTTCTCGTTCGGGAAGTCGCGGCCTTTCACGTCCTTCACATAGTGCGCCACGGCATCGGTCATGATGGTGTGCAGGTCGGCGTAGCGGCGCAGGAAGCGGGGCTTAAACTCTTTGTTGATGCCCAGCATGTCGTGTACCACCAGTACCTGCCCGTCCACGTCAGGGCCGGCGCCTATGCCAATGATCGGAATCTGCAGGGTTTCTGCCACACGCTTGGCCAGGGCCGAAGGTATCTTTTCCAGCACAATGGCAAAGCAGCCAAGCTCCTGCAAAAGCTGTGCGTCCTCGATCAGCTTCTGAGCCTCAGCCTCCTCCTTGGCCCGGACAGTGTAGGTGCCGAATTTATAAATCGACTGTGGCGTTAACCCCAGGTGGCCCATTACCGGTACGCCTGCGCTCAGGATGCGGGTAACCGACTCTTTTATCTCAGCGCCTCCCTCCAGTTTTACGCCATGCGCGCCAGACTCCTTCATGATGCGGATCGCCGAGCGCAAAGCCTCCGAGGAGTTGCCTTGGTAAGAGCCAAAAGGCATGTCCACTACCACAAAGGCTCTGTTCACACCCCTTACCACAGAAGAGGCGTGGTAGATCATCTGGTCCAGCGTGATGGGCAGAGTGGTTTCATGCCCGGCCATGACGTTGGAGGCAGAGTCGCCGACAAGCAGCACGTCAATGCCCGCGCCATCCAGAATGGTAGCCATGGAAAAATCGTATGCCGTGAGCATGGAGATCTTTTCGCCGCGCTCCTTCATGTTCTGCAACTGGTGCGTGGTTACTTTCTTGATATCGCTTTTATGAACAGACATAGTTGATGCATTAGTTAAAGTGTAAAGCTATGAAATTAGAAACAAAAACAGCCACATTTTACCGTGGCTGTTGCTGTATTATCTGTTAAACCCTCTTCTGTTCCTGGTCAGGCGCAGGTCCTGCAGCAGGGCGGACTTGGCGTTGATGGTGACGTTGTAGCCCCGCTGAAAACCGAACGGAATCCAGCCGATGCTCATTTCCCAGCAGTGCAGGTCGCGGTAGATGTCTACACGGGCGTTGGCTATGTTGTTGTCCACCAGGTCGTAGAAGGCCGCATAGGTTACTTTCCATTTCTCCGTCAGGTTAAGCGAGCCGTCCACGCTTAAGGTCTGGTCAATTCTGCTTTCCTGCCGTCCTATACCCTTGGTGTAATAGAGGGTGTAGTCTATATTCAACGTCCACGGAATCTTGAAGTCCACGTACCTTGGCAGTAGCGGGTCCATGTCCGGTTCCAGTATAGGCAGGTTGGTAGGCACGGTGGTGGCAGAGCGCCTTGCCTCCGGGTTCAGGCTGGCCCCCAGGTTCAGGTTCGCGTTGGTTAGCCTGGCCAGTCGCAGCTTCGACAGGTCAAACACATACTCGTCTATCCTTCTTCCGTCTTCTGTTACTTTGTAAGGGTCAAAGGTGGAGGTTAGGGTTAGGTTTATGAACTTGAACAGGCGTGTGTTCATGTTCATGGAGATCGGCCTGAGCTTGAGCGAGTCGGCAGCGAAGTTATAGGAACTGCTGATACCCAGGTTGTCGATGATGCTGATCTTCTCTGTCTGGTTCGCCGTTGTGTCGCTCTTAGACCGGACCTTTGCCTCCAGGTTGTTCTGTATGCTGAAGGATACGGCACTCTGCAGTCCCTGGCCCGGCACCGACTGTAAGCGCGGCAGCCTCTGCGTGATCGGCAAATTGCTTACGGTGTCTACTCCGGTCACGATGGTCTGGTAGAAGCCGAAACGCTCCTCCCCGAAATCAGGGCGGTAGTTGTAGGAGAGGCTCGGGCGGATCAGGTGACGAATGGCCTGCACACGCTTGTCCTTCCCAAAGTTCATGGTGCCGTAGATGGTGGTGTTCAGAGACGCCCCGCCGCTGTACTCATAGATGCGGCCGAAGTTGGCTGTGTCTACCTCCACGGCATTTGAGTCTGGGTTAAAGCGAAAACTATACTTCTGGTCCAGCCACGTCTCGCGGTAACTAACGGTAGGCGAGAGGTTAAAGTACCGGAAAAGCTTATAGCTGCCCAGGTTAAAGTTGAAGTTGTGGTTCGCAGAGCGCCGGCCGTTCTCCCAGAGACGGCTAAAGTCACTCAGGCTAATGGTGTCAGACTCTGTTCGGCCGCCAATCACAGGTACCCCAAAGGTGTTTCGGGTGGCTGGCGTCACATTGCTCACCTCGTTGCGGGCCGTCACGTTGTAGCCGATGGCAAAGTTCTCGTACCAGCGGCCCAGTGGCACCTTATCGGTAAAGATCTCATACAGGCTGGTCTGCGTCATCGAGAAGTTCAGGTCCGGCAGTACAAAGTTCATGACTCCGCTCGTGTTCTGGCCCTGGCTCAGCTTTGCCGTGTAGCTGAACGGGGTGTTCTGTATGTTCTTCTGGTAGGTGATGTTCGAGTTAAACGTAGGCGACAGGTACTGCGCGGTACTGTTGTAGTTAATGCGCTGGTGAATGGCACTACCCGCGTTCACATTGGCCGAGAAGCGGCCACGCCCGGGCTTCTGTACAGGCATGTGCGACCAGTTGATCCAGAAAGTACGCTGCGTTGGCGGCAGCTGCGCCAGCAGGTTGTTGGTGGAGCGGGAGGCCTCCACGTCCGCCTCGTCGTTTTTAAAGTAACGGTAGTCTACCCTGAAATTGCCGCTGTAGGCATAGCGCTTCCGGTATGTGTTGTCCGCACTGATATTATAGCCTCCCAGGGAGTACACGTCGCCAGTTACCCTAGTGCCGATGTAGTCGTTCCAGGAGAAATAGTAGCCCCCGTTACGCAGGTAAAAACCCTGTGCGCGTGACTCTCCAAAGCTTGGCACGATCACACCAGAGGAGCGGTTGTTGCGCGGGGTAGGGAAGAGGCCAAACAGGAAGCCCAGCGGCGTGGGAATATCCCCGATCACCAGGTTAAACGGCCCGGACATCACCTTGTCGTTCGGGATGGCCTTTATCTTTCCGGCACTGATGTAGAAGTGCGGGTGCTCCAGGTTACAGGTGGTGTACTTGTTGTGGAAGCCGAAAATCTCATTCTGCTCATTCTTTTTTACGACCTCTGAATGTATGTACCCCTCCCCCTGCTGCGTTACTACCTCAGCGATCCGGCCTTTTCGTGTTTTGTAATTGTAGGCAATGCGTTTGGCGGCATAGGTGCCTGCAGCATCCGTAAACACCGGAACGCCAACCTCTTTGCCTGTGGAGTCGATGAGGGTGGTGGCCGTAAGGGTGTTCTTCTCGTAATCGATCTCGATGTAGGCGGCCTCCAGCGTGGTGGCACCGTAGTTGATCTTGGCGTCGCCGTAGAGGTGCACCACCTTGCGCCCTACCTCAAATTGGATAGAGTCTCTGGCAGAGTATTTGATGGTCGTCTCGATGTCGCCTCGGGGCGCTGCGATCGTGACGGTGTCCTGTGCAGCAACGGTTGTGTCCTGAGGTATAACGGCAGGCTGTGAGACGCCTTGACCGTTCGCCGGTGAGGGAGAAAGTATGGCGAACTGCAGCAGCAGTAAAAAAAACAAAATGTAACGCAACTTCTTCAGACTTCCCTAAAGTTTTATTTATTTTGTACAAAGTTATTGTTTTAGCTTTTAAACTAACGAACGTTGTGAGAAATATTGTTACGGTTTCATTTCTGGCTATCGTTTTATTACTCTGCTCGTCAAATAAGCTGGAGTTTAAGAAAGAGTACAGAGTGCGCACAGTGGTGATTGATGCCGGCCATGGCGGCAAGGATGTTGGGTGTAACGGTAAGTTTTCGCATGAGGCGGATGTGGCGCTGAAGCTGGCCCTGCAGGTGGGGGCGCTCATCGAGAAGAACCTGCCCGACGTGAAAGTGGTCTATACCCGTAAAGACGATAACTTTGTAGAGCTGGCAGACAGGGCCGGCATCGCGAACAAGAACAACGCTGACCTTTTCATATCCATCCACCTGAATGCGGGACCTTCCTCTGCCTTCGGCACTGAGACCTACACCATGGGTATTCAGAAATCGGAGGGTAACCTGTTGGTGGCCAAGCGTGAGAACTCGGTTATCCTGCAGGAAGATAACTACAAGGAGAACTACGGGGGCTTTGACCCGAACTCTCCGCAGAGCCACATTCTGTTTGCCCTGCATCAGAGTGCTTACATAGACAACAGCCTGCGCTTTGCCGACAAGGTGGAGTCAGAGTTTAAGCATAGGGTGGGACGGAACAGCAGAGGCGTAAAACAGGCTCCTTTCCTGGTGCTGTGGAAGTCCTATATGCCAAGCGTCCTGATCGAGTGCGGTTTCCTGACCAATCCAACCGAAGAAAAATTTCTTAACGATAAAACCGGTCAATCGTATATGGCATCAGGGATTTATCGTGCCTTCAAAGCGTATAAGCAAGAGATGGAGGCTATGAACTAGTGCAATAAGCAACACTCCTACGTGAAAATATCCAAAGAACTAAAAGTCGCCCTGTTGGGCATCGTGGCCATTGTGATCCTATACTTTGGCTTCATGTTCCTGAAGGGATCCAACCTCTTCTCAGACTCCAGGTCCTACTACGTGGTGTATGACGATGTAGACGGGCTGGTCGCCTCTAACCCTGTGCTCCTGAATGGTATCAGAGTTGGCGGGGTAAAGAGCTTAAGCCTGATGACGGACAAGGGAAACAAGATCCTGGTTGAGCTCGACGTACTCAAAGACATCAATATAGGAGACTCCACCATCGCAGCACTGTCCAACTCAGACCTTTTGGGCAGTAAGGCGATCGTGCTGTATCCTGGCAACAGTACAGAAATGTATAAGGGCGGCGAAACACTGATCGCCTACAAGGAGAGCAGTATCACGGATGTGATCTCCAGCAAGACAGTGCCTGTGATTGATAAGGTGGACACCACACTGGCGCGGATAAACAAACTGCTGGATCCGGAGTCGCGGAACAATATCCAGGGAATCCTGGCCAACACCAGGGCCACCACCGAGGCCGTAAATGAAATACTGCGGTCCAACCAAGAGAACATCCGGCAGATCACGGCAAACATCAACGCGCTTACGAACTCCCTGCGCCAGACGGAACGGCAGATCAACCGCATTACCGCAAACATGGCAGAACTCACCGACACGCTGAAGCAAGCGGAAATCACAAAGCTTGTCAGCAATGCCAACGATGCCGTTACGGAACTGGAGACTGCGGTGGCCAAATTCAACTCGAACCAGGGCTCTATGGGCAGGCTGCTCAACGATGAGGAGCTGTACGAGAACCTGAACCGCTCCACCCAGTCGCTGAACCTGCTGCTGCGCGACATCCAGGCTTACCCGAAGCGCTATGTGCAGTTCTCGCTCATTGGCCGCCGGGACAAGTATAAAGTAGATGAAACGGGCCGTGTGCTCACGCTGGAGGAGGTAAAGGAGATGCAGGAAAGGTACCCGGAGGAGTTCCGAACGGTGCCAGACACCGTGTATGTGCCTGTACCTGACACGATCAGAGCAAAGCTGCCTGTTAAGACGGGTGGTGCTGCTAAATCTAAAAAGCCGTAATGTAAATATTGTATATTTGTAAAATCCGCTTTCAAGGGCGGATTTTTCATTATAACTCTATCCTATACCAATACAACAATCTAGCCTGAATGGATATCGAATTCAACAAAAACGAAGACGCATTAAAGCAGCTCACATTTCAGCTGAAGAGTAGACTAAAGAAGGTACACCTGGGAGGCGGCGAGAAGCGCATCCAGAAAGAGCACGACAAGGGAAAGATGACTGCCCGAGAGCGCATCGACTACCTGCTGGACGAAGGCTCAGAGTTCCTTGAGATAGGGGCTTTCGCCGGCGAGGGCATGTACCAGGAGGTAGGCGGTTGCCCGAGTGGCGGTGTGGTGACCGGTATTGGCTACATCAAAGGCCGCCAGTGCGTGGTAGTGGCCAACGACGCCACCGTGAAAGCAGGCGCTTGGTTCCCGATCACAGCCAAGAAGAACCTGCGTGCGCAGGAGGTATCTATCGAGAACCGTCTGCCTATTGTATACCTGGTGGACAGTGCCGGGGTGTTCCTGCCGATGCAGAACGAGATTTTCCCGGACAAGGAGCACTTCGGGCGGATGTTCCGCAACAATGCCGTGATGAGCTCTATGGGCATCGTGCAAATTGCCGCCATCATGGGAAGCTGTGTGGCTGGCGGTGCCTACCTGCCGATCATGAGCGACGAGGCCCTGATTGTGGAGGGGACCGGCTCGGTGTTCTTGGGCGGCTCATACCTGGTTAAATCTGCGATAGGAGAAAATATAGACAATGAAACGCTTGGTGGTGCGACTACCCACTGCGAAATATCCGGCGTAACCGACTATAAGTGCAAAGACGACAAAGAGGCGCTGGACCATATCCGCAACATCTTCGACAAGCTAGGCGATAACCCGAAAGCCGGGTTCAACCGGGCAGCGCCTGCCGCGCCAAAGCTGGACGAGGAGGAGGTCTATGGGATACTGCCGGCGGACCGTACCAAGCCGTACGATATGATGGACATCATCCTGCGCCTGGTAGACAACTCGGAGTTTGAGCCTTACAAGGAGCTGTACGGTCAGTCGCTGATCTGCGGCCTCGCCCGCATCGACGGCTGGTCGGTAGGTATAGTGGCCAACCAGCGCAAGATCGTGAAGAGTAAAAAAGGAGAGATGCAGATGGGGGGCGTGATCTACTCTGACTCTGCGGATAAGGCGGCGCGCTTTATCATGAACTGCAACCAGAAAAAGATCCCGCTGGTGTTCCTGCAGGATGTGTCGGGCTTTATGGTGGGCAGCAAGTCAGAGCATGGCGGCATTATTAAGGATGGCGCCAAGATGGTGAGCGCCATGGCCAACTCGGTGGTGCCGAAGTTTACCATACTAGTGGGCAACAGCTACGGTGCCGGCAACTACGCCATGTGCGGCAAGGCCTACGACCCGCGCCTGATCTACGCCTGGCCAACGGCACAACTGGCTGTGATGAGCGGCGCCGCGGCTGCCAACACGCTGCTGCAGATCCAGGTATCGGCCATGAAGGCGAAAGGCGAGGAGATAACGCCGGAGGCAGAGCAGGAACTGCTGGAGCGCATCACCAACAAGTATAACGAGGAGCTGTCGCCATACTATGCCGCTGCCCGCC
>JAJLKL010000135.1:0-38035 GCA_033838975.1 Hymenobacteraceae bacterium | reverse complement strand
GTACCCCAAAGTGAGTCTGAGCCGTGCTGTAGGCAAAGAAATAACGCTAGGCCCGGTGAGCGATGTGCTGCTGGCGGGTGGTGTCAACGTGTTGTTCGGCGGTACCGAAGACTTTTTTGTGTACCTGGCCGGCCCGGCTTTCAAGTTCAATATTCCGGGCTCCGGCCTGCTCCAGCTGGAAACCTACTATTACAGGCAGCATGGGGAGGAGTACAGCGGAACCTACCAGTTTACTCCCAGCTGGGACGTGCCCTTGCCTGTTTCAGAGCAAGTGCGCCTTAGGTTCCGGGGCTTTATGGACTTCATCGGTGACCGTGGACCAGGCGGTAAGCAGTACCTGACACAGCCACAGCTGTTTATGGACCTGGGCAATTTGTGGGACAAGCCGGGTAAGCTGTACCTGGGTTCGGAGTGGCGCTACTGGAACAATGTGGCAGGTATAGAGGGCCTGGACGAGTCTATCCTGCAAGCCAACCTTCTCATCAGCCTGTAGCCGGAGCCTTAAAAAAACTGCGTGCACTTTCACCAGGCTTGGCCTAGCTGTGGTGCTGCGGCTCCAGGTCAGCTCTTTTCTCTTTCTTCCGGATGGCATCCACGCTCCAGATGCCGGCACCATGCGCAGCCATGTATAAAAACAGGAAGCAGTACAGGGCAGCCAGCTCGCCTCCGTTTTCGAGCGGGTTCCAGCCCTGTGGCGCATGTGCCTTAAAATAGGCTACTGCCATCTGACCACTGGCAATAAAAGCTGCCCAGCCAGCCAACAGGCCAATCGCGATCAGAAGTCCCCCTGTAAACTCTATAATGCCGGCTAACCCCATCAAAGAGGCCAGCTCTACCGTCTGTCCGTCTCCTGGCCAGCCAAACAACTTTTTTGTACCGTGCATCATAAACATAAAGCCAGCTACAATCCGCAGGATGGCGTAGAGCTGCGCACTGAATCTTCCCAAATATTTTTCCATAAAGCCTATTTCTCTCTTCGTGTATAAAAACGCTCCCCTCTAAGGTGGGGCCAGCTATATAAATACAGTTTGGCGAGCCTATGGTTTTAAGCTTAAGTTGTTAAATGCCATAATAGTTGTAGTACCTGTCACTATACTCGCTGTCTTCCAGAAAGCCGGAGTCGTTTTCATCCCACATCGCCATCAGCCGGTCAGTGTACTCCCGCTCACTGATCATGTTGTCGCCGTTGGCATCCCAGGCCGAGAAGTAATTCCGCTGTGCCAGGCCTGCCTGCAACTCGCTCTGATCTACAGCGCCATCCCCGTTGGTGTCCCAGGCGGAGAGGGTTTCATTCTCCATTCCAAAATCGGCGGCCGCTGCCTGCCACTCACTCTCGTCTATGTTGCCGTCGTTGTTGGTATCCCAGATACTGTGCAGGCTGTTATAAAACTCTTCCTGGTTCAGCATGTTGTCATCGTTTGCGTCCCACTCCTCAAAATGGTTGGTCAGCGCAAAGGTATTGTGCAGCTCCTCCGGGTCCCATGGGTCGTTGGCTACCGCCCTGCTATCCGCGGAGGACTTCATGGCTCCGGTGTCTTCGGTTTCTCCTCCACCACAGGCAAGCATGCCAACCATCATCAGGCAGGAGAGTGCATAGCCGCTTAGTTGCAGCATAGTTTGTTTCCTTATTTTCATAGCAATTAGTTTTAGTTGAATCTCTATACTAAAAACTACGCATTAGAGCATAATATGTCTGATAATTAACATGTTAACGCTGCGGTGGGCTATGCTGCCCTTGATCATGCTTCCTTTGTCTTTGCTGCACCAATTGTCGCTTACATGAGAAATGCCAGCAGGCGCTAAAGGAAAACCGGCACAGCCACTACCTTTTGTAGCACCTGTGCCGGTTCATTCCGAAGGTATAGCCTGTCTACTCCCGCAGGAAGTCCAGCAGGTGTCTGTTCAGTTGTTCCTTGTGGGTCAGGAATATACCGTGCGGCCCGTCTTGGATCACCTCGTACCGGTTGTTGCGGATCTCTTTGGCTGCCTGCTTGCTGCTTGTCTCGATCGGCACGATCTGGTCGGCGTCTCCGTGCACGATAAGTGTTGGTACGGTCACGTTCCGCAGCTCTGCCCTAAAGTCTGTGTTGGCCCAGGCTTTGGCTGTTTCGATGGTGGCCCGGGGCGAGGCAAACGTGGCGATGCTCCAGTCATACTGCAGCAGCTGCTCAGTGACCGTATCCTTATTGTCCTCATAGTTGTAGAACAGCTTACCGAATTCGCTCAGGAAGGAGATCCGTTTGTTCTTCAGCGAGTCCATGATCTCGTTGAGCTTTTCCTCCGGTACACCATCCGGGTTATCGTCCTTCTTTTTAACCAGTGGAATAATGGAGCTGATGAGGGCCGCCTTGGCAATGCGGTCGTTGCCGAACATCGAAAGGTAGCGCACCACCTCTCCACCTCCCATGGAGAAGCCCACAAGGATGCAGTCCCACAGGTTAAGATTTTCAATTACCGCCCGCAGGTCCAGGGCCAGGGAGGTGTAGTCGTAATTGTTCCAGGGCAGCGACGACTCACCGAAGCCACGCCTGTCGTAGGCAATGCAACGGAAGCCGGCATCCACGATCGCCTGTATCTGGTGCTCCCACATCCGGTGGCTCAGGGGCCATCCGTGGATCAGGATGACCGGTTGACCACGGCCGCAGTCCTCGTAGTATAAATGTACGTGCTCTCCTTTCTGGACATCGTCTGTTCTGATAAATGGCATCTTCTTAAGTTTGTTTTGTTAGAAATGATATGAATATTACTGCATGTGTTACAGCCTGTTTGCTGAAATTGATGTACTTAGTAGGGGTGCTCCTGGAGGTGCGGGTTAGAACCTGGTGAGGGTGTTACATCCTGCAGTTGAGCAGGAGAAGCAGCTGCTGAGGCAGGAGAAACACTAGTTGTTAATGCCGGAAATGTAGGCGGCAATTTCTTCCTCCTTCTTCTGCAGGTACTCATAAGCGAACTTGGAGATCACATCACAGGCCATGTTGTTCAGCACACCAAATATCCTCGCCTGGCTGATCACTTCTTTGTCCCAGGCAGAGGCCATGACCATGATGGAATAGCCGTTGTAAGGGGTGAGGTCCATCAGGTCCGCATGGTGGTTGGTAGAGGGCCATTTTCCAGCTGTGATACTATAGTTGCCTTTTTCCCACCTGGGCGGGTCTTGCAGCTTATCAGGAACAGGCTGAAAGTAACCCTCCATCACCGGCCCCATAAAAAGCACGTTCACCTCCTGCAGCGCTTTAAGTACGGCCTCTTGCGGAGTAGGGAGAACAGTGGCAGACTTCTCTGCTGTTGGCTTTACGGTTTCTTTTTCGGGTGTTTTGTCCATGATTTACGCGATAGCTCAACTTATAAATACTAATGCGTGTGAAAATTGTTATACTACCCGAAGATATTATTTGATCGGCCTGAATAAAGGATACTGTGTATAACCATGGTTCTGTGAATAAGAGTGCCGGTTGGCAGCCCCCTTGAACAGGAGGAGATAAGCCGCCAGCCGGCACCCACAGACCTGGCTACTGCGCCAGGTAAGCACCATCTACCGCATAGTAGGCCCCGGTCACGAAGGAGGCCTTCTCCGAGCTCAGCCAGATAACCAGCTCCGATACCTCTTCCGACTCACCCAGCCGGCCAATGGGGTGCAGGCCAGCCAGCATCTGCATCATGTCTTCTGTCATGCCGGCGTCTGTCAGCAGCGGCGTTTTGATAAATGCCGGGCCCACGGCGTTTACGCGTATCCCTTTGGCCGAATACTCCAGGGCAGCGGTCTTTGTCAGGCCTACCACGCCGTGCTTGGCTGCCACATAGGCAGCAGAGTTGGCAAAGCCCACCTGGCCGAGTATGGAGGAGTTGTTTACGATAGCCCCGCCATCTTGCTGCAGCATTTGCTGTATCTGGTAATGCATGCAGTAAAACACACTGCTCAGGTTCACGGAAATTACCTTATCCCAGCCTTTGATGCTCATGTCACCCACAGGACTCGTTTCTCCTCCTATACCTGCATTGTTGAAGGCGATGTCAAGCCTGTCATACTGCTCCACTGTCTTCTTTACCAGGTTTTCACACTCTTCCGGGTCCGACACATCCGCCATCACGAATATAGCGTCACCGCCGTCCCGCTTGATCTGTTCCACTACCTCGTTCCCCTGGTCTTCTTTGATATCCGACACTACCACTTTTGCACCCTCACGGGCATACTGCAGCGCGGTGGCCTTTCCGATACCTGATGACGCTCCGGTTACCAGTGCTACCTTTCCTGAAAACTGCTTTTGCGTACTTGCTTCCATTTTTTACAATGTTTGAGGTTTGTTTGATTCAGTTGATGTCCGGTAAAATTCAGTGATATGGGGCTGCCCGCAAATGACAAGCATCATATTAAAATATGTTGCTTGTCAGGTTTTGCAGAGCAGAGGGGGTAAGCGGTAGTTTAAGACTTGTCTACGATTTACCGCTTGGGAATGCCATGCAAACTTGAATTTAAGCTTTTATATATAGGATATTTTTTAGTGTAGTGCTGATTTAGCCAGGTAGATTCTCTCCTTTGCAGCACAACATCTTGATAAACAGCGGGTATACATTAGAAGATGGCTGCCGGATTGTGACCCTGCCATAAAACCAAATTGAACGAGCTTATTACACCGAAAGAGCCTACCACCATGAAAACTTTGAAATGCCGCGACGCGGGCTTCGACTGCAAAGGTGAGATCCGCGCTAACACAGAACAGCAAGTACTACAGGAAGCCACCAGACATGCACGGGAGGTACACGGGCTGACAGACTCCCCTGATCTGAAAGCAAAGCTAAAGGCTTTGATAAAAGATGACGGCAAGCCCTGCTAGGCCGCTACATCTCCGGATCTGCTCACATAAAGGATAAGGACCGAAAAAAAGTGATCCAACATCCGGCCTGCTGCATAAAAAAGGATGTTGACGTGCATGATTGTGCCAGTGTGGCGGTGAAGCTGTTTGACGTATTACCCTGGGCGCCTCTTACTCCCACAGGCCATTTGGGGCATCTGTCTCATCTGTCGCACCGCTTAGCCCGCTGAGCAGGTCATGCACCATATCCTGCTGTGCTTCCTCAAAGATCAGCTCTCCGCGTAGCAGAAACTTATTTGCATCCAGCAGCACCTCATAGACAGGGGTATGAATATGCCTGGGTATCCTGTACAGGCGCGGGTCATGCTTGTCGAATGGAGTGGCCACCTTAGAATTGTACAGGTAGGGGATAAGGGTCTTAGAGCAGCTAAGGGCGATCCGGTGAATCTCGTGCTCTTCAAAGTATTCCTGCAGGCGGCCGTTGATGTTCTCGAAGAACTCTGCCGTTTCGCTCAGCCTCACCCGGGACCCGGCCCTGGATTTCCCCTTTGTTTTAAGGTACTTGACCTGGCTCTTTCCCTGCTTTTTGCGCACCATATAGGAGCGGAATACCTTGTGGTCCAGGTTTAGGCCGTCCTCAAAGTAGCCAATTGCACAGTTGCCGGCCTGTATCAGCAGGATGACGTAGTTTGTGTGGGCTTCTGTTATCGACAGGTCCTTTCCGGGAGGCGGGAAGGTAATGGGCAGCCGGAAGTATACCTGCTCGTTCCCGGCACCGTCCAAAAGCGCCAGCCGGTGCTTCTCCTGGTCATACGTAACGGGTATGCTCTTGTCCTGAATAACATGCAATAACGCTGCAGCTCTTTCTCTGTTCAGAAGGTGGTTCATGGCTGGGGTACAGTTTGTGCGTAAGCAGCAATTTCGCAAATGCGGCTGATATATGATAGTCTGCTGGGCAGTCAGGTATAAACAAGGCTTGTTGCACCCGGTCTCTATGACAGCTGTATGTTTAACTTCTGATAAATAATGGTATCTTTCCTGAATGCATAGCGGGTAAATAATTGTTAATGATCTGGTAGCACAGCGGGGGTACAGGCAAGCCTGTTTTGCCGTATCTTGTGCCTGCAGAGGCCGGAACGCCCTAACACCAAAAGTATGCTTACATGAAACGATACTTTCCATTGCTCCTGTTCGTCTTGCTGCTTGCTTCGTGCGGAGGCAAACAGGAGAAGACACAGCCTACGGTTGAGAATATCTCTGAATCAGTGTACGCCTCGGGGGTGGTCAAAAGCAAAAACCAGTACCAGGTGTATCCTGTGGTCAACGGCATCATTCAGCAGATCATGGTAACGGAAGGGGACGTGGTAAAGCTGGGAGAACCTCTTCTGAAGGTGGAAAATGAGGCGGCCCGGCTGAGCACCGAGAACGCCCGCCTGGCTGCCGAATACGCCCGTGTTAGCGCCAACGAGGAAAAGCTGCGTGAGGCCCGGGAGGCTATCGACCTGGCCAGGAGCAGGATGCGTACCGACTCGATGCTGTTGGAGCGGCAGCAAAACCTTTGGGCGAGCCAGATCGGCACCCGGGTGGAGCTGGAGCAGCGCGAGCTGAACTACAAAAGCTCCTTAACGGCCTATAAATCGGCTGTGCTGCGCTACAATGACCTTAAAAAAGACCTGGAGTTCGCCGCAAAGCAGTCGCAGAAGAACCTCCAGATCAGCCAGACCCAGACGGCGGATTATACCGTAAAAAGTGAGACCGACGGCAAGGTGTACAGTATCCTAAAGGAAAAGGGAGAGATGGTGAGTCCTCAGGTTCCGGTGGCCGTGATCGGCGATGCGGATGAGTTTCTTGTGGAGCTACAGGTGGACGAGTATGACATTGCCCGCGTTCAGCCCGGGCAAAGAGTGCTGCTGAACCTGGATAGCTACAAAGGGCAGGTCTTTGAGGCGGAAGTTTACAAGATCAACCCGGCGATGAACGAACGGACCCGCTCCTTTACCGTGGAGGCCAGCTTTGTAAAGACACCGCCAGCGCTTTACCCGAACCTGACCACCGAGGCCAACATCATCATCCAGGCGAAGAAGGATGCGCTGATCATTCCGCGGGAGTACCTGTTGGAGGGTTCGCAAGTGTTGCTGGAAGGAGGGGAGAAAGTGGCGGTGAAGACCGGCCTGATGGACTACCAGAAGGTAGAGGTATTGGAGGGACTGACGAAGGAAGACGTAATTGTGAAGCCGACCCGATGAATTTCAAACTCATTTTCAACGTAGCCAGATCAATGCTGCTGGCCCGCTGGCGACAGACGCTGGTGGCTGCCGTGGGGGTAACGTTCAGCATTGCCATGTTCATCACGCTGCTCAGCTTCATGAATGGCCTCAACGATATGCTGGACGGCCTGATCCTGAACCGGACACCGCATGTGCGCCTCTACAACGAGATCAAACCGAGCGAGAACCAGCCGGTCAACGTCTCTGCCGAGTTCAGGGACTCCTACAACTTCATCAGCTCGGTAAAAGCAGGTGTCACCCGGCAGGAGATCTACAACAGTGGCCCCATATTGCAGGCCGTAAAGGCCGATGAGCGGGTGATAGGGGCAGCCCCCAAGCTAACGGCACAGGTGTTCTTCAACGAAGGCACCATCGATATCACAGGTGTGATCAACGGTATAGATGTGGAGGAGGAGAGCAGGCTGTTTAACTTCCGGGATTACGTGACGGCGGGTAATGCCATTGATGCCAAAAACGTAGCCAACAGCATCATACTGGGTAAGGGCCTGGCCGATATACTGGTAGCGGATGTGGGGGATGTGGTGCAGGTCACGACGGCACAGGGCGAGCGCTTTTCGCTGAAGGTGGTTGGGTACTTTCAGTCAGGTATACAGGAGATCGATAAAGTACAGAGTTATGCCTCCCTCGCCACCACGCAGAAGCTGCTGGGCAAGCCTGCCAATTACATGACCGATATTCAGGTGAAGCTGACAGACCTTTCTATGGCGCCTGCCGTTGCCAGGGAGTACGCGCAGTTGTTTGAGGTAGATGCGGAGGATATACAGACGGCAAACGCCCAGTTTGAAACAGGAAGTAACATCCGGTCGCTTATTTCTTATGCGGTTGGCATCACGCTGCTTACCGTGGCGGGCTTCGGTATCTTCAACATCCTGAACATGATGATCTATGAGAAGATGGACTCCATCGCGATCATGAAGGCAACCGGTTTCTCCGGCAAAGACGTGAACATCATCTTCCTGCTGATAGCCCTGAGCATCGGCTTCTTCGGCGGCATGGTAGGTTTGCTCTTCGGGCTCGTCTTTTCTGTTATCATTGATAATATTCCGTTCAACACGGCGGCTTTGCCCACCATCGAAACGTATCCGATCAATTACAGCCCGGTGTTCTATTTTATTGCCGGCTCTTTTTCCCTGATCACGACCTACTTGGCCGGTTTTTTCCCTGCACGCAAAGCCAGCAGGGTAGACCCGGTAGAAATAATCAGGGGCAAGTAACGACCCTTTCACACACGCAAAATCAGCTTCATGCACGAAACAATTCTGGAAGCCAGGCACATCAACAAGTGTTTTCATGACCCGGTTACGGTGCAGGTACTCACCGATATCACTTTCTCGGTTAAAAAAGGAGAGTTCGTGTCTGTCATCGGTAAGTCCGGCTGCGGCAAGTCCACCCTGCTCTACATCCTCTCTACCATGGACACAGACTACGAGGGCGAGCTTTATATCGATCAGGAGCTAATGACAAACAGGTCAGACATAGAGCTGGCCCATGTCCGTAATGAGAAGATCGGCTTTGTGTTTCAGTTCCACTACCTCCTGAATGAGTTTACGGTACTGCAGAACGTGATGCTCCCTGCCCTGAAGCTGAACAGGTATAGCGCTCCGGAGATTGAGCACCGTGCCCTGGAGCGCCTTAAAATGCTGGGCATTGATCACCTGGCGGGAAAGATGGCTTACAAAATATCGGGTGGTGAAAAGCAGCGGGTCGCCATTGCACGTGCCCTCATCAACGACCCGCAGATCATCATGGGGGATGAGCCCACCGGAAACCTGGACATGCGCAACAGCGAGGTTGTGTTCGATATTTTTAAGGAGCTCACCGATGTACACGACCAGACCCTGCTCATCGTAACCCACGACCAAAGCTTTGCCGAAAAATCCGGACGGATCATCGAAATGGAGGATGGCAGGATAATCCGGCATTAGCAGGGTACTGCATTCTTAGAGGTTTCACTTCACTGACTAGGTGCAGCGGGAGCCTCTATACCTCAGCCATTGCCTCTATACGGGTAGTGGCTTCTTGCTTTCCTTACCTTACCTGACAGCCTGTGTTCTTACACAGCTCTACCGCTGCTCACTAAATCTTCATATGATACTATCAAACAGTCAATGAAACTTTGATGGTACAGAAGAGTATCTAAATAGACAAAATCGGGAGGTGTATCCCGGATTTTGTGCAATCCGGGACTTATCAGTAGCGCAACTCCGGAGTGAAGTAATGCACATTAACTAACTGAAAACAAACTTAATATGCTGGCAATGACTTACCGCGGACCACAGCGGGTCCGCATCGACCGCAAACCCATGCCGGAAATACTGCATCCGCAGGATGCGATTGTCCGGGTTACCCGCTCCTGTATCTGCGGGTCTGACCTGCACCTGTACAATGGCAACGTACCGGACACCCGCGTCGGGGAGACCTTTGGCCACGAGTTCATCGGCGTGGTGGAAGAGGTCGGGGCAGACGTGAAAAATCTGAAAGTAGGCGACCAGGTACTGGTACCATTTAACATAGCCTGCGGCAAATGTACCTTCTGCAAGCAGGAGCTTTACGGGAACTGTCATGAGGCAAACCCGCAGGCCACAGCAGTGGGGGGGATCTTTGGTTACTCGCACATCGCCGGCGGCTATAACGGTGGCCAGGCAGAATATGTGCGTGTGCCTTACGCCGATGTAAGCCCGACGAAGATTCCGGATGACATGCACCCCGAGGATGCCGTGCTGCTGACAGACGTAGTGCCCACCGGCTACCAGGCTGCTGAAATGGGAGGCATTCAGAAAGGGGACACCGTAGCGATCTTCGGTGCAGGGCCTATCGGAATCATGGCGGCGCGATGCGCCTGGCTGTTTGGTGCGGGCCGTGTGATCGTATTCGATAAGGAAGAGTACAGACTGGACTTCGTACGGAAGTATGCCCCCTGTGAGGCCTACAACTTCAGGTCGATAGAAGACCCGGTGGTGTTCATGAAGAAAACCACCGATTCGCTGGGGGCGGATGTGTGTATCGATGCGGTAGGGGCGGAAGCAGCCGGAAGCGCCCTGCAAACCTTTACGGGCAGGAAAACCCTGTTGCAGGCGGGCTCTGCCACGGCCCTGCAATGGGCCATCAACTCTGTGAAGAAAGGCGGGGTGGTGTCAATTGTGGGGGTGTACGGCCCTACGGTGAATATGGTCCCGATCGGAAATGCCCTGAACAAGGGGGTGACCATACGCGGTAACCAGACAGGGGTGAAGCGCTTGCTGCCCAAGCTGATCGACCATGTACAGAAGGGGATAATTGAGCCGAGGCAGCTCATCACACACCGTATTCCGCTGGAGGAGATCTCGGATGCCTACCGTATCTTTTCAGATAAGCTCGACAACTGTATCAAGCCGGTGCTTATTCCGCCATCAGCAAACATCTAAACAAGTATTATCATGGAAAACAAACCGATAGATTATAACCAGGTGAAGGGATGGGGTATAGACGCGGATCCGAAGAATGACCCTACCTATCCCATGCGTAAACGGGAAAACGACGACCATAAAGGCTACAGCTGGGATCGCCCGCCACAGCAGCCGGTGGATATTGAGGTGCTGCATTCCAACGAGCGCCCGAACATAACAGCTGTGTTTGGTACGTCGGAGCCTCCCAAAGGCCTCAGTGGCATGATCCGGCGTTACGCCTTCCAGTACGGAGAGGGCAGCTTTGCACATTGGCTTCCGCTACTGTTGGCCGACCGCGTAAACGTGGTGGAGGGTGTGCTTGATGACCTGGGCAAAGGGCGTTTCCCAAACATTTGGGCCGAAAAAGGCATGAACGCAAAATGGAAGCACGACAAAAAAGGCGTACTGCAGGGCCTGGCTGTGACGGCCCTTGTCACCACCGCTGCTGTTATGCTGATGTCGCGTAAAAAGTAGAGTAATGTTAACTATAGGCAGAAGGCAGGAACATGGTGTTTCTGCCTTTACTGTTTTGGGAGGTAGCGCAAAACTAGATCCTGAGCATTTGGATCTCTTCTTCTATGGCAGGGCTCAGCACCGTGATCAAGTGCTCGGCAAAAGCAGCGTTGTCAATTTGCTTTACATCCATCAGCACCGTTAGGCCTATGGGCTCGTTGTCTTCTGACAAGAGAATGCTGCCCAGGTAACTCTCTATCTGCAAGTCCTGCAGTTCCTGGTCTTCAGGAAAGGCGTTGGCCACATCAAAAGGGTAATAACAGAAGCGCTGGGCAAGAGCCTCCTGGCAGGGGGTGCCTTTAAGGGCATAGGTAAAGTTGTCGAGCACCTTACCGTCGTCCATAAACACAAGCGTGTGGATGTGCCGCAGGTCCTCAGACAAACGCCCTATGACAATGTACCTTGCCTTTGTATGCGCTGAGATAAAGGCTGCAATCTCAGAAAGAGAGCCGTTGTGCCTTGCCTTGTTAGATAAGGCCAGGGCTGCCTCCAATACGGCCTCTTCCTCTACCCCCGGCTCATAGTGCCAATAATGAACGTGCCTGTACTCCATATAACTAAGCTGTAAAACTCTAAAACTTCAAAGTTATCCGTTTTTTATCAAAATGAGCAGTTTCTGAGTATAGGCACGGCCAATTAAAGCAAATGCACCGGTTTAGTGAGCTGGGAGGTCCTGCGGCTGCTGCGGGGCTGTGTTGATCCTCAAAAAACTACTGCTCAGGATTTAAAGTAGACCCTGAAGGTTGAGCCCATATCCGCTTCGCTTTCTACCTCGATATGGCCCTCGGCATTTTCCACGATCTTCTTGACCATGTACAGGCCGATACCGGATCCCTCCACATGGTCGTGCAGGCGGCCGAACATCGAGAAAAGCTTTTGCCTGCCCGTTTTGCTCATGCCCAGCCCATTGTCCTTTACCTCCAGCACCACATATCTGCCTTCCGTATAGCTGCTGATGCTGATCTCAGGCCTCCGGTCCGGTGAGCTGTATTTGATGGCGTTGGATAGCAGGTTATACACCACGGAGCGTAGGTTCTTCTGTGAAAAGCGGATGGCTGGGCTGGCGTCTACGGCTACGTTTAACTGTGCTCCTGCAGCTTCCAGCTGTGGGGCGAGGTCCAGTGCCACATCGTTGATCACCTCCTGAAGCAGGACCTCCACCGTTTCCTGGTTGTTTTCCTTCTGTAGCTTGATTACCTCTGTCAGGTGCTCGATGGTGCGCTTAAAGCGGCTGATCGAGCCCTCGATCATATCCTTGACACGGTCCAGTTCCTCAGTGGCTAAGACCTCCGGGCTTATGGCCTCTAAAAGTATGTTTACAAGCCCCTCGATGTTGTAGATAGGGGCCTTCAGGTCGTGCGAGGCAGTGTATATAAAGTTATCCAGGTCGATGTTGGTGCGTACCAGCTGCTCATTGGCCGTAGTTAGTTCCTCGTTGGTAGTGGCGAGCTTTTTTGTCAGGGCCTGGGCGTCCTTTTCCCTGTCTTCTATTTTCAGGCGTCCCTCCACCTGCTCCGTTATGTCAGACACCAGGGTATAGAAACCTACCACTTCGCCTTCCTTAACGTCGGGGACATAGCTTGTG
The DNA here is from genome assembly GCA_033838975.1 of Hymenobacteraceae bacterium. Lineage (GTDB taxonomy): Bacteria > Bacteroidota > Bacteroidia > Cytophagales > Hymenobacteraceae > Pontibacter. The sequence goes on along the minus strand of JAJLKL010000135.1, from coordinate 25,413 downwards.
CGGATGTACTTGACAAAGTCTTCCCGGTACGGCATGCGGCTCTCGAAGTCCAGGCGCTCCCCGGCCAGTGCCCTGTCTATGTACTGTTTTACTCCCTGGTAGGCCGTGTCACCAACAATCTCGCGTACGGGGCGGCCTATCAGCTCCTCTGCTTTCATAGGGAACCACTTTTCATAGGCCTTGTTGGTAAAGCAGTACTTCTCCTCCTTGTCCAGGTACCCGATCAGCACAGGCAGGGCATCCGTGATGAGCTTAAGCTGGTTAGCGCTTTGCTCCACCACCTGCCGGGCTTTTACCTGTGCCGATACATCGTGGGCGAACACCAGTACGCCTACGATATTACTCTGCTCGTCGCGGTGCGCCTGATAGGTAAAGTCAAAATATATTTCTTCTAGTGGGGCCCCTTCATGGCGTGCCAGCATGAGCGGATACTCACGGCCCTCAAACGTCTTTCCGGAATTGTACACCTCATCCAGTATACCTGGAAGCGGCGTGTCTGCCAGTTCAGGAAGCGCCTCCAGCAAGGGCTTCCCCACGATCTCCCTTCCCGGGAAAATCTGCTGAAAGGACGGGTTTACCAGTTGAAAGATCTGCTCCGGCCCATTCAGCATAACGAAGGGAGTGGGGGCATTCATGAAAATGGTGTGCAGCAGGTTGCGTTGCGTTTCTACTGCTGCCTTGGAGAGCTCCAGTTCTCTGGTCCGGTCTGCTACCCTTTGCTCCAGCTCCTGGTTCAGCTTCTGCAGCGCCCTTTGCGTGTGCGATAGCTCTGCGTTTGCAGCCTGTATTCTCTGGTTGGCCTCCTGTAGTTCCTTGTTAAGCGCCTGCTGCGCTTTTTCACGTTTCTCCACTTCCTGGCGGGACTCTACCTGTGCCGTCACCTCATAGGCAAAGACCATAATGCCATAAATTTCCCCTTCCAGGTTACGGACAGGCTGGTAAATGAAGTTATAGTAGTTGTGCCCCAGGCTGCCCGAATTGTGGTGGTCCAGCTGAACCTTCATCTCATGGGCGTGAAAAACCTCACCGGTTTGATACACTTTATCCAGCAGGGCGAAAATGGGTTGCCCCGCCAGCTCGGGCATGGCCTCAGCAATAGGCTTGCCCAGCAAGGGGCGGTCGCCTACCAGTTGCTGGTAAGGAGGGTTTACGTGTTTGAACACATGCTGTGGGCCTTCAAAGATACAGATCATGGCAGGGGCCTGCATAAACAGGTTGTGCAGCTTCATGCGCTCCAGCATCGCCTGGCCACGTGCAGAGTCCAGGGCAATTTTAGTCTTTTCCTGCTCGCCGTAAAGCTGCTCCAGTTGCTTTCTGTGCTTCTCTTCTTTCTGCTCCGTGAGTACTCTCTCGGTGATATCTTCCGTTTTAAGAATGATGTAGGCTACCTTGCCCTCTGCATTGAGTACGGGTGTGTTGATGGTGGACCAGTAGCGTTCCTCAAACCTCCCCGGTGCACCTGTCATAGGTATATCGTAACGCTGCAGTGCCATTTTATGGGGCTGCTTGTGCAGCAGGGTCCACTCAAGTGAGTGGCGGAGGTTGGAGGTGCTTTTAGCGCTGGGAAAGTCCGGGTTATCCGGGAAAACCTCGAACACATTTCTCCCCTGTATTTTATCGAGCGAGGTAAGCGCCGCCTTCAGGTATGGCTTGCTTGCCGTAAGCATGGTAAAATCAGGCGAGAGAATCAGGTACAGATCAGGCACTGCCTCAAATGCTTGGAATAATTCCGTCGACGGGGAAGCGGTTTTAGTCATGATCGTTCACATTTATCAGGGCCAGCCGTGCAACTAAACTGACCTCCCGACGGCTTGTGTACATGGGGGTGCCGGGTAACAGGAGTTGCGTTGATGTTCACCTGGCGAAAGCAAACAGGCTGCCGGGGTTCACAGTTAAATATCCACTTTTTTAAGTACAACTGCAAGCTAAAACGGGAGGGTGATATTGGAAGAAGTCAATAATGAGGCGGTTCTGGTCGCCTCCTGCCGGAGCCGTACTTGTCCTCATCCCGCTCAGCAGGAGTAATGCAGGGGCAGGAGCGCCGTCTGCGGTATGCTTAGGGCTGCCGTGTTTTCCGTGCCCGCAGAAAATAACTGAGCACAGCGCCGGCAGCAAACACCGCCGATACAATAAGCCAGCGGTAAAGGTAGGTGTCCTGGCTCAGGGCTGTGTAGAGTTCCCGCTCATCGGCAAGCCGGAGGATGATGGGGAAATAGCAGAACAGCAGCAGAAAGCTGATGATCACCGGTACCCGCACATAATTGATCCATGGCGTTGTAATCTTGCCCTCCTGTAGCTGCTTCCGCTGGATACGCTTAAGTACACGGTCTGCCCCTGAGTAGAGGGGGAAGAGCACGAAGTCGTGCAGAAAGATGCCGGCCGGAAAGGCGAGGGCGATCCACAGAGGCACGTTGTCGAACAGCTTCAGGCCTGCGTAAGCGGCAAGACCGTAGCAAAAGACCACGCCTGCTAGGTGCAAAGGGCTTTCCCCGTATATTGGCAGTTTCTTCATGTCAGGCTTCAAAAAAGGTCATGCGGTAGATCCACTTGGTATTGCGGTTGCCGGGGCTTGCTGGTACAATGGCCCGGGCAGGGTATCCGTGGTCCAGCGACAGGTCCACGCCGTTCACCCGGAGGGCCAGTAAAGAGAGCGGCTCCAGGATCTGGTTACGCCGCATGTAGGACTCTCTGGCGGTGCCTTCTTTTTCCAACGATTCAAAATGTACCTTCGCCGGGTTAGGTATACCCGCCAGTTTTGCCAGGTCGCGCAGGCGTACGCCCGTCCAGTCCTGGTTCCCTGTTGACCATCCCTCCAGGCAGGCAATGGGCAGGGAGGAGGTGTGCTGGGGCATGGCCAGGAGGTCTTCCCGGCGGAGGCTGTGCGTTGTTTTCCCTACGAGTTCCAGTCGCCAGCCTGGCCCGACCATCTCCGGGGTGATACCGGCCTTTCGGGCGGTCTTGTTCACCCTGAAATCGTTCGGGCCGTCGCCGATGGATTGCGCCCGGGGCGAGAGGATGGCAAGCCAGCGCCACCGCTGCCCCAGTGTCTGCCCAAAGGCCAGGGCTACCAGCGTCAGGGCGCTTCCCCCGACCAATGCCAGTGCCCTGCGGCGTGAGATGGAAGGCAGAGCCGGGTCTGTGCTTACCAGCCTGCCTTCCGAAGCCGGTTCAGGCTGCGTTTCCGAGCGTGGAGTATCCATTTCCTTGCGCAGGCTCCGTTTTTTCAGCGACTCCAGCATCACCGGAAACTTTACCAGTACGTGCAGCACAAATCCTCCCATAAAGATCCAGTTGCCGTAAAAGTGCAGCTGGTTGAACCTGAAGTTGTCAAAAATAATGAAGTTCTGGATGTAGAGTAAACCTGTGAAGAACTGGAAGAAGATGCCGCCGATCAGGAAAAGGATGCTGATCCGCTCCAGGGCATGCCCCAGCGAGTCCGCCAGCGGCCATTTGTACAGGCTCGGCATGATAGACCACAGCTTGGCCAGTACGATCGGCACCAGGGCGAGCCCCACCAGGAGGTGAACTCCCTGGTTTAGCCGGTAGATCCAGATAGGGCGGGTAGGCCATTCAATACCCACCAGAAAGCCCAGCAGCCCCATGTCCGGCGTCCGGTTGTTGGTGCCACCCAGGCCGGGGTTCCAGGCGATGTGATCAAGCAGGCCGGTTACAAAAACGACCGGAATGAAGATCAGCAGCATAAGGCTGAGTACAGAGGTGATCCAGGGCCCCCGCAGCGGACTGCGCCAGAAGCCACGGCGGAACGGTCCCCAGTTCTGTAGTTTTTGTCCGATTCGGTCTGTCAGGCTTTGCTCTTTGTCAGGCATGGGTGCTGCTGGTTAGGCGCTTGGGTTATAACTAAACAGGCCTTAAGAAGTACGGAACAGCGGCAAAGAGGTATATGAAACGGAGCAAGGGTTTGCCATCCGAGAGAGCAGAGCACTTGACCTGTGTTTCAGTGATGCGCATCTAGTTAGAGGGGTAAGACTTTGCCTGCTCCTATAGCCTGCCGGCCCCCCGAAGCCCTGCCGTGCACAGGAGTTTCGGGGGTTTATGTAGAGCAGCTGTTACTTCCGCAGTAGCTTGGTCAGGCTCTTTACCGTTAGGAAGGTAAACAACCCACTGATTGCTACGATCTTCATCACCGTCTGCGGGTCTCGGATGCTGCGGAAACGGGTACTTCCATCCTTCATTTCGATATAGCCGATTGGCGTCAGCGATACGCCACCGCCACCTCCCATGCCTTCCTCGCTGGCTTTTGAGCCGGAGCCACCTCCAAAGCCGTAGGATGCCCGTGCAACGGGAACGACCGTGGTGCCATTCCGCTCTATGGGGGCACCGTAAATGCGGGCTGCGTCTGCTGTCCCGGCCAGGTTCTCTGCTATCCGCTCTATAAAGCTTTTTTGTGCTGCGTTGTTGCCTTCCATGTTATGTTCCGGTTTAAGAAGTTAGTGTCTGCTGTGCTTGTTTTAAGGAAAATCAATTCACGGTCACCTCCCGAACGATCCGGCCTTCCGCATCACTGACCCTGGCCAGAAGTGGCTCCTGCAGGCCTTTCACCTGCTGTACAAGCAGCGCGAACCCAGCCACAATTTCCCTATCTGTAAACGTACAGTGCCCGTAACGCGGCACTGCAATACCCGTGTAGTTCTCGTTGTTGCCCTGTACCACTGTTTTGGCTTTATACAGGGGCAAGTGCCAGAATAGTTGTATCGGATCTTTGGTTGTGTGGCCATTTACCAGTGGGATGGCAAGCTCGCCTGTCGTTTCATAGTTATTCTGGATATGCTGAAGAGCGGCCTTGTCTGCCGAGAAGCGCTGTACGTTCAGGTTTAACCTGGCATCTTCCCGAATGCTCCCTGTGCCAAAGTACACGTATTTTTCGTTGTCAAATGGCTGGCCCCCGAGCTTTACGCGTGCATCAGCTGTGTATAGCACATTGTAAGTAAGCACGTCTATTACGGTTCTTTGTATGGTAGCCGGGTCATTTGGATCGTAGGGGGCTTTCGCTGTGCGGAGAAGCTTCAGGGTAGCGCCTGGGTTTTGGCCGATCGCGCTCAGCACAAGCGGAATATACTTGGTTTCCCAGTTCCTGATAAGTTCTTCCGGAATATCAACAGCGTTGCCAGGTAGCACCCCCGGAAAGAAATAGTCGAATAGTACGCGGAAGCTACCGTAGTAGTTGATCTGGCCCTGAAAGTAGCCGCAAGGACCGCACAGGGCGAGCCCCCCGCTAAACAGCTCCGGGTAGCGCTCTGCCGCAAGGGTGGTTATGATCCCTCCCTGTGAGGCACCGGCCAGATATACCTCCCGCACTCCCGGGTGTCGTTCCATAAAAGTTCTCCGAAGGTTGATCATGTCCTCGATGCCGCTCAGGATAGCGATCCCGTTTTCACGGAAGCTGGTGGTGGCAAAGGCATAGCCGGCACTGGTGAAAACGGCCCTGTAAGTGTCGGCCTGAGTGGGCAGGCTAAGGGGTAGAAAGGCGGGCACGTACCCATGCGCATACAGGATCAGCTCGCCGTTCCATTGCTCCGGCATGCATAGCTGTATGATTTCCCCGCTGGGGCGCACCTCCACCGTGCACTCAACCACCGCCGTTGCCCCGTCAACGGTGGTGATGCGTAATGTGCTGGTCCCGGTGCGGTTTAGATCACTTGCCTTTGCCGGAGTTGGGAGGGCATCTGTTAGAGGCTCGCACCGGGTGAACAGCAGCAGTATACTTAAAAGACTTACAGTAAGAAATGGGAGCCGCACCCTCAGCAGGCCAGACCACCGTCTCCTCCTGAAAGGTGCTTGTCGCCAAACTGTAGGAGCAGGTGTATTAGCTTTACCTGCCTGCACTTCTTTGTGTAGAGTTTCCATAGGCGATGAGATGTTATGTGCCGGATGAACAGGATATAAAAGCAGGTTCGGACTTGCGTGGCGGCAAGTCTGTGGAGGTAGGGCGTGAGAGTGTAAGGCCGCCTCTTTATAGCAGCCCCCTGTGTTACGCTATTTGGATGCAGATGCTTTAACCGGTGATTGGGGCGCAGGCACTACATTACGAACTGGCTTGGTGGATTTGAGGTAGGCGAAGATGGCCTTTGCCTCCTCGTCGGTCAGGTGCTGGTACATTTCCCAGGGCATGGGTGGTAGCAGTGTGCGTGCAGTGGGAATGCCCTTGTGCTTTCCTTGCCGGATGGAGGTGATGAAGTTCTTCTCCTGCCAGGTTCCGATGCCTGTCTTGTCGGAGGTTAGGTTGGCGGCATAGGATACTCCCCACGGACCCACCCAGGCCGTGAGGGTATTGGTAACGGCTAACCCTTTCTTCTCTACCTCTTCGCGGTTGACGTCCGGTGGGGGCATTTTGGACGGGTGCCCCGAGAGTGCCAGTGCCATGTCCAGAACAGGCCCTTTGTCTGTCATCTTCTTCGGTGTGTGGCAGTCGTGGCAGCCCATGATCCAGACCAGGTGCTCCCCATACTTGATCTGGCTCTCAAAGCCACCGTGTTTGCCTTGCTGCACTTTCGCATCAGTTTGCGCCGGTGCTGCCAAAGCAGCTTTCAGTGTGGTATTTCCCACTTCCGGGCTGGCACTGCGTGTCAGGTATACTGCGACTGCCAACAGTGCCGCAAAGGCTATCATCCAACGCTTCTTCATCACTTAAAATACCACAAGTCATTAGCTTTTAATTACTTATGGTGATATTTTATGTTGTGATAATCCAGCTGAATTCCTGAGGTATTGTGTGTGCAGGTGCATGGGGGTGGTTAAGGTAACGTTTGTTTATACTAAGGGCATGTGTAAATTTCTTTTTTACAGGCGAAGATGGATCAGGAAGGGTTCTGGCGAAGCGGTCTTTGAGCTTCAAGGCAGGCAGCGCTATGGAGAAGGGAAGAGCGTGAAGACAGGTCCCTTTTGGATCTGTTGCAGCATAAAGGATAAGTTTTAGACATGCGCTTAAGCATGTTCCGTAGGTTCGCACGCTCCGTTTGATCGTCTGTGAGAAACCTGGTGCAATTCCTGGGGCATATCACTCCGGGTCTCTCACAGAAGAACAGGCATCGCTCCTACCGCTGCCAGCCGCCGCCCAGGGACCGGTACAGGTCTACAATGGCCAGAAAGATTTCTTTGCGGGTATTCGCCTTGCTGAGCTCAGCCTCCAGCACACTTCCCTGTGCCGTGATCACCTCCAGGTAAGAGGCGTAGCCGGCCATAAACAGGTCGTTGGAAGTGCTCACGGCATTGGTCAGCACCTCCGCCTCCTGCTCTCGTAAGGTATAGGCCTTCTTGAAGTTCTCCACTTTCTGCAGGTTCGTCAGCACCTCCTGATAGCCGGTCAGAATGCTTTTCTGGTAGGTATAGAACGCTTCCTTGTTTGCGGCCACGGAGCGGTTAAAATCCTCCCGGATGACCCTCTGCTGGAAGATCGGTGCCGTGATACCACCCAGAAAACCCATCACGATGGACTCCGGCGTGTTGAACATGGAGGGTAGGCTGCGGGTATGGAAGCCGGCGTAAGGGGTGATGGTGAAGGAGGGGAGGAAGGCCGCCCTGGCTGATGCAACATCCGCTTTGGCTGCCAGCAGGTTCAGCTCCGCCTGCTGTATGTCGGGCCTGCGCAGCAACAGGTCCGAAGGCACCCCCGCCTGCACCACCTCAGGCAAGTGCTGCAGCAGGATGGACTCGCCTCTGGGTATCGGTTGCGGGTAGCGGCCCAGCAGCAGGTTCAGCTGGTTCTCCACTTCCGCGATGCGCTGCTTTTTCTCGTAGCCCAGGCTTTGCGTACGGAGCAGCTGGGCGTGAAATTGCTGTACGGCCAGCTCAGTGGCTCTGCCCCCGATCTTCTGGATCTTGATGATCTCCAGCGCTGTTTCCTGCAGTTCAACGTTCTTCTCGATCGCCTCCAGCTCATTGTCGAGCCCCAGTAGCTCGTAGTAAAGCCGGGCCACCTCGGCAACCAAGGTGGTGGTGAGCAGGTGCTGGCCTTTCTCTGTTGCCAGAAAGCGCACGTAGGCTGCCTTCTTCCGGTTCTTTAGCCGACCCCACAGGTCGATCTCCCAGGTGCTTTGCAGCCCCAGGAAGTGGTTCTGTGTTTGGGTTACCGTGTTGCGGTCACCGTAGATCGTGCCGCTCAGCATGTTGTTGTAGATATTGCCGGACCGTACGCGGAAGCGGGCATCCAGCGAGGGCAGCATAGCCCCTCTGGCGATGTTGTAGTTGGCCCGCGCCATCTCAATTCGCTGCAGCGCCACCAGCTGATCGGGGTTGTTCTGCAGCGCGATGTCAATGAGGTCAACCAAGTGCTCGTCATTAAAGAACTGCTCCCAGGAAATATCGCCCAGGCTAGTGGAGTCGGTGCTGTCGCCAAAGCTCACGGGCATTTTGGCCCGTGCAGGCAGCGGGTCTGGCTGCGGGGGAGTGAAAACCTTGCAGCCGGTTACCAGTAGCAGCAAGAGTAAAAAGCCAAGGAATTTATGTATAGGTTTATGGTAAGGCATAAAACGGGTTTACTTAGTTGTCTGAAACGGATACTTCTATCTCCTCTGTAATAGGCTCCTCAGGTTCATTTTCCTTTTTCTTTCTGCCCGTCAGGCTCGCAAAAAGGACGTACAGCCCCGGGATCAGGAACAGACCGGCAATGGTACCGATGAACATACCGCCGGCGGCGGCGGTACCGATGGAGCGGTTACCCAGGGCACCGGCTCCAGTGGCCATCGCCAGCGGGATAAGACCGGCAATAAAGGCGAAGGACGTCATCAGGATAGGGCGTAGCCTGGCGTGCGAGCCTTCGATGGCGGCCTGTAAAACAGACTTCCCTTCCCGGCGGCGCTGCACGGCAAACTCCACGATCAGGATCGCGTTTTTACCGAGCAGACCGATGAGCATGATCAGGGCCACCTGCGCGTAGATGTTGTTCTGCAGGTCCAGCAGGTACAGGGCCAGGAAGGCGCCGAACACCCCCGCCGGCAATGACAGGATAACCGGAAGCGGAAGCAGGAAGCTCTCGTACTGGGCCGCCAGCAGCAAGTACACAAACACCAGGCAGATAATGAAGATATAGATCGCCTGGGTGCCTGAGGCCACCTCCTGGCGCGTCATGCCGTACCAGTCGTAGGTATAGCCCCTCGGCAGCGACTCGGCCGCTACCCGCTCGATGGCGGCAATGGCATCACCGCTGCTGTAGCCGGGGGCGGGGCTTCCCTTCACCTTTGCAGAGGTATACATGTTGTGGCGGGAGAGCTGCTCCGGGCCGTATACCCTCTCCATGCCGATGAAGGTGGAGTAGGGCACCATTTCCCCGTCATCGTTTTTGACCTGAAGTTTCAGCACATCCTCGGGTTTTGCCCGGTAAACAGGGTTGGCCTGCACCATCACGTCGTACATCTGCCCGAAACGGATAAAGTCGGAAACGTAGAGCCCGCCCACCAGTGTTTGCAGCGTGCCCATGGCCTTGCTGATGGTCACGCCTTTTTTGGCGGCCATGTCCTGGTCTACATGGATCAGGTACTGTGGGAAGGTTGGGTCGAACTCGGAGAAGGCATAGCTGATCTCCGGAGCCTCCTGCAGGGCCTTTGTGAACTGTTCCGTCACTTCATCCATCTTCTCCAGGTTGCCGCTGCCGGTGCGGTCCAGTACTTTCATCTGGAAACCACTGGAGTTACCGAAGCCCGGCACCGTAGGCGGAAGAAAGAAGGAGATCTGCGCATCCGTGATGTGCCGCGTTCTTTCCTCCAGTTTCCGGATGGTCTCGTGTATGGACTCCTCGCGTTCGTCCCACGACTTCAGGTTCACCATTCCCATACCAAAGGAAGCTCCTGATAAGCCTGTGGAGAGGCTGTAGCCAGCCAGCGACGTAAAGGAGGAGACTTCCTCCAGGTCCTGGGTGGCCCTGTTGATATCGTCCAGCACCCGCTCGGTACGCTCCACTGTGGCGCCTGCCGGGGCCGTCACGTTTAGGTATACCACACTTTGGTCCTCTACCGGGATGAAGCCTGTTGGCAAAATGGTGCTGATGCCCCAGGTGGCGGCAAAGAAGAACAGCAGCATGCACACCGTCACCAGCCTGCGGCCGGCCAGGAAGGCGATGCTGTTTTTGTACTTGCCCGCAAAGGCATCATAACCACTGTTGAACTTGCTGAAGAGGCGCTGCAGCAGGCTCTTCTTCTTTTTCGCATGGTGTGTGTTGCGCAGGATGATGGCACACAGGGCCGGGGTGAGGGTAAGGGCATTGATACCCGAGATCACAATGGCCACAGCCAGCGTCAGGGAGAACTGCCGGTAGAAAATACCTACCGGCCCCGTCATGAAGGCCACCGGCACGAACACCGCCGACATGACCAGCGTAATGGCCAGGATAGCGCCATTGATCTCGTGCATGGCGGCGAACGTGGCTTGCCGCGGCGGCAGGTTCTCTTCCTCCATTTTGGCGTGCACCGCCTCCACCACCACGATGGCGTTGTCCACCACAATGCCAATGGCCAGTACCAGGGCGAACAGCGTGAGCAGGTTCAGCGAGAAGCCCATAAGCTCCATGAAAAAGAGCGTACCGATCAAGGCTACAGGCACGGCCAGTGCAGGGATGAGGGTAGAGCGGAAGTCCTGCAGGAAGATGAACACCACCAGGAACACCAGCACAAAGGCCTCCAGTAGTGTCATGAGCACGTTCTGGATGGCGGCATCCAGAAAGCGGGAAACGTCATAGCTAACCTCGTAGTCCATACCGGGAGGGAAGGAGCTGGCCTTCAGCTCTACCATGCGCTCCTTCACACGCTGGATTACATCCCGGGCATTGGAGCCCGGGCGCTGAATGATCATGATGGAAGCTGCCGGACGTCCGTCTGTTTTAGAGATGCGGCCGTAGTTCAGGTTGCCCAGCTCCACGTCGGCTATGTCGCGGAGCCGCAGCACAGAGCCGTCATCGTTGGCCCGGACCACCAGTTTTTGATACTGCTCCGGCTCCTCGAACTTACCGGTGTAGCGCAGCACGTACTGGAGCATCTGGGGTGCTTTACCAGAGCTGATACCTATCTGGCCCGGGGCCGCCTCAATGTTCTGGTTCCGGATAGCTTCTATTACCTCATCCGTGGAAACTTTATAGGCCGTCATGCGATCCGGTTTTAACCAAACCCGCATCGAGTAGTCTTTCGTGCTCATGATCTCGGCAAACCCGACCCCGTCGACTCGCCGCAGCTCCTGCAGCACGTTCAGGTCGGTAAAGTTGTAGATGAACTTCTCGTCGAGCTCGGTGTCCTCACTGGTCACGTTGATGTACATGAGCAAGCCTTCCACCTCTTTTTCCGTCGTCACACCCGCCTTGATCACTTCTTCCGGCAGGTCGTTCACCACAGTGGTAACACGGTTCTGCACTTCCACTGCCGCCTGATCGGGGTCTATGCCAGGGCCGAAGTACACTTTAATGCTGGAGGTGCCCCGGTTACTCGACACAGAGGACATGTAGGTCATGCCCGGCACCCCGTTAATGGCTTTCTCGAGCGGAGTGGTAACAGTATTGGCCACTACATTGGCATTGGCGCCGCGGTATTTGGCCCTCACAGAAACAGAGGCCGGTGCAATATCCGGGAAGAGGGCAACAGGTAAGGTGAAAAAAGCAAGTAAACCCAACAGGGTTATGAAAAGGGAAATAACAAGGGAAAGTACCGGTCTGCGTATAAATATATCAAACATTCTGCTTTAAGTATAATTAGTGAACCTGCTGTCAGGTTTCTGGAAAGGCCCCGGAAACCGGGTCCTCCTGTACATCATCATTTCAAAAAATAGCCGCTGTTACAGCGTGGCTGCGATCAGGCTGTCCATGCCCACCGGTCTAGGCTCGATCTGCATGCCTGTTTTCACGCTCTGTATTCCTTCCAGCACAATTCTGTCGCCGGGCTTCAGGCCTGTCTCCACGATGTAGAAACTGGAGAAGCGGGTGCGGGGCACAAAACTTTTCATCTGCACCTGGTTTGTGGAGTCCAGCAGGAAGACGTAGCTCTTGTCCTGTATCTCGAACACAGCCTTCTGCGGCACCAGCACGGCATCCTCTACCGCATTGGACAGCACGATATTGCCTGTGGCGCCATGCTTCAGCACTTTGTTGGGGTTGGGAAAGCGCGCGCGGAAAGCAATAGAGCCCGTACCGGACTTAAACTCACTTTCTACCGTCTCAATGCTGCCCTCGTGCGGATAGGGGCTGCCATCGGCAAGGGTCAGCCGCACTTTGTTGTTGTTCCTGTCCGGATGGGCGGCTTTTGTCTTGACGTACTGCAGGTACTCGTTCTCCGAAACATTGAAGTATACATAGATGGCGCTGATATTGGAGGCGGTGGTCAGGAGGGTGCCGTGGTCGATGAGGCTTCCGGTCCGGTGCGGTATTCTGTCGATAATGCCGTTAAAGGGGGCTTTGATGCTGGTGTAGGACAGGCGGATGGCGGCGTTGGACACAGCAGAGCGGGCGGCTCTTATCTTGGAGTTGGCAGCATCGAGCTTTGCCTGGGCCACGTCTATCTCTGTCTCGGAGATCACGTTTTTCTCTACCAGCAGCCGCAGCCTGTCTATCTCCAGTTGTACTGCCTTTGCCTCAGCCAGTGCGTTCTGCAGGTTGGCTTTGGCCTTGGCCAGCTCCTCTTTATACTCCTCGTCGTTGATCTTAAAGAGCAGCTGCCCTTTTTTTACCTCCTGCCCCTCGTCTACATACACCTTCTCCAGAAAGCCGGGTACCCGTGCGCGGAGCTCCACGTTCTGCACGGCCTGTATGTCGGCCACATACTCGTGCTGCAGCACGGTGTCTTTCGAGATTACCTCCGTCACCGGAAACTCCTGTGCCGGTGTGTTCTTGTCCACTACTTTACTTTCTGCCGAGCAGGCGGCTATGGATATTCCTATACTAACACATAAAATATGGTAAAGGGGCTTTATTTTACTTTTCATGATTTAACGATGTCTGTCTAAGTCTGCAAAGGGTGATCTCTAAAATAGCCATTATATTTCAGGATATATAATATAATAGCATTTTGGTAATATTGTACAAAACTATCTCCGTTGTCTTCATTACAAAGAGTGTAAACAGGGTAGTTATAGTACAGTTTTGAGGTGGTTGCACCTGGTGAGGTGCAGCCAAAGCACCAGGAAAATATATCTATGTTAAAATAAACGTGGATTTAGGTGGAAATGTTTATTTTAAATAATCAAAAAAATTGTATATTAATTAGATAGTCTGGAGGGTGTAAATATGGAAGGGTAGCAGGCTTTGTTCTGGCGTTTATAACTAAACAAAGAATACTCGGGGCGCCTGCTGCAGTGGTTGTAAACGCGCTGTAAGATGTGTCGTGTGGCTTTATCTTCTGTTAGAGACTGCAGGTACGGCTGAGCCTGCTTGGTGCAGTTATACCGGGGGCATAAAAAAAGGCATGTCACCCGGGTAACATGCCTTTCCTGACTGCTCTGCTCTTTTACCTGCGGTTTGCTTCGCGGTCCACGTCCTTCATGAAGTTCACCAGGCCCTCAAAATATCTTTGCTGGTCATCATACATCGCCATATGGCTGCCTTCCGGGCAGTGCAGGTGCCGGCCATTGGGTAACTGGTCTGCCATCCATGCCATGTGTTCCGGGTCCATGGTGTCGTGCTGGCCGCCGATGGTGAGGGTAGGCACGTTGATCTGCGGCAGGTGGGTAGAGCGGTCCCAGTCCCTGAGCGAAGCATTGCCCCGGATACCGAACTCACTTGGCCCCTGCATTTTTACATAAATGCTTTGGTTCAGGTGGTTGAACATGCGGTTTACCGGGTCCGGCCATTGCTCTACCGGCATGCGCAGCGCGTGCCGGGTATAGAAGTGAGGCAGCAGCAGCTCCATGTACCGTGGGTTTGTAAAATCATTGTCGGCCTCTATCTGTCGCAACTCGGCCAACACCTCCGGGTCCATCGCGGGGCCCAGCACCTCATCGGCGTAGCGGTTATAGGCCGGCACACTCGACATCATGTTCGAGATGATCAGCCCTTTGAGGTGGTGCTGGTACTTCAGCGCGTACTCCATGGCCAGGATGCCACCCCACGAGTGCCCGAGCAGGTAAAAGTTGTCCCTCTTCAGGCCGAGCGCCTGCCGTACCTGCTCTACCTCCTCTACAAAACGGTCCGGCTCCCACAGGCTTTCGTCGTCAGGCTGGTCGCTGTAGTGGGAGCCCAGCTGGTCGTAGTAATAGAACTCTATCCCTTCTTTGGGCAGGTAGCTGGCGAAGCACTCAAACGCCTCGTGCGTACCTCCGGGGCCGCCGTGCAGCAGCAGCAGTTTCATCCGGGAATTGTTGCCCACCCGCTTTGTCCATACCTTAAACTCTCCCTTTGGGGTCGTGATGCTGATCAGGCGGGTGCCCCCGCTGAACTGCTCTTCCTGCCCGGAGTAATCGAAGTAGTCTGATAAGCGTGGTGCACCGTCTGAAACTTCTGCGCCTGCAGGGGAGAAGCGCACATTGGAACGTAGTGTTTTCATGGTTCAGTTGTTTTCGTTTGAGGATGGGTTATGAAATGAAACTAAATATAAGAAATGTGCAGCAGGAATGGAAGGTGCAGCAGGATTAGCAGGAGAATATATTTCCTGTTTCTGATTGTAGTGCAGCAGGCGGTGGGGGAGGAGAGCACTAACAGCAGCGCTTGCGGGTACCCGGGCAAAGGCTCACAGCAATTGTCAGCGTCTAAGTTACCCCTCCGTGGTTTATTTCCGTTCTAACATAGGTTCTGGTACCTTAAATTATTTCGTATGGTTCTATCAATTAAACTGCTCCTGTTCGTGCTGGTAGCTACAGCAGGTACGCTGGTTCACCATGGGTGGGCAAATTACGACCAAACCAAAACCCTGGACTATACCGGCCGGGTAGCGGAAGTTACGTATGAAAACCCGCATGGCATGCTGCAGCTGCAGCACGAGGGCAAGGTTTGGACGGTGGTGCTGGCGCCACCCGGCAGAATGAGCTCACGCGGCCTGAAGAAAGATATGATCCGGCCCGGGGACGAGGTGCGGGTAGTAGGGTATCCGCATAAAGAGGTGAAGGATGAGATGCGGGCGGAGCGAATCTACGTCGGAGACAGGAAAATTGAGTTGCGCTAGCCGTGACCACCCTGGCAGGGCTACTGCAAAGGCTGGAGGACTCGGCGCTGGCTGAAACTATCCGGCAGTCTTTGTGGCTGTACCCGGCCCTCGAGATCGTGCACATTGTGGGCATTGTGCTGCTGGTGGGGGCGGCTTTCCTGTTCGACCTGCGCTTGCTGGGGTTTTCCCCCGCCATACCTGTAAAAGCGCTGGCGCAGCATCTGCTTCCCTGGTCCCGGAGGGGGCTTTACCTTATTTTGCCCTCTGGTATACTGTTGTTCAGCACAAATGCTGTTGCCCTGTCCGTAGATCCGGTCTTTCATGTTAAAATGATCGCGCTGGGTGCTGGGTTGGTTAATGCCGGCATATTTCAGCTGCTGCTCTATCCCTCGTCCTCAGGGTGGGTGCAAAAAGGTATACCGGCATCAGCAAAAATAATCGCCATGCTCTCCATGCTTGTCTGGCTGCTGGTGATCTCCTGCGGCAGACTGCTGGCGTACTAAACCCTTGCTTACCGAAGGAAGTGTTGAAAGCGAAAGAGCCTGCCCTAAAATACAGGCAGGCTCTTTCGTTTAGCTGAACTCGGAAGGGGCGACCTCACTTTAGCGGGTTAGTACCACTTTTCTGGTAAGGGCTTCTTTTCCGGAGTAAAGTTTTACGATGTACATGCCGGCTGGCAGGTTATCCAGGGCGAACTCTACTTCCTTGGCGTTCACGGTCCGGGAAAAGAGTTTGATTCCTAAACCGTTATACAACTCGATCCGGTCAATCACGGCTTTGGCATCGATGCGTACATCGCGCTGCGTGGGGTTCGGGTACAGTTTGGCAAAGCCGTCGCCTGCGGGGGTTCCCTCCACCTTCAACTGTACTGTCACAGGCTCCGACTGGTGCGGACCAGCCAGTACCGAATAGGTAAAGGTTACCAGTCCTGTTTTGCCTTCTTCGGGCACGTATACAAACCCTCCATCGCGGTAAAGGATAAGCTGGCCGTGCGCCGGCCCATCCAGCAATACGGCCTCCATCGCGTTGCCGTCCAGCGAGAGGTCATTTTGCAGCACGCCTTTGTCTGCTTTTACCTCATTCAGCCCGTCGAGCTGCACCACATAGCTATCCTGCTTTGCAACCGGGTTTCCGGGCAGGCTGCGCATGTACTTGCTCACAATGTCGTAGGATGTCTTTTTATACTCTACGGCTTCGCGCGTATTGGTCCAGGTTTGCCATTGGTAGCGTGATGCGGTGGCGTAGCTGCGGTCTTTGTAGAAAACGGCAAGGGCAAGGCCGTCGGATGTTCTTTCCTGCCTGCCCGCTTCAGCCGGGTCGTCGTGCATAACGGCGGCGGCGCTGGGGTTCGTGAAGTTCAGTAAGGTCCAGGGGAGCCTGATCTCAATGGTCTTTTCCTTCAGGGTAACCGCATCCATGGATGTGGGCGGCAAGCCGAGCCGGTTCACGCGCAGGCTGCCGATGTACTGCACCTCCTGGTCGTTGTTGTTATTGCGCCAGCGCACGATGTTCCAGGGCGCGCCTTCGGTAGCCACAGAACGGTACACTTGCTTAGGGGTAGAAATGCCGTGCCAGATGCCGTACAGGTCGTAGGCCTCTGTTACGTACAGCTCGGCCTTGTAATTGGTGATCATCAGCGCGAACTCAGCGCGGTTGCTTACCTGCTTTCCGTTGGGCAGGATCTTCTCACCAAGGTCAGCTGCATAAGTATCCAGGGCGACCCAGAGCGTGTCGTTTACGCCCAGGGGCTGCTGCACGTCCAGTTTAAGGTTCAGGAATGAAAAGTCAGCCCCTGCTTCCACGGCTTTGACCGGGCAGTTTTCGCAGAACTGCTCCCAGGGCTGTGTAGCCGGGCCTGCTTTCTTAAAACCCAGCACTCCGAAATTTTGCTCGGCTGCCGTAACATTGTGCCAGAGCACGCGGCTCTCCGGGTTAAAATCCATGGGGTCGGTGATCCAGGTACGCTTGAACCACTCGTCCATCAGCGAAAACTGAATGCCTCCGCCGCCTCCCGCCGTTTCGATATTGCGGAGCATGCGCAGGTTGTTCTTGCCCTGCGTTTCCTCATCCATCCCTCCGTGGTGAATCCCGCTTTGGGCATAGTGCGCCACGCCCCAGCTGGACGGCGCCCCATACTCACCAATGATCAGCGGCATGTTCTTGTAGTGCTGTTTCAGCGTCGTAAGGTAGCCCAGGTAGCTGTTTTGCCCCAGGTAGTCTGTATATCCGGTGTAGGCCTCATCACGGCTCATAAAGTCCGGGTAGTAAGGATAGGCGTGGTAGCTGGCAAAGTAGCCCGCCGGCGCCTTTGAAAGGTCAAGCTTCGACAAGTCGACGGTGGCCATGTCCTCGTAAGGGTTGGTTTCGCCCGGGTGGCTGAGGGGGTCAAGCGTTGGCCAGCTCGAGAAGCTGACGGGCCGCTGCGTCCGGTAGTTTTCCATTTCGTAGGCCACCAGCTTGTCAAGGTGTTTTACGGTCCAGGCTTCGGCTGCGCTGGCGCCTGAAATGGAGAAGTACTGTCCCTGATGGGAGGTGTCCTCCGGGTGGCGTTCGTTTGTATGCAGCACCTCCGGCGGGTGCACCTCGCGCCCGATGATGTAGCCCAGCAGCCACCTGGATGCATCCACTTTGTACGTGCCGAAGGCCTTGCCGCGCCGGCTTTCGATCACCCGGTTGCCGTGCACGCAGTCAATGTTCTCCCTGATCTCCTGCTCGAAATAAGAACTGAGTGAGTACAGGTCCTCGTCATAGCCCGGCACTTCCTCCTCCAGCCACACGCCCTGGAAAAACAGGAGAGGGTGCTGCGGGTTGGCCAGGTTAAACGAGTCCAGCACTTCGTAAAAGTGCGGATGGTGCAGGGTATAGAGCCTGATGGTGTTAAAGCCAGCCTCCCGGATAAGTTGAAACCACCTGCCATAATTGGCCCTGCTGGCTGCCAACTCCCCCGGAAAAGTACCAGGTTTGGCAATGCCCATGTTAATGCCCTTGATAAAAAGCGGCACATACTTTTCGCCGTTCCAGACGGTAAGGTGGGTGCTGTTGGTGGAAAATGGGAATTGCTGTGCTGGCTTATTTTTCTGCTGCGCCTCAGCAGAAAAATGGAAAAACAACAGCAAAAGACTAAGAGCGATGCGAAGGAAGTAAAGATGTTTCAAGTGAAATTATAAAAT
Source organism: Hymenobacteraceae bacterium (assembly GCA_033838975.1). GTDB lineage: Bacteria > Bacteroidota > Bacteroidia > Cytophagales > Hymenobacteraceae > Pontibacter. The sequence goes on along the minus strand of JAJLKL010000135.1, from coordinate 7,178 downwards.
GGTACTGAAATATCGCCTGGCAGCTGAAATGGTCGGGCCTGTACGCTAAACGTATCAGTATAGCTCCTTTCCGGCCAGGGCGCTGCAAATATAGGCCTCTGCTATGTAGGATTTACACAGCTGCCAAAATAATCTGACGGAGATATCCGCAGAACTTTTCCGCCCTTTAAAAGACCTTGTGCGGTGCCAGGCCCCGGCGTGTATCTGCTCCTCCAGTACCGCTTGTTCGCAGCATCGTTTCTGAGGCTACCTGTGGGGTTTCCAAACCGGATAAACGGAACCTCCGTTTATTGGAGAAATTGAATTTAAACCAAAACCTAACGTAAAGCTATGGACAGACGAGACAGAGATCGCTACGACCGCAACGACTACAGAGGAGATTATGGCAGGTATGAAGACTACGACAGAGGTGATGAGCATTACCACAGCGCCAGAAACCTGACCAATGAGTTTGAGCGTGACTATCAGCATGATAGAGGAGGGCGCTGGGATGAGGACCGGGGGCGTTATCAGCCGGAGCGCACCTACCACGAAGGCGACATGGGCGGGGCCTATGAGCGCATGAGCAGGAGAGGAGGCAGCGTGCGCGATGAAGCCAGTTACGACATGATCAACCGCGACCGTTACAGAGGCTACTCCGGGGACTACGACCGTGACCGTTATCAGAAGGATGATTTCAGAGAGGAACGGGGTATGTACAGAGGAGACCAGGACATGTACAGGAGAGATCTTGACAGAGACAGGGACAGGGATAGTGACTACAGGAACATGATGGGGTACGGCAGCTCGGCCCGCTACAACGATTACGAAAGAAACCGTGACTTTGGAAGAAGGGGGGACGAGGAGGATTACTACTCCGGTTCCGGTGGCGACGACAGACGATCCCGTTATGGCGGCAGTATGTATGGCCGCGACATCAGATCCGAAGACAGTGGATATGAATCGTACCGCAACAGGTATTATTAGCATAAGATGAGCAGAGCAAAGCAGCCGTTGCCTTACCGCAGCGGCTGTTTTGCTTAAGCCTGCCTTTGCTTGTTGGTTGCCTGAACCAAGGTTTCCTGCTTCAACAGTTGCTGAAGCATAATGCCGGAACTCCCCAGCCATTTACCTTACCCCTGTAAACACTCAGAGATGCTACCCCATGCTACAGCCCAAACACATTTATTATCATTTACCTGATGTAACGCTGCACGCAGCCACGGCAGGCGACAAAAACAGGCAAACTATGCTGTTTTTACACGGTTTTCCGGAGTTCTGGTATGGCTGGCGTAAGCAGCTGGATTTCTTTGCCGCGCAGGGCTATCATGTGGTGGCCCCCGATCAGCGTGGCTATAATCTGAGCAGTAAGCCGCAGGAGGTAGAGGAGTATACCCTGGAGAAGTTAACCGGAGACATCGTGTGGCTGATTGATCAGTTAGGGAAAGAAAAGGTGGTACTGGTGGGGCATGACTGGGGCGGCGTGGTGGCCTGGGTGTTAGGTATGCACTTTCCAGAGCTGTTGCACAAGCTTATTATCCTGAACATTCCTCACCCCTCTGTCATGTTGGAAAACCTGAAGAGGAATCCGCGGCAGATGCTCCGGAGCTGGTACGCCGCTGTCTTTCAGATACCCTTTCTGCCTGAGAAGGCCGCCGGAGCCTTTGACTACAGAGTGCTGGCCCAAAGCCTGACCCGTACCGCAAAACCCGGTACTTTCTCCAAGGAAGAACTGGCTGCTTATAAAGAGGCCTGGCAGCAACCGGGAGCACTGACCGGCATGATCAACTGGTACAGGGCCTTTAAGCACTCGCGACTAAACCTGGACAGAAATGTAGAGGTGCCCACACTCATGATCTGGGGCAAGCAGGATGTTGCCCTGGGAGCCGAAATGGCAGAGCCCAGTATAGCCCGTTGCCCAAGCGGTAAACTGATCTTTCTGGAGGATGCCACCCATTGGCTGCACCACGAGCAGGCAGACCGGGTAAACCAGGAACTTCTGACCTTTCTGCGTGATAAATAGACCCAAAGCCGTCCACTGAAGAAAAAGTTAAGGCCACTGACGCTTATAGGAAGCGCTACTTAGCGGCAAACGCTGCTGTTCTGCACGCTCCCTCTCAGTTAAAATGCGTGCGCCAGCGAAACACAGGCACTTTACCTTATACCTATATCTGCCCTATACCTTTCAGTGTCTTAGATCTCCTCTTCTACCCACAGTTTACGGGCAACGCCAAGCCCTACGCGGTTTCCCTCGCCGCCGCCTCTCAGCATGATCGCCACATTTTGTCCCTGTCGTAGTTCACTGATGCTGATCGACCGGCCTTCGGGCCCGACCATTTGGGCAGTTGGCAACACGAGCACATAGGCCCGGTTATAGCGCGAGTCTGGCGACGGGGCGAAATTCTCTACCTCCAGTACGACTTGCCCATCGCTGTAGCGGGCCGAGAGGACGCTCCCCCTGATATCCACCCGCTGCGGAGCCATGCTTCTGTAGGTTGTTGTTACTGTTTCGGCAGTACCAGCTGGTGCCGTGCTGGTCTGGCAACCGGCCAGGCCAAGGGCGCTGAAGAATGCTAGTGCCACCAAACCTTGATGTATACGCTTTATAGTCATATGATTATGCTTGCTCTTTTATCTCTGTAACGGAAGCCGGCCGATGCGGGATATATCATAAGCTCTATCCTTTACAGAATAACTACCTTAGTAGCTTATGGGCAGGCACCAGTCTATTCCTAGGCGAGTTCTCCACTGCTGCAGCAGCAGAGCTAGGTGGCCGGCACCGTATATCACCAGAATGCGGTCGGAGGGGGGGATGCGCTGGATATTGCGGAAGATACGCAGGTTACGTCTGCTAAGTACCTGCTGCACCGGATAGCCGCATGGATATGAACCCTGCTACAAGCTCAAGCCAGCGATAGTGTTTTTACGCAGTGCTTTTCTTGTTCTAAGCCTGTTATCACTTATGAGATTTTAAAGTATAAGAAAAGACAGGGTAGGGCTATGGAGCAGAAACAGGAGGTACGGGAGCGGACTGAGCAGCTAAGCAATGAGAAGAAGCTTGTACTCATAAAAGTAGTGCATACGCTGATCTGGGTCTTCTTTAATGTGGTGATCTTTTACCTGTTCTATGCCGTGCTGGTTAATAAAATTGACAAATGGGTATGGATCTGCCTCGGGCTGATCGCGCTGGAGGGGATCGTGCTGTGGGTGTTCCGGAACATGTGCCCCATCACCGTAGTAGCCCGGAAGTACTCTTCTTCTACCCGCGATAATTTTGATATATACCTCCCCAACTGGCTGGCCAGGTACAACAAGCAGATCTATACTTCTATTGTGTTGATCAGTGTGCTGATCCTGTTGTACAGGCTGATAACAGGCCAGGCATAACGTGTTGGTTTACAGTTATCGTTCTCCTTTGCCCAGGTAGTACCTACAGGCAGTGTTAGCCGTTTTATTCCCCCTGTTGGTCTAATAGATTTCCGTTCGTCAGCAAAAATCTTTTCTTTGGGTGATACATTTAACGTGCTATACCTCAATCAGATAAAACTATGTTGAAAAACAAAGACCTTCTCGTGCTCCTTACCCGGCTCTTCCTGGGTTATATCTTTTTCTCGGCCGGCGTCTGCAAACTCACCGGTGGAAACTTTGGGCAATTGATCGGGCCGCCATGGCTGGAGGCGGCGCTGGCAAAGCATGGGCTGGCCCTGTTTGCGCAGGTAGTGGCGGTGAGCCAGGTGGTGTGCGGGATGCTGTTGCTGTCGCAGCGCTTCAGCCTGCTGGGGGCTGTTATGCTGGTGCCCATGAATGTGGCCATACTGGCGGTAACGGTATCGCAGCAATGGGCGGGTACTCCCTATGTGAACACCGTTTTCCTGCTCCTGAACCTGGTATTGCTGTGGATGGAGAAGCATAAATTCAGTTTTCTGTGGCAAGCCAACCGGACGTATCACCTCACACCTGTAGCAACTGACAGCATCGGGCAGAACGTCTTCAGTTGGTTAGGCTTAGGGTTCAGTTTGCTCACTATGGCGGCGGCGCCTTTCAGCCTGCTGCTTACCAACGTTTTCGCCCTGCTGGCTTTCGCGGCCTTTGCCCTGACACTTGTACGCAGTGATCTGGCGCATAAACTGGACCTGCTGTTGCTGACGTTGCCCTTTGTAGCAATGGCAGTTATTACACTGGGTAGGCAGATCCCCTTTGCCGAGGTAGTGATGGGAGGGGTGATCCTGGTGGAGGCGCTGCTGCTGCCTGTCCGGTTATACCTGGGCCGAAAAGAGAAATCAGATCCTGCCCCGGCTGCTGCTGTTGTGGGGTAACCACTGCGAGTGTGGGCTTAGGCCTCTGTCTAAATCACCGGAAATCATTCTGCAGCTGGCGTGGATGCTGCCATTTCGTAAGCAGCAGTAAAGGCAGCAGCTCACGTTGCAAGTACAGGTTTTATGTTCCTGTAGGTACCGCGCCCAATGCCATCACCTGAAACGTGAATGTTTGCGCTTACTCTGACTTCTGACCATAGCTTACAGGCTAGCGGATACCTGAATTGCACCTCGCACACCAGGTACACCAAAAACAAAACAGTGGGAGAAAGAGAAGAAGAGCCAGCGCAGCGAAACACTAACCTCGTAACATGCGACTGCGACGGCATCATCAGTCAGTTTAGTTTAACAAAATGGTGTTATTCACTTAAGCTGATTTTCGTATTATTGGAGTATGTTAAGTCGTGCGATTCCTGTTCTGAGCATTAAGGCGGCATTGGTGGAAGCCCTGTTCTTTGGCTTCTTCATCTTCTTTTTTCTGATCGTTTTTCAGCCATTCGGCACCTACAACTTCGAACACGAGCACAAGACGCTTCTCCTGATGGTATATGGGCTTATCGTCTGGGGTGTCCATTTTCTTTTGCGGGCAGCAGTCTGTTGGAAGGGGAGCGGCAGCTGGCAGCTGAAGCAGGAAGTGCTGTTACTGCTGACCTCTTTGTTGCTGAGCACAATGCTAAGCTTTGTTTACAACCAGCTGGTCTTTAAACCGCAGTTCGATATCCTGCATTTCCCGGCGTTCTTCCTGATGGTGTTCTCCATCTATGTTTTCCCGCTGCTTGGCATCCTTTGGAGCAGGTTAGCCGGGTTACCGGTAGCGGTTTCCTCAGGCGAGGGGTCTGCCGGTGCGGCAGCTCAGCCTGCCGCACCGGCAGTTGTGCATCTGTAAGGGGCAAACAAAGAGGAGGAGTACCAGTTCAGGCAGGAGCAGATCCTGTTCCTGAAAAGCGAGGGGAATTATGTGAAGATCATGTACGAGCAGGACGCCCAACTGCGATCGGTACTGTTACGCGCCACCTTAAAACAGGTGCAGGAGCAAGTGCCGGACCTGTTCGTGCAGGTGCATCGCTCTTACCTGGTCAACCTGTCGCACTTTTCGGCGCACCGGACCATAGGGGGGAAGTACGAGCTCGTGTCGGAAATATGCCCGGAGCGGATCCCTGTCTCTAACTCCTACCGCCCGCTTGTCCGGAATAAGCTGCAGGACTACCCCCACATTTCGTCCCAAAATCAGCTGTTTCGCCCCTGAAGGCCATCACTCATCCCAAACTGTACTACCTCGTCACTCTCTTGTTGACTTCTGGTTTTAGAGGCTTTTACTTGGCGGAAAGTTTAACTTAAACCTGGTATTATGAAAAGCAAAAACATCTTACTAAGCGTGCTAGTGATCGCCGCCCTGCTGGGGGAATATTTCTCGCAGGAACTGATCCAGGCTGTTTCGTTCCCGAAGAGCATACTTCCTGAAAACCCATACCTGCGCGACGTCGCCTGGAAAGCACTCAATTACTCCCCGATACTCCTGGTTACAGGTGTCTTGTTCTGGAAGCAGCTGCCCTTCCTCCTCGGCCTGAAGCACTCGGTGGTGAAGAGTTTCGGAATTGCGCTGTTGTTTACGCTCCCCATGTTTCTCACATTCCCGTTTTTCTATGAATGGAATAGTGAACTGGATGGCCTCTCGGTTTACAGAGGAGCCTTTACAGCCGCTGTATTCGAGGAGCTGGCTTTCCGGGCATTGATCTTTGGGGCGCTGTACCATTGCTGCGGTTGGCGCTTTCTGCCAGCCGCCCTACCGCCTGCCATCATCTTTGGGCTGGAACACCTGTACCAGGCCAGCGATGTAACGGGTGCCATCCTTACCTTCCTGTTCATGTTCTCCTGCGCCATCTGGGTTTCGTGGCTCTATGTAAAGTGGGGCAATAACCTGTACCTGGCCATTTTTCTGCACCTGCTCATGAACTTTTCGTGGATGCTGTTCCAGATAGGCGACGGAGCGCTTGGCGATCTGGTTTCGAACCTGGCCAGGCTGGCAACCTTTGCAGTTTCGGTGGTAGTAACGCTGCATGTTACAGGCCGCCTGTTGCCTTCTAAAGCAGCAGAAGCTACCGGTAACCTGAATGAGCACGAAAAAGCATTTGCTTGATATACAAGGCTTCCAGCGCCAGCGGGCTGTACCGAATGTTGCACGTGCTGTTGCAGCTCACATCAGCGCGGGTATACATGAGCTTATCCGCTAACAGGCTCCGCGGGAGGGATAAGAAATAACACAGCCTTTAGCAGCAGAAAAATTGTGTTCGGGACAAACTTTAAAACAAAGAAAATTCTATATACTTGTGCTGTACATCTAAATGGTAAAATAATGCAAACACTCTATCGTGTTGCGCTAGCTGCGCTGCTGCTACTGCTAGCTTTCAATGTTCCTTCAAAAGCCCAGGACCAACATAGTAGGGGCTATATCGGGGTAGGGCTGGGGCCAAGTTTTATACCTGGAAATAACCAGGTAAAAACCGGCACCGGGCTGCATCTGAATCTGCTAAACGTGGGCTATGTGATAGGCAAAGGCTTTGGGGTTACCGGAACATGGGTGGGAGGCGCGCATGCTTTTGATGCTGAGGTTACAGCTTATAACCAGGGAACCACTTCCACGTTACCGGCACAAGTTGAGCTGAGCTATGGCGTGCTTATGATTGGCCCGATGTATACCCTGAACCTGGCAGATGACGCCTCTCTTGACTTTAAGCTTCGGTTCGGTTCTTTGTATACCTATGAAAAGACAACCTCAGAAACTGTTTCTTTTACATCTGAGAACAGAACCCTTGGCGCCTCGCTGGGTGTAGGTTACCGCAAAAAAATAGCGAACCGCTGGTGCATAATGCTCTCTTCGGATTA
>JAJLKL010000134.1:0-34467 GCA_033838975.1 Hymenobacteraceae bacterium | reverse complement strand
ACGGCGGATGCTGAGCTCCTTGTCCGGAATAACGGTTTCCTCGGTTATCTCCTGTATCTCCCCCAGGCCGTTGCAGGTAGGGCAGGCGCCATAGGGGGAGTTAAAGGAGAAGGAGTTCGGAGCCGGATCGTCGTAGGCGATACCGGTAGCCGGGTCCATGAGGTGGCGGGAGAAGAAGTGTGTCTTGTCCGCGTCCACGTCCAGAATCAGCACCGTGCCCTTGCCGTGGGTGAGTGCGTTCTGCACTGAACCCGACAGGCGGAATCGGTCCTCCTCCTTCACCACGATCTTGTCGATCACGATCTCGATGTCGTGGATCTTATACCTGTCCACCTGCATCTTTGGCGTGATCTCGACCAGCTCCCCGTCCACGCGGGCGCGGATGAACCCCATCTTGCGGATCTGTTGGAACAGCTCGCGGTAGTGGCCCTTACGGCCTTTTACCACCGGTGCCAGCACCACAATGCGCTTGCCGTCGAAGTGCTCCAGGATATGGTTCACGATCTGGTCATCGCTCTGGCGCACCATCTTCTCACCGGTCACGTAGCTGTAGGCCTCGGACGTACGGGCCCACAACAGACGCATGAAGTCGTAGATCTCGGTGATGGTGCCCACGGTGGAGCGCGGGTTGCGGCTGGTGGTTTTCTGCTCAATAGAGATCACCGGCGAGAGGCCCTCGATCTTGTCGACGTCCGGGCGCTCCAGACCGCCCATAAAGGAGCGGGCGTAGGCCGAGAAAGTCTCCATGTAGCGGCGCTGCCCTTCGGCATAGATCGTATCGAAAGCCAGCGAGGACTTGCCCGAGCCGCTGATGCCGGTAAACACCACCAGTTTGTAGCGCGGTAGCTTAAGCGATATATTTTTGAGATTATGTTCGCGGGCGCCGTATACTTCTATCTGCTGCGTCTCCCCGTCTTGTGAGAGAGCAGCCGAAGCTACACCCGGGTTTATAATTTGCTCTTGATTAAAAGCCATTCAGGATGCGTATTTTAAATAGCAAAGGTACAAAATTATCAGCGCTTTGCAGCCGCGAAACGCCAACCCTTCTTAACAGAATTCGGCGGCAATTGGTTTAGCTGAAGTAGCTTTTGTGGCACAGGGCTGGGGTAAAGGAAAACTCGCCTCAGGGCATGCAGCCTGGTGGGTTGCAGAGGGACTAGTCAACGTTTCCGAAGCCGGATGCCTCCTTTTCGTGCAGCTTGGCGTGTTTATGGCTGGTGTGGGTGTACTCCTCTCGTTGCTTTTTGATCAGCTTCTGTTGCTGCAGGTACCTGTAGAAGCTGTAGGCGGCTAGCCCTAAACCCAGTGGCATAAGGATGATGCCGGTAATCTCGAGGTACAGGTGCTGGGAAAGCTTAACGGCGGCAAAGCCTCCGGCAATGATGGCAATAGCCGTGCGCAGGTAAGCCATCAGGGTCCGCTCGTTGGCGAAGATGGTGCGCTGGATCGCCATCTGGTCCCGTATCTCCGCGTTCTTCTTCTCCTGTTGCTTTAGCTTTTTCTTGAGCTTTCTTATCTTCTCCTTATCTGGATTCAGCATGACTTCCCTGTTTTTGTGGAGTATACGGGAGCCATTGTGATAGGTAAGGTATCCGAAGGCTGTGGTACTTTTCATGCTGTTGCCAGGGAGTACAGCTGCAAACCGGAAAGCAGCTCATATGCCCAGGCCGTCACCGGCTTTCTCCTGGTGCACTTTGGCGTGCTCATGGCTGGTAGGGGAGTAATCCTGATGATGCCCCTCGATAAGTTTTTGCTTTTGACGGTACCTGATAAAGCTATAGATCGCCAGTATCACCCCGATAGGTATGAGTGTGATGCCTATGATCTCCAGGTATAGGTCATCGGAGAACTTGACTGCTGCAAAGCCGCCCACAGTAACGGTCATGGCTGTGCGCAGGTAAGCCATCAGGGTACGTTCGTTGGCGAAGATGGTGCGCTGTGTGGCCATGTGGTCCCGTATCTCCGCGTTCTTCTTCTCCTGCACCTTAAGCTTCTTCTTGAGCTTCCTTATCTTCTCTTTATCCGGATCAAGCATGGGATAGCCTTTAAAGGATATACGAACGGTATAAGGAAGAGTACACTAGTCTGTACAGTTTGCAGAAGGGCGTGCAAGTGAGCCTGTGACGGGGTAAGGATGCGTGGCAAAAGTCCGGTGAAGGGCCTGCCGGAGTGGTTAAGGTTTTGTCTCCGGATCTTTCTTTTCCTGTGCCGCTACTTCGGCATGCACGGTGCTGGTAGGCGTATAGGCCCTGGTGTGGTTTTCTATCTTTTCCTGTTTCTTGGTGTACTTGCGGTAGCCAATAAGGCCAACCACCAAGCCCAGGGGAATGAACACAGCTCCAAACCCTTTGTACAAAGTGCCCTCAAAGAGTTTTATGAACGAGAGACCGGCAATAACAAGGGCCATGGCCGTGCGGCTGTACGCCAGGAACGTCCGCTCGTTGGCAAGCTTGGTGCGCTCCATGGCCAGGCTGTCCCGGATCTCTACGTTCTGCTTCTCCTGTACCCTCAGGTCTTTTTTTAGGTTTCTGTGGGCTTTTCGGTTTCTTAAATAAGCTTTCACGTTCATACCTCCTTTATACGACAAGCGGGGGCGGAGGGGGAGCGTTACTGCACGTAGTACAGCTTCAGCCAACGTATGCAGTAAAAGCAAAAAGCCCGCTGCCAGGGCAGCGGACTTTTGTAAAGTATAAAGTATAGCTCCCGTTAAAAGTTCGGAGAAAGCAGGTACTTGCTATAGAAGTCGTCGATGATTTTAACGGCTTCTGAGGGGTCGTCCACGATGTGCACCAGGTCCAGGTCCTCTGGGCTGATGTTGCTTTCCATCTTCAGCATTACATTCTCTACCCACTGCATTAAACCGCTCCAGTACTCGCGGCCTACCAGCACAATCGGGAAAGCGCCAATCTTCCTCGTCTGGATCAGCGTGATCGCCTCAAACAGCTCGTCCAGCGTGCCGAAGCCGCCCGGTAACACCACAAAGCCCTGCGCATACTTCACAAACATTACTTTGCGCACAAAGAAGTAGTCGAAGTTGATCAGCTTATCGGAGTCGATGTAGATGTTGTTGAACTGCTCGAACGGTAGCTGAATGTTCAAGCCTACCGATTTGCCGCCCTCGGAATGCGCGCCTTTGTTACCGGCTTCCATGATGCCCGGGCCACCACCCGTAATTACACCGTAGCCGTGGCGCACCAACTTAGCCGCGATCTCCTCGGCCATAATATAGAACTTGTTGTCTGATTTTGTGCGGGCTGAACCAAAAATGGACACGCAGGGGCCTATTTTAGCCAGCTTCTCAAAGCCATCCACAAACTCGGCCATCACTTTAAAAATCTGCCAGGAGTCGGCGATCTTGATCTCATTCCAGTCCTTGTCTACAAAGGCCTGGCGGATCTTTCTGTCTTCCTCTGATGCCTTAGGGGCAGTAGACTGGCCGCTCTCACGCAAGTCTGTGACTGATCGGGCCTTATTTTCGTTTACATCTGGCTTCAGGATAGTTTGGCCGCTGCCAGTGTTGAGCGATTCGTCGTGTAATTTTGTTTTGCTTGTCTTTCTAAGCTTTGTCATAATCTTTTCTTCATCATCTTCTGCAGGAGGCAGGCTCCTGGGCACCCAGCTCTCTGGGTGCGCGTCATCACATTTAAATTATTGGGGCGCTTTGCGGTGCAGTGAGGTGGCACGGCAAAGGCCAGGGATTGTTACTTAGCTATTTGGAGCGGATCGCAATCACAGGGTCCAGGTTTGAGGCCATAACTGCTGGTATAATCCCGGACAGCATACCTATGACGGCCGATACGCCAAGCCCGAGAATAATGTTGCCGACGGATAGCGTTATCTTCATCATGTCCTGGGGGATGAGCGTGAGCAGGAACACAAGCAAAATACCGATTCCGCCGCCTATCAGGCTGAGGAACACGGACTCAAAGAGGAACTGAAAAAGTATGAAATAGTTTTTCGCGCCCAGTGATTTCTGTATCCCGATAATGTTCGTGCGCTCCTTCACCGACACAAACATGATGTTGGCAATCCCGAAGCCTCCTACCAGTATGGCAAACCCCCCGATTACCCACCCGGCAAGGCCTACTACCTCAAAGAAGCCGCTAATTGCCTGGGTCGCCATCTCCGGACGGTTCATCGCGAAGTTGTCCTCGTCGCGGGGGCGTAGGCCGCGGATGTTACGCATCAGGCCCTGTATCTCATACTCTAGCTCCAGCAGGCCCGGGTCATCCTCCCGCCCTTTTACAGCAATGGTGGAGCCAATGCCATCGGGGCCCACATCAAACATCTTTCCGAAGGTTCCGTAAGGCACTATGCCCATCTGATCAAAGTTTGGGAGGCCAAACATGCTCTCTCCCTGCTTTTCCATCACACCGATCACCACGAGCTTTTGCCCTGCCACCTTTATCGTCTGCCCCAGCGGGTTACCGAAAGGGAACAGGTTGCTCGCCATCTCATTGCCGATAATGACTACGTTGCGAGCCGCATCTACCTCCTGCGGGATAAAATAGCGGCCCTCTTCTATTGGAATCTCTGTTACCCTGTTATACTCATAACTAACCCCGAACAAGCCTGCATTAGAAAAGCTGTTGCTGCCTTGCTTGAAGGTGTTGTTGCCCTTCTCGGCAAAAATAGCGACGCCGGCATCGTTGGTTAGGTTGCGCTCCAGCATCCGGAACTCGCGGAGGTTAGGCTGCGGCCGTTGAAAATACTTCCACCACGGGTAGTTGCCACCAAAAGACCAGGGCCACTTCTGCACATAGATCACCTTGTCGCCGATAAAGCTCATGCTGTCGCGTACGTTGCGCTCCAGGGAGTCTACCAGCGTGAACACCGAGATAATGGCAAAGATACCGATTGTTACACCCAGCAAAGACAGGATCGTGCGGAGCAGGTTAGACCGCAGGGCCTGCCACGCAAAACGGAAGCTCTCAGCAACTAAGCGCAGGTATATCATAGTCTTCTTCTTTAGTCTGGTTGGAACGTGCCAAAGTAATTTTCTTAAAAGTAAGAATATTTCGTGCAAACTGAGTAAATTTGCGGTTTCATTTTTTTGTTTTTTAGCAGATGGACCTTATGAACTGCAACCGGAGGTTTATCTGTTGTCATTCCAGAGGCACATTGCGAAACGTTAAATACCGTAATATTTAATTTATGAAATTATCCGAATTTAAATTTGACCTACCTGCAGATCTTCTGGCCACTCACCCTGTAGAAAACCGTGATGAGTCTCGCATGATGGTGCTGCACCGTGACAGCGGCAAGATCGAGCACCGCATCTTCAAGGATATCCTGGAGTACTTTGACGATGGGGATGTGATGGTTGTGAATGATACAAAGGTGTTCCCGGCGCGTTTGTATGGCAATAAAGAAAAGACCGGCGCCAAGATAGAGGTTTTCCTGCTGCGTGAGCTGAACAAAGACATTCACCTGTGGGATGTGCTGGTTGATCCGGCCCGTAAGATACGTGTAGGCAATAAATTATACTTCGGCGAGAGCGATCTGGTAGCTGAGGTGATCGACAACACCACTTCCCGTGGCCGTACGATCAAGTTCCTGTTCGATGGGCCGGACGAGGAGTTTTACAAGACCATTAACGACCTGGGCGAAACGCCGCTTCCTAAATACATCAAACGTGAGGCAGAGCCTGAGGACAGAGAACGTTACCAGACAGTGTATGCCAAGAATGTAGGTGCCGTAGCTGCTCCGACAGCCGGTCTGCACTTCACCAAAGAAGTGCTGAAGCGCCTGGAGATCAAGGGCGTGGACGTGGCGCCTCTAACACTGCATGTAGGCCTGGGAACCTTCCGTCCGGTGGATGTGGAAGACCTGACCAAGCACAAGATGGACTCTGAGAACTTTATGGTGCCATCGGAAACAGCAGAGCTGGTAAACCGCGCACTGGACAGCAAAAAGCGAGTGTGCGCCATCGGTACAACCTCTATGCGCGCGCTGGAGTCCTCTGTGTCGGCTAACAGCCGCCTGAAGCCAAACGAGGGCTGGACAGACCGCTTTATTTTCCCTCCGTACGACTTTAAGATTGCCAATAGCCTGGTTACAAACTTCCATATGCCGGAGAGCACCCTGTTGATGATGGCTGCTGCCTTCGGTGGGTATGAGCTGGTGATGAAGGCCTACGAGGAGGCTGTGAAAGAGAAGTACCGCTTCTTCAGCTACGGCGACGTGATGCTGATCCTGTAAAACAATTTTCTTTTGAATTAGGAAGAGCCCCGACTGTAATGGCCGGGGCTTCTTTTTTATACCTTCACATGCCAGTTTGAGCCCACCACAGGCCGGTCTCTTTAAAGCATGTTTTCACAGGCGACCCTCTGCTGTAAGTGACCAATGCCTGCACGGCTGCCAAGAGCAGCGCCAGCCACAGGTATAACGCAGCACCCGTTGTTCGCAACTCATAACGCAAAAAGCTATCTTTGCAGCTATGGCTCAACTTCCTGAATATGCGATCATAGTGGCGGGTGGCTCCGGCAGTCGCATGCAGCGCGATATACCCAAGCAGTTTATAGAGGTGGCAGGCAAGCCAATTCTGATGCACACCATTGAGCGGTTTTATACCTGCAACCCGCAGGTGCGGCTAATCGTGGTGCTGCCACAGGAGCAGCTGGTTACCTGGCGCGAGCTCTGCCGCAAGCATAGTTTTAAGCTGTTCCACATGACCGTTCCCGGCGGAGCCACACGCTTTGGCTCCGTAAAGAACGGTCTGGCGGCCGTGCTGGGGGAAGAAGCCCTGGTGGCGGTGCATGACGGTGTGCGCCCTTTTGTGGAAACAGCGACGATAAAAGCAGCCTATGCCACTGCGGCTGCACATGGAAGCGCCGTAGTGGCGGTATCTCCCAAAGACTCCATCCGGGAGCTGACACAGGAGGGCAGCCGTGCCGTGCCGCGGGCAAACTACAAACTGGTGCAAACACCGCAGTGTTTTAAAGCCAGCATCCTTCGCCGGGCCTATGAGCAGGCGGAGCAGGAACACTTTACCGACGATGCCTCGGTGGTAGAACAGCTGGGGGAGAAGGTCGTGCTGGTGGAAGGCAGCTACCGCAACATCAAGCTCACCACACCGGAGGACCTTATCCTTGCTGAGGCTTTTGCGGCAGGTAATTAAAACTAAAGCGGGCGTTTTCAGGCTGTGGGGCCTTCACATGCCTTTTACAGCACAGGCAGCCTCCCTGCCTCCAGAAAGGCCTGGTTCTCGCGTACAGTCTCCGGCGAGATGGGCTCCAGTGTAGGGGCTGGCTTGGATAGGTTCAGGAGGTGCCCCTGCATGGGAAGCAGGTTGTGCAGGTCATGGGTGATGCAGAGGACAGTTTTCCGGCGCTGCGCTACCCAGTCCTGCAGCAGCCTGAACACCTGATTTTTGTAATAGACATCCAGCTGCTGTGTCGGCTCGTCCAATAGGCTGATCCTGGCATCCTGTAACATGAGCTGCGCCAACCACACCAGCTGCTGTTCGCCACCAGAGAGTGTAGTGAAGTCGTGATCTATGAGGTGAGAAAGCTGTAGTTGCTCCAGGACCTGGGCCGCCAAGGTATAGTCTGCGGCATCATAATCCTCAAAGAAGCGCTTTTTGCGGAAAAGGCCCATTACCACCAGGTCGTGCACCTTGATGGGGAAGGAAACGATGTTTTTCTGCGGGAGGTAAGAGAGCAGGCCGCTGCCGGAGGGGTTGGTGTGGTGCCGGAGGTCTTTCCCCTGCACCTCTCTTTGACCTTCGTAATCCACCTTCTGCTGAAAGGCCTTGAAGAGTGTAGTTTTCCCGGCGCCGTTATGGCCGATGATAGCCACAAAGGTTGGGGCAGGGATAGAAAAAGAAAGGTTGCGGATAAGGATTCTGTCTCCATAACCCGCAACCAGATGTTTTACTTCAACGATCAAGCTTTGCCCAATTATGAATTATAAATTATGAGTTATGAATTATAGACAGCTATCAAACGGGCCATTCATAATTCTTAATTCATCCTTCATAATTAACCTTAGTACTCGTCCTCGTTGAACATGAAATCTTCTTTGGTAGGGTAGTCAGGCCAGATCTCTTCGATGTTCTCGTAAGGCTGTCCGTCATCCTCCAGCGCCTGTAGGTTCTCTACAACTTCCATGGGGGCACCTGAACGGATAGAAAAGTCGATCAGCTCATCTTTAGTGGCTGGCCAGGGTGCGTCCTCCAGGTATGATGCTAATTCCAGTGTCCAGTACATAGTATTGTCTCCTTAAAAAATTAATGGCTTTTTGAAATGGTTTGCAAAAGTATAAAGAAATACAAGAACAAAAATTTTTAGCGAAAAAAATTGCTTTTTTGTCTGTTTTTACCAACACAACGCAAATAAAGCATAAATGTTCAAAATGGGTGCAAAAATTTTTGACGTATTTTTCGGGGCTATAACAGTAGCTGTAGGCGGTGCAAATTCAGATACAAAAAAGGCCTGCTACGGGGGCAGCAGACCTTTTCTGTTAGATTGTATGAGCTCCTCAGCGTGCTAAAAACTGCTGAGACACTGTGCTGTGTCTGCCTTATTTGCTGATGGCGCTCAGCTGCCCCTTGAACAGCTCGATCAGCTCTTGCTTTGTGTTGATCTTGCGGTTGAAGTTACGGATCTTGCCCTTGAGCATGTTGCGGAAGGCGTCGTTGCTGGGCGAGTCGTTCAGCTTGCCCAGGTTTGTCTCCAGCACCTCCAGTTCGTTTTTGTCAGACTTGATGAAGTCTTTCAGCGCGTTAATGCGGGCCTGCAGGCCATCTGTCTCCGACATTCTGCCGTCTGCGGCCTGTTGGCGCTTACGGATGTAGTGCTCCAGACTGCTCATCTCAAACACCTTGTCGCAGGCTTTGATAAAGCGCTCCCAGATCATGTCCGACACATCCGGGCGTACAGGGCCCACTTTCTTCCACTCGGCCTGCAGCTCCTTGGCGCGTTTTACCGCTTCGCCCATGCTGTGCTGTTGCAGCAGGCGCTCTGCCTCCGACACAAGCTCCTGCTTGCGCTCATAGTTGGTTTCGTAGAATTTCTCTCTCGACTGCGCTTTCTCGTTGTTGATCTTCTGCTTCAGGCGGTCAAAGAAGTAATTGTGGGCACGGCGGAAATCTGTCCAGAGCTTGGTGGTTACCTTGCGCGGGAGGCTGTTGCCGTTTATTTCCTTCCACTGGTTTTGCAGCTGTTTTAGCTTGGCTGTGGTATTCTCCCAGTCTTCAGAATTCTGCAGCGCCACCGATTGCTGGATCAGCTCCTTATACTTCTCATATGTGCGGTTTTGCATCCGCTTCTTGTCCTCGAAGAAGTTTTTCTTACGCTCAAAGAACTTCTCAACGGCGGCCCTGAAGCGCTCTTCGATCTCCTCGGTCAGCTCTTTCTCCACGGGGCCGGTCTTGATCCAGGTAGCGCGCAGCTCTTTCAGCTTGTCAGTCGCTTCCTTCCACTCAATGCTGTCGCTGTGCGTTTCGGCCTCCTGTATCAGGCCGATCTTGATGTTGAGGTTCTTCTCGCGGTTTTGTTTGATCGTCTCATTTATCTCCTCCTCTGCCTTGCCCAGGGTGTGGTAGATCTGCTCAAAGTCGCCCAGGGCATCATAGTTGCCCACCTGCTCCTTCATGTGCAGCACCTTCATGAGGAAAGAGCCTTTGTTTTCAGAGGTTGCGATACGCTCCAGCAGGTTGTTCACCTTTTCCTGAAACATCTCGAAACGCTTGGCGAAATAAACCAGCGAGTCATCTTCAGACTCTTTTACCTCACCCACTTGTCTGGCAGGGTAGTTCATAAACGGCTTTAGCCATACTTGCTGGTCCTGAATAAAGCCATATTTTTTGGCTTCTTCCAATAGGTTGTTGTTTTCCATTTTACTGGATCGGGTTATATGGGTCGTAGAATAGGGTAAGGCGACAAAATTAAACTAACCTTAGCATACGCAGCTTAACCTGCAGCGTTTGCTCCTATACTTAGGCAGCAAAGCCGTTAACAGGATAGTCTGGTGCCCAAATCAGTCTGTGCACACTTTACCCATACAGTTTTTTTACAAGTTTAAGTATTTCAGCGCAATTATGTGAAGTGCAAAGACATGAATTTTTACGATATTTGTAATTCCTTAATAAATAATAATCAGGAGGATAGGCCAGAGGGCTCTTTCCGGGCGCCGGGCACGGAAATGAGGCTGGCTTTGTTTAACTTGTATCCGCAAAACACTATAATAACAGCATGAGTAACGAAACCATAATCTTTTCGATGGCTGGGGTAAGTAAGATTTACCCTCCAAAGAAACAAGTACTTAAGAATATTTACCTTTCGTTTTTCTACGGTGCCAAGATTGGTGTGCTGGGTCTGAACGGTTCGGGTAAGTCCAGCTTGCTGAAAATCATCGCTGGGGTTGATAAGGAGTACCAGGGTGAGGTAGTATGGAGCCCGGGCTATACCGTGGGCTACCTGGAGCAGGAGCCTCAGCTGGACCCTGCCAAGACGGTGCGCGAGGTAGTGGAAGAGGGCGTGAGCGAGGTGGTGAACCTGCTGAAGGAGTTCGACGAGATCAACATGAAGTTCGCCGAGGAAATGACCGACGATGAGATGAACAAGCTCATCGAACGCCAGGGCGAGGTACAGGAGCGCCTGGACCAGCTGAATGCCTGGGAGCTGGACAACCGCCTGGAGCGCGCCATGGATGCCCTGCGCACGCCGCCGGAAGATGCCATCATCGGCAACCTGTCGGGTGGTGAGAAGCGCCGCGTGGCCCTTTGCCGTCTGTTGTTACAGGAGCCGGATGTGCTGTTGCTGGACGAGCCTACCAACCACCTGGACGCAGAGTCGGTGGACTGGCTGGAGCAGCACCTGCAGCAGTACAAAGGCACCGTGATCGCCGTAACCCACGACCGTTACTTCCTGGACAACGTGGCCGGCTGGATCCTGGAGCTGGACCGTGGCGAGGGCATTCCGTGGAAAGGCAACTACAGCAGCTGGCTGGAGCAGAAGGCCAGCCGCCTGGCGCAGGAGGAGAAAACGGAGAGCAAGCGCCAGAAAACGCTCCAACGCGAGCTGGAGTGGGTGCGTATGGCTCCGAAGGCCCGTCATGCCAAATCCAAGGCCCGTATCAGCCAGTACGATAAGCTGGCCAGCGAGGAGGCTAACCAGAAAGAGGAGAAACTGGAGCTGTTTATCCCGGACGGTCCACGCCTGGGTGCCCAGGTAATAGAGGCGAACCACGTGAGCAAGGCCTACGGCGATAAGCTGCTGTTCGAGGACCTGAGCTTTGCGCTGCCGCAGGGTGGTATCGTGGGGATCATCGGGCCGAACGGTGCCGGTAAAACGACTTTGTTCAAGCTCATCACAGGGCAGGAGAAGCCGGATAACGGTGACTTCACGGTAGGCTCTACGGTGCAAATCTCCTACGTGGATCAGGAGCACGCCCAGCTGGATCCGGGCAAATCGGTGTTTGAGGTGATCTCCGGCGGTACAGAGCACATGATGATGGCCGGCCGCCAGGTGAACTCCCGCGCCTATGTGAGCAAGTTCAACTTCTCCGGCGGAGATCAGGAGAAGAAGGTGGACAAGCTGTCGGGTGGGGAGCGTAACCGCGTGCACCTGGCCATGACGCTGAAAGAAGGCGGTAACCTGTTGCTACTCGACGAACCTACCAACGATCTGGACGTGAACGC
Source organism: Hymenobacteraceae bacterium (assembly GCA_033838975.1). Lineage (GTDB taxonomy): Bacteria > Bacteroidota > Bacteroidia > Cytophagales > Hymenobacteraceae > Pontibacter. Next base: position 22,823 of record JAJLKL010000134.1, on the reverse strand, counting down.
GATCCGCGCCCTGGAAGACGCGCTGGAGAACTTCGCCGGTTGTGCCGTGATCATCTCCCACGACCGCTGGTTCCTGGACCGTATCTGTACGCACATCCTGGCCTTTGAGGGTGACTCACAGGTGTACTGGTTTGAGGGTAACTATACCGAGTACGAGGAGAACAAGAAGAAGCGCATGGGCGATACAGAGCCGAAGCGTATCCGCTACAAGAAGCTGGTATAAATTTATAGAATGGCATATGGAAAGGGCCGCTGCAGTACTGCAGCGGCCCTTTTTTATTCTTCCCCCTTCCCCTGCACTTCAGTTCCCTGAAGTAGCGAACCGCTTTTTGCCGCCCTTCCGCATATGCTGTCTTACCCTACCTCTGCTTACTCCTCCTCTACACACGCACAGAAGCCAGCGATACAATTTTTTCAGCCCTGCAGGATGTGTGGCAGTAGCTGGTGCCAGAGAGGTTTTACGCTTTAGATATGTATATGTGATATAAGAATTAACATATGCTAATTACGATGCGTATACTGTTAGTAATAAGTTACTTACGGGTGGCTTTGGAAACGTTTTTATTTATTTTTAAGGTTGTTTATCATGAAAAAAGTCTATTCCAGCAGCGATGCAATTGCTTATTGGATTATAGCAGCCTATTTTGCCGTAATAAGTGCAATTGCTCTTATCTTTTCTTAACTAAAAATGTGCCTCCCTGCAGGCTCAGGCGAAGCAGTTTGCGACCTACCCTGCAGGGAAGCAAAAATCAGCTGATCCAGTCCAGCGGGAAGAGCTATTTGCCCGACAGCTGCTCCACTTTCCTGAACGTAAGCTCGTCGAAGTGGAAGTCAGGGTTATTAGCGTCCAGCCTCATTTCGGCTATACCTCCATCCTCTCCGATCAGGAAGCGCACACGCGTAGGGGTTAGCAAGGCAAAGTCGTTTTTCCAGTCCAGTTCAAAAATATTGGTCTGCCAGTGGTGCAGCGTACCTCCCAAGGTAGGGGCAGGAGTTAGCTGCAGGTCCAGTTTCCCGTTCTTTAACGAAACAACGGCCTCCCCGTAAAGCGGGCTGCTATAGGTGCCGGTATAGGCAGCCAGGTCCATGGTCGGTTTGCTTTTGCGCTTCTTCTCCTTCGGGGCCTGGGTCATGGTTTCGGCCTGTTTCTTTTGGGCAGCGGCGCGTGCATCCAGGTTAAACTGGCTCCAGTCACGTCCGTTCTGTATGCCAAAGAAACGGTCTATCGTGTAATTTGCCAGGGGAGTCATGATGCTGCTCATGCTGTTGGTCAGGATAACCACACCCAGCTTCTCCTCCGGCACCAGCACCGTACGGCTGTTCATGCCCTCATGGCCACCGCCGTGGTATACTAGCTTGCGCCCTTCGTAGTCACTCGTGAACCAGCCCAGGCCGGCAGCCACAAAGTGCGTGGAGGGTGTCACGGATTCGGCCTGCTTTGAGACCGGCATGGCATTGTGCGCAGCCCACATGTTGCGGCTGGCATCTTCGCTGAAGATCTGCTTGCCCTGGTAGGAGCCACGGTTCAGCTGGAGACGCATCCACTGCGCCTGCTGGTTCACGCTGGTAAAGATACCGGCAGCAGGGTTCCAGTTGTCCCAGGCGGTCAGGGTAGTGGCCACGGGTTTCCCGTTCTCGTCAGAGCCATGCGGGGAAGCCACATTCTGCATGCCTTTCAACTCGTTTACGGAGGTATAAGAACGGTTCATGCCCAGCGGCTGGAAAAATGTTTCCTTGATGTAATTCTCCCAGGTTTTGCCCGTCACCTTCTCAATCACTTCCCCAGCCGTGATGAACATGAGGTTAGAGTAACCGTAGCCATCTCGGAAGCCGTAGGTTGGCTCCAGGTAGCGCATGCGCTCAATGATTTCCGGGCGGCTGTAGGTGGTGTTGTACCACAGTAAGTCGCCGCTGAAGGTTTTGAAGCCTACACGGTGGCTCAGCAGGTCCTCGATCGTTAGGTTTTCGGTTACGTAAGGGTCGTAAAGCTGCAGGTATGGCACATATTTCTTTACCTTGTCATCCCACTTGATCTTGCCGGCATCTACCAGTGTGGCCAGTGCCGCAGCGGTATAGGCCTTGGAGTTGGAGGCAATGCCGAAAACGGTGTTCGCATCCACGGTGCCGCCGCTCTTGTTGTTAAGCACGCCGTAGCCTTTGGCGAAGATAACTGAGTCGTTTTTCACGATGGCGATGGCCATACCCGGCACATCCCACTCTTGAAGCGCTTTCTGGTAGTAGGCATCCAGTTTGGCGAGATCAACGTTTGTTGATTTCTGAGCCAGCGCCTGCGGTAGGAGAGAGACGGCCAGGAGCAGTGCGAGCAGAACGCGCAACTGCCTGAGAGAAGGATTAAGGTTATTCATTGGTTATGTTGCCATTTTATGATCTGGCAAGATATCTATTTTTGGCCTGACGCGGAAGCACAGCTGCGAATACATCTCGCTATACTTTCGTATCTTGCTGTACTGACAAAGCCTATGAGAAAAATGTGGAGGCGAGCCGTGGATCCTGGACTGGGGGAAAAGTACAGTGGCCGGACCAAGCGCCTGATAAACAAGGACGGGTCATTTAACATTGTAAAGCGGGGTAGCCAGCCACGGCTCTACGATGCTTACCAGTACCTGAGCAGGATTTCTGTAGAACGGCTTTCACTGCTCGTTCTTATTTTTTACCTCCTCATAAACGTGGTGTTTGCCCTGCTGTACCTGTGGTGCGGTGTTGAAAACCTGCATGGGGTAGACCCGGACCTCCCGCCTTTTCTAAACGCTTTTTTCTTTAGCGTGCAAACCTTTACTACGGTAGGCTATGGGGTGTTGTCGCCACACGGTGTGGCGATGAACCTGGTCGTAACCCTGGAGTCGCTGCTGGGTTGGGTGGGCTTTGCCATGATTACCGGTGTGGTGTTCGGTCGTTTCTCAAAACCGCATGTACGCATCCTATACAGTAACAATGCCGTTGTAGCGCCTGAAAGAGAGGGTAAAACTCTGCAGTTTCGGCTGGCTAACAAGCGGAACAATGTGCTGTTGGAGATGGAGGCAAAAGTACTGCTGATGGTGCATGATGCGGGTTACGACCGCCATTATTACAACCTGAAGCTGGAGCAGTCTTCGCTGCACTTCTTCCCGCTGAACTGGACAATCAAGCACCACATTGACAAGGATAGCCCGCTGTACAATGTAACGGCGGAGCAGCTAAAGCAGCAGGGGGCAGAGATACTGATCCTGGTCAAGGGCTACGACGAGTCCTTTGGGCAGTACATACACTCCCGCTTCTCTTACCGTTATGATGAGATACTCTGGAACACCCGTTTCAAAAAAGCGATTGACACGGACGCGGGAGGAGACATTGTTTTGAACCTGTTAAGGCTGCATGACACGGAGCCGGTAAATGAGTCCGCAACATGAGCATTGTTTACCTAACACACCGGGAAATAGATAAAACACAGTGGGATAGCGTGGTTGAGCAATCGTGCCAGCGACAGGTATATGCGATGTCGTGGTACCTGGATGTGGTGTCGCCGGGGTGGGAGGCTGTGGTAGCGCTTAGCCAGGAGGGGGGGTACCAAATGGTGATGCCGGTGCCCTGCCGCCGGAAGTTAGGGCTGCGGTACATACAGCAGCCGTTCTACTGCCAGCAGCTGGGGGTGTACAGTGCAGAGAAAGTTTGTAAAGCTGTATATGAGGCTTTTATTGCCGAGCTGCACAGAAAGTTCAGGTATGTGATCAACCTTGCTTTTAACACAGACAATCAGTTGCCTCCTGCGATGCCAGCTGTGCAGGTAGGCCATACCGCAACACATTACCTGGACCTTTCCCCAGGGTATGAGCGCATCTTTCAAAGTTACACCCGCGACAGGAAAATGAATCTGAGGCGTGCGCACAAAGCCCAGCTAAGCATCGTAGAAAGTGATGATATAGAACCTCTCATTGATTTCTTTAAACAGGATGCGGCAGGAAGGGTGTTCGGCGGCGTGTCGGAAGGGGCATACAGGCTGCTAAGGAAGCTGCATCAGGTGCTAAGGAGCAAAGGGGTGGCAAGGCTTCTCTATACGGAGGACCAAGCAGGCCGTAAAAACGCCGGTTGCCTGTTTATGGTGTGGGGTGGGCGTGTCGTTTACATTTTCAATGCGGCCCCCAGGCATAGCCGTAAGCAGAATGGCCGCACGCTCTTGTTGGACTACATGATCCAGCGGTATGCGGGACAGCCTTATACCTTAGACTTCGAAAGTCCTGATGCCACAGAGGAGGCCATCGTGTCCTTCTATAAAAGTTTTGGTGCTACTGCAATGCCTATCCCGGTGCTTCACTACAATCGCCTGCCCCAAGGTATAAAAAAGGTGCGGGAGTTGCGGATGAGGCTGGTGAGGAAGCTGAAAGGGCTACCCGAATCATAGCCCATCCCCCTCCTCGCGTGGCTTATGCGGCCCTGTCTCATACTCCTTCTTTTCCATCTCCAGGCGTTGCTGCTCTTCCGGAGAGATCGTGCTCCCGAGGTTGTTGAGGTTGGGCTGGCCGGCATCCACCCAGGCGGTGTACCAGTAGCTGGCGATGGCCTGCACGGCCCGCCGCATTTGCCGCTCCACCTGTCCGTTTAGCCTCCTGTGGTAAGCCTCGGAGAAGGCGCGGGAGTAAACACGGGTGGTCAGGTTGTTACGCACCTCAAAACTGTACTTCTTGTCTTCATCAAACTCCTCCGTCAGCTGGCGCTCAAAGTATAGCACTGAATCGAGGGCGGTGTGGGCGCTGGCGACCAGGTTCCAAGCCTTTAGCTGTGGCTGCTCAATGTACTGGGGCTGCCCCACAAAAAAGTCATAGTTGCCGGAGTACAGCTCGGGCAGGCGGGTCTCCCAAAACGCGTGGATACCGCGCTGGCCGGTGAGCTGGCCGTTGTAGTTCTGGGTGGTGTGCAGCGGCACGCAGGCGTCTGCTATGTAATGGCCTATCTCAGTGCTCAGGCGCAGGATGCGGTCCAGGTTACGCTCTTTGAAAGCCTGCGTAAGCTGATACTTCATAAAGTTGATGTGCCAGGGCACAATGCCATAGGCCTGCAGCGTGTCTTCGCTGTACTGCTCCACGGCCTGCTGCCAGAAGCGTGGTAACCTGTACAAGGCGCTGTCGCCGTAAACGTCCAGGTCTATGTAGTGGCGGGGTGCCTCATAATCTACAGCATAGCGGCGGCGGTCGGGGTTTACAGCGTTCTCGGTAACGTAGCGGATGTGCTTTTTGTAGAGGCCGATCATCTCCGGGGGCAGGGAGAACACGGCCAGCCGGTTAATGCGCTGGTGTGCGAAGAAGCCCCAGGTATAGCCACTAAAAGGTAGCAGGAGGGAGAGGAGCAGAAGTAGTGCCTTGTATGTGTTCGCCATACCTGCAGCTTACGTAGTTTACGAGGCAGAGATTGTATCTAGGTGTTATAGGTGTGGAGGAATAATGCTATATTGGTTAGGGGATTCCTCTTAATTAGGCAAAGCTCCTTTTTAAAGACAGTCAATTACACTACGCGATGAACACACACAACTCATTCGAAACAGACAGGCTGCTCCTCATCCCGACCTCTGAGGCGGATGCTTCCTTCCTGCTGGAGCTGTTGAACACCCCAAAGTGGCTAAAGAACATCGGAGACCGGAACGTCAGGACTGTTGAGGGCGCAAAGGCTTACATCCAGAGCAGGTTCATACCCCAGTTGGAAAGGCTCGGCTACTCAAACTACACAGTTGTCCGAAAGGCAGACGGAGTTAAAATAGGCATTTGTGGGTTGTATGACAGAGAAGGGCTGGAGGGCATCGATCTGGGGTTTGCGTTTCTGCCGGCATATGAAAACATGGGGTATGCCTTTGAGGCCGCTGGTAAACTAAAAGAAGCGGGCTTTGAGCACTTTGGTGTTGGGGTGATAAGGGCCATCACGACAAAAGAGAATGTGGCTTCGCAGAGGCTGCTGGAAAAACTGGGGCTCAGGTACCGGAAGCTGGTGCAACTGCCCAATGACGAGGAGGAGCTGCTGCTGTATGAGCTAAAGAGGCCTGCGGGGTAAAGCGCCGCTGTTTCTATTTTCTTTTGCTTCTGGTGAAGCTTATTGGAGCCAAATTAAGACGCTTTTGCCCTTTCGTGAAACAAATTATTCTTTAGGGAATATAATTTACAGTGAGTAGCGCAGTTATTGTTAGATAAAGTATCCCAACATCCCATCCTATGAAAATGAAATACTGGAAGAGAAAGCAGCCAAGCAAGGGGCCTAAAAAGAAGAAGAGCTTTATCAGGGAGTGGGCTGATGCGCTGGTATTTGCAGTGGTCGTGGCCAGCTTTATCCGCTGGGCAACTTTTGAGGCGTATGCCATACCTACCCCTTCCATGGAAGGCTCGTTGCTGGTGGGGGATTACCTCTTTGTAAGCAAGCTGCACTACGGCTCCCGTACGCCCATGACACCGCTTCAGGTACCGCTTACGCACCAAAAGATCTGGGGTACCGACCTGGCTTCCTACTCGGATGCTATTGAACTGGAGCCTTTCCGCCTGCCCGGCTTCTCTGAGATCAAGCATAACGACCCGGTTGTTTTTAACTTTCCTGCTGAAGACGAGCACCCCGTGGACCTGAAGACCAATTACATCAAGCGTGCCGTAGGCATGGCCGGAGATACACTTGCCATACGCAATGCCCGGGTATACATCAACGGCAGTATGGTGGAGAACCCGCAGGAAGAGCAGCACCAGTACGGCTTTGTTACAGACAGGGTGCTAAGCGAAAGCTTCTTTATGGATAGGGGGATCAAGGATGTGTACCACGTGGAGGACGGCTATGTAGCGTGTGTAAGTCCGGAGAAGGCAGAGGAGCTGGCCTCCCTCGACTTTATCTATCATGTCAAGCCGCTGCTGGAGCAGCCTGGCGAGGCTGGGTCCGGAATCTTCCCGCAGCGCCCCGAAACCTACAAATGGAACAAGGACAACTTCGGGCCGCTCTACATACCTGAGGCCGGCGCCACTGTTTCTATCACACCCGAAACGCTCCCGCTGTACGAAAGGGTCATTCTGCAGTACGAGCAAAACGAAAACGCTGTGGTGCAGGAGGGAAAGCTGTTCATCGACGGCCAGGAAGTAACGCAGTATACCTTCAAACAGAACTACTACTTCATGATGGGCGACAACCGGGACAACTCACTTGATTCGCGTTACTGGGGCTTTGTGCCGGAAGACCACATTGTGGGTAAGGCCGTGTTTGTCTGGATGTCCAGAGACCCGAGCGGAGGCTTCTTAGACGGCATCCGCTGGGGCCGACTGTTCAGTGTGATTGACTGATCGTATCTGGTTTGTCAGTATGCTGTGGTACTATGATAAAGCTACTCTTTATATTACCGTTTTTACTTTTGGCAGCAGGGTGTCAGGTGCAGGATGAGCGTAGCCATCAGAAGTTTTCTGTTAATCCTGTTGGTGGCCCCTGCGAAGGCTGTGAAGCAGTTTATGAGTATGGTGATAAAAGGCTCTCTCCTGTTGATACGCTTCCTGATTTTCATGAGGAAGGGCAAAGGCTACAAATAACAGGCACTATCTATCAAAGCGACGGGAAGACACCAGCTGAAGGCGTAATACTGTACGTCTACCATACTAACCAGGCAGGAATATACCCCACGAAGGGAGGGGAAACCGGCTGGGCTAAGCGCCATGGCTACATACGCGGATGGGTTAAGACGAATGCAGATGGGAAATATACTTTGTATACACTCAGACCCGGTACCTATCCTAGCCGCTCAGAGCCTGCCCATATCCACGCTACCATTAAGGAGCCGGAGATCAACGAGTATTACCTCGCAGATTACCATTTTGCGGATGATCCTTTGCTAACAGCAGAAGATAGGAACCCCTCACCAAGAGGCGGCTCCGGTGTACTGTATCCCCAAAAAGAAAATGACATTTGGGTGGCAGAGCGTGACATTGTTTTAGGGCTAAACATTCCTGACTACCCGTAACTAGCTATGTTGCCGTTAACGGGCTGCTTTTCGAGAGTACCCTGTTTTAAAATATCTCTTCTTTGGTGATAGACTGCGGAAAATTCAGACATAAAAAACCGCCTGCCACAAATCTGCAGCAGGCGGTTCTTCATATGCCTTCTGGTATAGCTTATCTTTTCTTCGACACCAGCGGGAAGTTCATCTTGTAATCCGCATCTACCTCGCCCTTCGAGATCTTGGTCAGTCTGTTCTTGATCAGGCGCTTCTTCAGGCCGTTCAGGTGATCTGTAAACAGGATGCCTTCGATGTGGTCGTACTCGTGCTGGATCACGCGGGCCGTCATGCCATCATACGTGTCCTCGTGCTCGTTCCACTCCTCATCAAAGTAGCGGATCACGATGCGCTCCGGGCGGTACACTACTTCGCGTACACCGGGTATGCTCAGGCAGCCTTCCTCAAAGCCCCACTCTTCACCGTCCTCCTCAATAATCTCCGGGTTGATAAACGCTTTTTTCACACCTTTTCCCTCGTCTTCCTCGTCCATCATAGGCTCGGAGTCGATCACAAACAGGCGGATGCTTTTACCAATCTGTGGAGCAGCCAGGCCTACGCCGTGGGCGTGGTACATAGTGTCAAACATGTCCTGGATCAGCTCCTTTAACTCAGGGTAATCCTGCGGGATATCTTCAGCTACTTCTTTTAGTACAGGGTCGCCGTAAGCGACAATTGGGTAAATCATATGGTTCTGCTTTCTAAATACGACTGTAAAATAATGGCCGCGCTCACGCGGTCTACGGTGCCTTTGTCCTGGCGGTCTTTCTTTTTCAGGCCGCCGGTCAGCATGGCCTGCTGCGCCATTTTGGAGGTGAAGCGCTCATCCACCGAATGCACCGGTATGGCGGGAAACTCTTTCTGCAGTTTCCGCACAAAGCCTACCACGTGCTGCGTGGCATCCGTGTCCTCCCCTGAAAGGCGACGGGGCATCCCTACCACAAAAGCCTCTACCGGCTCGCGCTGCACATACTCCTTCAGGTATACCAACACATCTTTGGCGTGAACGGTTTCTAACGGGTTGGCGATAATCTGCAGGACGTCCGTCACGGCCAGCCCTACACGTTTTGTCCCGTAATCAATTGCCAATATTCTGCCCATAGTGTTGTGTTGCTGAGTTACAAAGGTAAGGGATTAATTTGGAAACTGCCGTTTCGGCTAAGTAGATAAGCGTAAGTGGATTATCTGTAAAATTATTTTATCTTAGATATTGTTGTACTAAAAAAGAGGGTAAGGAGGGGCAGCAGGTGCGTAACCTTCGCAACTTTGTCTTGTATAGATGAATAGCCCCTCTTAATATTTGATTAACTTGTAGCACTGGCTGCCATGGCACTGGGCTGTGGCGGCAGGTGTACTTACTTTTTTTCAGAACTATGGATAAGATGGAGAACAGAGAAGAAAGGAGGGAGGTCCGGAACTCGCCATTTCAGATAAAGCTGCCGCTTTTTATAGCTTTGGCGCTTGTGGTGGGGGTGCTGATAGGTGCTACCACCTTCTCGCCTTCCACGAATAACCCGCAGGGTACAGCCAAGAGTTACCTCAAGTTCAGGGATATCCTCAGCTACATAGACCGCGATTATGTGGACACAGTGGACATTGAGGAGCTGGCAGACTTTGGCATCAAGAAAATGCTGGAGAAGCTGGACCCGCACACCACCTATATACCTGCGGATGAACTGGCGATGGCCCGCTCTTACCTGGAAGGGGATTTTGAGGGTATCGGTGTGGAGTTCAACATCTTCAAAGATACGATCTACGTGATCACGCCCCTGAGCGGAGGCCCGTCAGAGGCTGCCGGTATACAGGCCGGCGACAAGATCATCAAGGTAGACGGGGAGAATGTGGCGGGCATCAACATCAACAACGAGGGCGTGTTCAAGCGCCTGCGTGGCCCGAAGGGAACAAAGGTTAACCTGGGCATCCTGCGTCCGGGTACCAAGAGGGTGCTCAACTTCACGATCCAGCGGAACAAGATCCCAACCAGCTCGGTGGATGTAAGCTATATGGTAGACGATAAGATCGGTTATATCAAGATCAGCCGTTTCTCAGCCAACACCTATGAGGAGTTTAAGCAGGCCCTGGCGGAGCTTCGCCGGAAAGGGATGGAGGAACTGCTGCTGGACCTGCGCGGCAACCCGGGCGGCTACATGGACCACGCGATCCGGATGGCTGATGAGTTCATTGCAGGAGACAAGCTGCTGGTGTACACCGATGGCAAAGGCGACAAGTACGACTCCAAAACCTTTGCCCGCATGCAGGGCGACTTTGAGCAGGGGCCGCTGATCGTGCTGCTGGACGAAGGCAGTGCCTCGGCCTCCGAGATTGTGGCCGGTGCCCTGCAGGACAACGACCGTGCACTCATTGTGGGCCGCCGCTCCTTTGGAAAGGGGCTGGTGCAGATGCCGATACCGCTGAACGATGGCTCAGAGCTGCGCCTGACTATTTCGCGCTACTATACCCCAAGCGGACGCTCCATCCAGAAGCCTTATACCAATGGGGCGGAAGAGTACCAGATGGATATCCTGCACCGCTACGAGAGCGGCGAGTACTTCCATCCGGACAGCAGCCTGTTCGTGGACTCGCTCAAGTACAAGACGCTGAGCGGGCGCACCGTGTACGGCGGCGGGGGCATTATGCCGGATGTGTTCGTGGCACGGGATACCACCGAGCTTTCGGCGTACCTGAGCCAGCTGTATAACAAGAACATCATCCGGGAGTATACCCTGAACTACTACCGCAACAATCGCAAGGCGCTGGAGAAAATGTCGTTTGAGAGGTTCAGGAGGAGTTTTGAGGTGACAGATAAAATGCTTCAGGAAGTGGTGCGGATGGCCAAAGAAGCCGAGGTGGAGTACGATGAGGCGCAGTTCAGGCGCTCCAAGGAGTTGCTGCGAAACAACCTGAAGGCTTTTATTGCCCGCAGTGTGTACGGCAACCAGGGCTTTTTCCCGGTGCTGCACGAGTCTGACGAAGAGTTTCAGCAGGCACTTAAGCATTTCAACAGGGCGCAGCGGCTGGCGCAGGGCGATATATAGTGGGTACTGTATTTCTTCGTATACTTGTGTAGGCTGTCTGCCAGAGGCGGCAAAAGATTTAGAAACCATAAACATAGCATCAACGCATGGCTTATTACTATAGGTTAGGAGAGATTCCTCATAAAAGACACACGCAGTTCCGGCAGCCGGACGGCAGTCTGTATGCCGAGCAGCTGGTGGGTACCCTTGGCTTCAGCGGTGTTTCGTCGCTGCTCTACCATATCAACCCACCCACGCAGATCAGCAGCATAGGCGAGCCAAGGCCTTACGCCCCCAGGAAGGCAGAAGGCGTAAAGCTGTCGCCGCACCACCTGCGCACCTTGGAGGCGAAGGCTACGGGCTCCGATTACCTGGATGCCCGCAAGACCATGATGTTCAACAACGATGTGGCCATCAGTATCTGCAATCCGTCAGAGCCGGAAACGGACTATTACTATAAGAACGGGCAGGCTGATGAGGTGGTGTTTGTGCACGAGGGCACGGGGGACCTGCTCACGCAAATGGGGCGCATCCCGTTCAGGCCCGGCGACTACCTGGTGATCCCGCGGACCGTGATTCACAAGTTCCGCTTCGATGAGGGGCAGGTGCGCCTGCTGATCACCGAGTCCTTCAGCCCGATAGAAACGCCACGCCGCTACCGCAACCACTTCGGCCAGCTGCTGGAGCACTCGCCGTTCTGCGAGCGTGACATTCGCCCGCCGGTGGAGCTGATCACCGAACGCGATAAGGGCGAGTACCTGGTCCAGATCAAGAAGGAAGGGGAACTGCACCAGTACTACTATGAGTTCAGCCCGTTTGATGCCGTAGGCTGGGACGGGTACTTTTATCCGTACGCCTTCTCCATTTACGACTTTGAGCCGATCACGGGCCGCATACACCAGCCGCCTCCGGTACACCAGACCTTTGAGGCGCATAACTTCGTGATCTGCTCTTTTGTGCCGCGCCTGTTCGATTACCACCCGGAGTCCATACCTGCGCCCTATAACCACTCCAACGTAGACTCTGATGAGGTGCTGTACTATGTGGAGGGGGACTTTATGAGCCGCAAAGGAGTAGATAGGGCCTCGTTCACGGTGCACCCTGGCGGTATCCCGCACGGCCCGCACCCGGGCACGGTGGAGGCAAGTATTGGTAAGAAGGAAACGCACGAGTATGCCGTGATGATCGACACCTTTAAGCCGCTTTACTTAACCGAAGAGGCGCTTGAGTACATCGACAGGAAGTACCCGATGAGCTGGAACGAGCACGGTGGCGGCGAGGTGCGCAAAGGCGATATGTTTGATTAAATAGCTTCGTTATTTGTAAATTTGCGGCAAGGGGAGAAGGGTAGCCTTTTCCTCTTGCCTTTATTTATACATGTATACATGAAGCCAAGCTTCTCACCCTTACATTTTTCATGAAAAGATCATTTTTTACGGCAGTGGTGCTGTTCGCCTTTATAGCGTCCGCCTGCGACAAACTCGATGACCTGCTGACGTTTTACCTCAACGAGGAAGAGACAATTGAGATTAAGTCGCAGTTTCCGATAGGCTTGGCTCCCATTGCTCCCATTGCTGTTACCACCAACACAGAGGAAGACTTCAAGAACAACAAGACCCGCGCGGAGCTGGTGAAGGACGTAACGCTAAACAAGCTGGAGCTGATTATCACCGACCCGCAGCATGAGAATTTTAATTTCCTGAGGAAGATCGAAATTTACATTTCCGCGGACAACAAGGAAGAGGTGAAGATAGCCTACCTGGAAGAGGTGCCGGCGAATGTGAATTCTATTGAGCTGAACTCTACCAACGCCAAGCTGGATGAGTATATCAAAGGCGACAGCTATACGATTGGCACGCGTGCTACACTGGCCAAGCCTGTTTCGCAGGATGTTACCATTAAGGCTAAAATGCGTTTTAAAGTAACAGCAGATCCTATTTAATTATGCATACATTACCAATGAGGATTTCGGAGAGCAATAAGTTAGAAAAGATAATCATCGTGGGGGACCGCGTGCTGATAAAGCCGAAAACTGCCCGCGACCAAACGAAAAGCGGCCTGTACCTGCCACCAGGGGTGCAGTCGAAGGAAAAAGTGCAGGAGGGCTACATCATGAAGGTCGGGCCCGGCTATCCGATCCCGGCCGATTACGGCTTTGACGAGGAGCCGTGGAGCCAGGAGGAAGAGGAGGTGCGCTATATTCCCCTTCAGGCGAAAGAAGGCGACCTGGCCATTTACCTGCAGCGGGACGCCATCGAGATTAACTACCTCGACGAGAAGTATTTCATCGTGCCCCAGTCGGCGGTGCTGATGCTGGTGCGTGAGGAAGACCTGTAGCAGTACAGCGGCATCCTGCCTGCCAAAGGGCCACTCTTGAAAAAAGAGTGGCCCTTTGTTTTTATGCTGTAGTAATATGCTGGTAAAGTGTTAGTTTTGAGCACCTTTTTGATTAAAAATCATGTTTAAACATTAAAAAATAATATCTGCTACTGAAGCAACCTATGCTGCCTTTACTCTATCTATTATGATACCTGCACAGGGGAGGGGGATCGCTGTATCACGCGCTTTTGCACAAACTATGAGAAAACAACTACTGCCGGCATTAGCCATGCCTTTGCTTCTTATCTTCACTTGTTTCACGCAGCTGTCCTGGGCGCAGGAGCAGAAACAGGAGTATACCTACCCCGACAAGGAGCTGCAGGCCCTGCGGGTAACAGAGCCTCCCAGGCTGGATGGCGTGCTGGATGAGCCTGTCTGGCAGAAAGCGCAAATTGCCACAAACTTTATCCAGAACAGGCCCACCCCAGGCCCACTGGAAACACACCCAACTGAAGTACGGATCCTGTATGACGATGCCGCCATTTATGTGGGGGCCGTGATGCATGACGTGTCGCAGGACAGCATCCTCAGGGAGCTGGGCCGCCGGGATGACCTGGGCAATACCGACTGGTTTGGGGTTTTTTTTGATACCTATAACGACCAGATCAACGGCTTCGGCTTTTTTGTAACGCCTGCCGGTGTGCAGCTGGATGCCCGCTACTCCTCTAACGGGGAGGACTTTAGCTGGAACGCCGTGTGGGAAAGCAGTGTGAGCCTGCAGGGCACCAGCTGGGTGGCGGAACTGAAAATACCGTACTCGGCCCTGCGCTTCAGCAGTAAGCCGGAGCAGCTCTGGGGGCTCAACTTTATGCGCAACCGGCAGGCTACCCGCAAAGGCTTTTTCTGGAACTACGTGGACCCGGCCAAGAACGGCTTCGTGAACCAGTGGGGCAAGCTTACCGGCATCCGTAACATTGAGGCGCCGCTGCGCTTGTCCTTTACGCCCTATGTGTCGGCCTTTGCCGAGAGCTACCCCTATGAGAAAGATGGCAGTGAGGAGATAGGGTACAGGCAGGACTTCAACTTCAGTGGCGGCATGGATGTGAAGTACGGCATCAACGACGCCTTTACACTGGACATGACCCTGATCCCGGACTTCAGCCAGGTGCAGTCGGATAATCAGGTGCTGAACCTGTCTCCGTTTGAGGTGCAGTTTAACGAGAACAGGCCATTTTTTATGGAGGGCACGGAGCTGTTTAACAAAGGCGACTTCTTCTACTCCCGCCGTATTGGCGGCAGGCCGGTTAACCGGAGTGTGGTGGACGACGGGCAGTATGACGGCTATACCGTAATAGAGAACCCCCTTGAAACAAAGATGCTGAACGGGACCAAGGTATCCGGCCGTACAGAATCCGGCCTAGGCATCGGCATCTTTAACGCGGTGGTGGGGAGGCAACACGCTACTTTGGAAGACACGGAGGGCAACAGGATAAAGGTGGAGACGCAGCCCCTTACCAATTACAACATTAGCGTGTTCGACCAGTCCCTGAAAAACAACTCCTTCGTTACGCTGGTGAACACCAACGTCATGCGCCAGGGCAGCACGTACGATGCGAACCTGACAGGGCTGCTCTTCAGACTGGCGAATGAAGGTAACAAGTACGCTGTAGACGGCAAGGCCGCCCTGAGCCAGCGCTACTTCTCCGACAGCACCTCGTTGGGCTATATGTACCGGGTGGGTTTTGGTAAGGTGAGCGGGCGGTTTCAGTACAGGGCCTCGCATGTGGTACTCACCGATACCTATAACCCCAATGACTTGGGCATCCTGTTTGTGAACAACACGATGGAGGAAAACCTGAACCTTAACTACAACTTCTACCAGCCCTTCTGGAAGCTGCTGAACATGTATACCAACCTGGGTGCGACCTACTCCCGCAGGTATAAACCCGATGCTTTCCAGAACCTGGTGGTGTATGGCGGGGTGAACGGCACTTTCAAGAACTTCCTGAGCGTTGGCCTGAACTTTAACCTGGAGCCGGTGGAAACCTACGATTTCTTTGAGCCGCGGGTAGCGGGCTGGTACTATGCCTTCCCCACAAACTACTCTGTCGGAGGGTGGGTATCGTCTGACTATCGCAAGAAGTTTGCCCTGGATGTAAACGCCAACTACCGCCTGTTTAACGAGAACGAGCGCCGCAGCCTGAATTTCTCCATCTCCCCGCGCTACAGGGTGAACAACCAGCTGTCCTTTGTCTACAGCTACAGCAATAACCTGCGGTTTGATGACCTGGGCTACGCCAACGACTTCACCTACTCCAACGGCCTGGGTGAGCAGCGCAAGATCATTTTCGGCCTGCGGGATGTGAACACGGTGTCGAACACTTTAACCGGAAGCTACATTTTCAACAACAGGATGTCGCTTTCGCTCAGGGCCAGGCATTACTGGTCTAACGCGGCTTACAACAACTTTTTCCAGCTGACTCAGGAAGGCAAGCTGCTACCGGATGCCTACAAAGACAATCACAACGTTAATTTCAATGCTTTCAACATCGATATGGTGTACTCCTGGTGGTTTGCCCCGGGCAGCGAGATCAGTATTGTCTGGAAAAATGCCATCCTGAAAGAGGAGGAGGAAGTGATACCGCAATACTTCGACAACTTTTCCCGCGCCATCTCCTCCCCGCAGAATAACACCCTGTCGGTTAAAGTGCTTTACTACCTCGATTACCTGATCCTTCGGAACAAGTTGAAGGGAATATAAACACCCTTAACCAAGCAGGCCTGGCTGCTGCAACAGCCAGGCCTGCTTGGTTCTGCAGTAGCTGTATACCTGCTACTGCGGCTTTGTCAGGTCAAAATCTGCGCGGAAGCGCAGTTGATTGTCGCGCTTCAGAATATAGCTGAACGTGCGGCCATCCGGGCTAAGGGCAAGCGTCCACTCGTTGGTGGCAGCGGCAGGCAGTAACCCGGCGGTATAGGCATCAGCCGGGAAGCGCTGCTCCAGCTTATCTTCTGTGGCCAGGGCCACACCTCCGTACATGGTTATTTCGTCCGGCGTGCCGTCTTCGTGGCGGTGGTCGTGTTTCAGCTGCAGGCCTTCGCTGGTCTTACGGATGACCCAGGTTCTGGACTTGTCTTCACCCACTGTGAAGGGAATGCGGATGGTTGTGTCGGAGCAGGTCTGAACGTGCATCACAAGCGGCTTCCCGGCAAAGGGATCGTTCCCGTCAGCGGGGTATACCACGGTGCCGCCAAATGACTTTCCGCAGAGGCCGGCAATGCTCTGGTAGAACGCCTGCTGTGGTTTGCTGAGCTGGTGCTGCGGCCGGGCACAGGCGATCAGAAACAGCAAAAGGATGGAGGTGATCAGGTGCTTCATACAGGCAAAGTAGGAAATAAAGGTGAATATAGTGCTACAGATATATTTTAAATGAAAAGCCCCGGCAGTGACCGGGGCTTTTCATTTAACCAGGTTGGCTGTTAATGCTGCACCAGTAATTTTTGCGTAAAGCTCTTGTCGCCGTGGCGCACCCGCAGCATATATAGGCCGGAGGCATGTGCGCTGAGGTTGATAAAGCCCTCGTACTGGCCATTGTGCTTTTCCGCCTTCGCCGAGTAAATGAGCTTGCCCAGCATATCGCTTACCTCAAAGGTGATGTCCTCCGGCTGGCTTGTCTCCAGCTCTATTCTGAAGCGGCCGGTGCTTGGGTTCGGCGACACGACCAGGTCCGTACCTAACTCACGGATATCCGGCTTATAAGAGAAGGTATAAGGGACAGACATCTCCGAGATACAGCCGTCCTTGAATACGATAACGCTATACTCGCCGCTCTGCGTAGGGGCAAAGTCCTGGCCAAGGGCCCCCTCAATGGGTTTGCCGTTGAAGTACCACTGGTTGCCCTCTGGTGCGCTGGACACAATGGACTGCCCGTTACGGGTGATCACCGGTTGCGCCAGAGGTATACCCTGGTTCATCACGGCCTCTACCCGTTCGCTAGGGCAGCCCAGGGCCCGCACTTTCAGGTCATAGAAGTAGTAATAGTAGGCATCCGGAGTGGTAGTGGCAGTGTTGCCCACAATCCCGAATATGTTCGGGATCTGGAACGGATACCCTCTCACCCCCTCGTTGTTTCGGAAGATCGTGGCCCCGTTTTCATAAGCGATGGCGATCCTGTAGTCCCCCGCCGCCGGAATTTCCAGGCCTAGGTAGTAGACCGCTCCCTGATCGGCAGGATCGTTCGGCTGAGGACCTGGTGCCGGAGTGGTTCTGGTGGCCGTTACGTAGAGGGTACGGGTGGAAACAGGGGCTCCGTCACTGTTGAACACCGTAAAGGTAATTTTGCCGCTGTGCCCAATGTAGAGGCGGGCGCTCTCCAGCATCATCGGAGCCTTGGCCGAAACAAGCACATCCGGACTAAATTGGTTGTATCCGCCACCAAAGGCAAAGTCCTTATTCGCCGGGCCGACGGTACCTTTAAAGTCATTGAGCGCTGCATAAAGCTTATCGATCGTTTGCCCTGACGTTACAAGCTGCAATTGATTGCCTGCCGCAATGGGCTGCGTGCCGGTGGCGGAGTTGTACCAGAAGATCGTGCCGCTGCCTTGCCCGGAAAGGGTCAGGTTCGGGCTGGTGCCGCACCGGAAAGCCGCAGCCTCAGTAGGAGGGGAGGCATTCCCCGTAGCGGTAAAGGCACGTACCATGCGGTTGTTGTTCTCCAGCACATCCCCCTGCAGTTCCGACAGGGCCACCAGTTCATAGGTTGCGCCTGCCTCAGTGGCAAAGTTATCCTCCAGCACCAGCTCAGCCTGCGCAAAAGGAGCCAGCTCACCGGCAAAGGTGCCCATCAGGCGTTTTACCTCCGTGCCGTCTTTTCGAATGCTGATGGCTACAGGGATGTTAGCCTGTGCTGCAGCACCGTGGTTTCTGATCATCACGGCCACACTCTGATTAGGAGTAGCGCACAAAGAGGAGCCCAACGGCTTTACGCTCACGATCCCGATGTCGCGCTGCGGTTTGGCGAACTGCACCAGGTAGTCCTGCGTTTCGCCGCGGGTATACGTGCCGCAGGCGTTCACGCCGCCCGCGCCGGATGCCTCCTGTACCACTACGCGCATACGCACCTTATGCCCAACAGGAGCCGAGGTGGGTGCTGTGATCGTGGTGTTGAAGGTTGCGTTCCCGTTGAGTATACCAGACACAGCCACTTCTTCCCCGGCATCTGCAAAGCTGCCGTTGCCATTCCAGTCGATGAATACTTTGGCCACCTTAGCGGCGTCCGCAGTGCAGGAGCCGAGCTCCAGGGCAACTGGTTTCGACTGCCCTGGCTCAAAGGCAAAGATGCTGCCGGTCTGGTCGCGGTAGGTGGTGCAGCCAGCCGGAAGCGTAATGGCCTGTGTACCCACCGTGATCTTGTTGATCCGGGCTCCGGCATCGGAGGTAGCGGCGCTTGCACAAGCAGCAGTGCCGCCCGCCCCACTCACGATCATAGCGTAAGCCTGCGGTCCCTTGCTCAGCGTGCCTTTATGGGTAACGGTAATGGTGTAAGAAGCACCAGGAACGGCATCTTCTACAACAATTTGCTCCACGTTATCCAGTGCGTTGTCGCCTTGAGTGGCTGCCGCTGCCGGATTAGTGGGGTCCAGCTTCCAGGGCTGATAAGTCTTACCACGACCTGTTACCCGCACGTCCAGGTCGTTTACCAGGCGGGGCGTGCGGTTGTTCAGGGCCTGTATTCCCACAGGGGCTACAGCCGCCTCCGGATCAGTCCAGGCGATGGTAATAACCAGCGGCCCTGCCCCTGAGGCTGTCACATCAAAAGAATATGCCTGCCCCTGCTCCAGTGTGTTCTCCTGGATCAGGTGCCGGCCGCCTGTGTTAGAGATCACTGTGGCGGCACGCTCGGCATTCAGCAAGCCCCAGCCAAACATGTAGTCCGGGCCGGGTGCCTCGCCCGCCTCATCGGCGGTATGGATGGCCAGTGCCTTCAGGGTAGCTGCGCGCATCACTTTACCGCTGTTTAAATTGGCATAGTGCTCCTGCAACAGCAGCAATGTACCGGCCACGTTGGGCGAAGCCATGGAGGTGCCACTCGAGAAACCGTAGGAGCTGTTGCTGGCGTCTGTGGTGGAGAGTACAGAAACGCCGTTGCCCACCAAGTCCGGTTTGATGCGGCCGTCATCCGTAGGGCCGAAGCTGCTGAAGGAGGCTGCCACCACATCCGAAGGTTTGTTGTACCCTTCCGAGATTGGGGAAACGGCGCCTACCGTCAGGATATTCTTAGCGTTACCGTAGGTGGGGATAATATCATAGGCATTGTTGCTGCTCATGTTGCTGCTCCTGCTGCTAACAAGGTTGAATTTGCCCGAGCTGTTGCGCTGGAAGTAAGGCTCCCCAACGGCTGGCCCTCCCTCTACACGGTTGTTGCCGACAGACTTCACGATCAAAAAGTAAGGCGCATTGTAGGAAATGCGGTCCCAGCTGGCGGTGTTCTCATCGTAGTACCCAAACTTATAGTCTTCGGTGCCGCTGATCTCTGTATCACCCCACCACTCCCAGTAAGGGTCTTCGGAGGTGCCTTTGCGTTCAGGGTTGTAGCGCCAGCCGGCAATGGAGCCGTAGGAGTGGTTGGAAACCAGCAGGTCTTTGGCGGCCAGGGCCATCTCTGCCACGTCGTTGTTGAAGTCGTAGGCCATCAGCTTCTTGACGCTATGGGCCATACCCTTGGCCAGGGGGTTTACCCCGGAGGCGACCATGGTGCCGGCTACGTGGGTGGCGTGGCTGCTGGTCTCGCTGGGCTTGTCCTTCTGTACTACCCGGTCCTTTAGCTCCTGGTGCGTTACCCTGATGCCGCCACCGTCCCACATGCCTAACTTCTCGGCGACAGCGGTGCCGGCGCCGCCCAGGCTCAGCCCAAGCGAACCACCGGCCCAAAGTTGGTCTGTTTTGGTGGTGGCTGCTGCACGCGTGTTGTTATAGGTAATGTAGTAAATGGGCATGCCTTTAGAATCCAGCCCCTGCAGGGAGATATGGGTACCATCGGCATAGGTTCTTTCTACAATCCAGTCGTATCGCTTGGCCAGCCGCAGTGCTTCGGCACGGTTGGCTTTGTAGTCTTTCTCTGCGGAGGTCGCAATGCGCTGCAGTTCCGTCACGTTGGCGCGTACCGGAGCATCACGTTGTGCAAAAGCCGCTGTTGCCGTTGCCATGGAAACAGCAACAAGCCAAAGGCCCAGTTTTGTCATAAGGTGTAAGAGGGTAGAGTTATACTTCTCTCAATTTAACTAAATTGATGAAAATGACAAAGTTGTTCAACTATGCTCACATTTTTTGAATTACTGCGGCTGGAGTTAGCTCAGACGCTAACGTTACTTTCTGAGCAGTTGATGAGGGGAAAGGCAATAGTTAAAGTTTTTATACAAGTACCAAATGAGTTTGCGCCTTAAAGTGCCCCACACGCGCCAGGGGCGGCCGAGGACAGGGGGAGAACTACGCCATCCTGCCTCAAAGCGGTATGAGGAGAAACACGGAGGCTTAAAACGAAAAAGCACACCAGCGGGGCTAGTGTGCTTTCGGGCACCAGTGTTCTTTTTTGTAAAAAGTGTTACTTTCTGATGTACTGGGCAAACTCCTTTGCGAAGTAGGACAGGATGATGTCTGCGCCGGCACGTTTGATGCTCAGCAGGCTTTCCAGCATCGCTTTTTCGCCATCGAGCCAGCCCTTTTGAGCCGCGGCCTTCACCATGGCGTACTCGCCGCTCACGTTATAGGCGGCAATCGGCAGGTGCGAGTTGTCGCGCAGCATCTTGATGATATCCAGGTAGGCCAGGGCAGGCTTTACCATCAGGTAATCGGCGCCCTCCGCCGTGTCCAGTTCGGCTTCGATCAGGGCTTCGCGGCTGTTGGCCGGGTTCATCTGGTAAGTTTTCTTGTCACCCATTTTAGGGGCAGAGTCCAGGGCGTCGCGGAACGGGCCGTAGAAGGCGCTGGCATACTTCGCGGAATAGCTCATGATGCCTACCTTGTGGTAGCCGTTCTCGTCGAGCACACGGCGGATGTGCGCCACACGGCCATCCATCATGTCAGAAGGGCCCACGATGTCGGTGCCCGCCTGTGCCTGCGTCAGGGCCATTTTGCCCAGCACCTCCAGGGTTTCGTCATTCAGGATCTCACCGTTTTCCACAATGCCGTCGTGTCCGTCGGAGCTATAAGGGTCCATGGCGATGTCGGTCATCAGCACCACATCCGGGAAGTTCTTCTTGATCTCACGGATGGCTCTGGCATAGACACTCTCCGGGTTATGGCTCTCGGTAGCGTACTTGTCCTTCAGCTGCTCCGGGATGTTGGGAAAGGGGGCAAAGGTCTTGATGCCCAGCTCCACACAGGAGGCAACCTCATCCAGCAGCACATCAATGGTATAGCGGTAGATGCCCGGCATGGAGCTGATCTCCGTGCGCTGGTTCTGGCCTTCAATAATAAAGAGCGGGAAAATAAAGTCGTTGGTGCTCAGGCTGGTTTCCTGCACCATATTTCGGATCACCTCGTTCTGGCGGTTACGTCTCGGTCTTCTGATCATAAGGATAGTTCTGTTACAGAAAGATGTTCAAAATCAGGTTTCTGCAAAGGTACAGCGAAAGGCAGGAAAAGAGAAGCGGAGAGGACTTAATATGTCTGGTAGTATAGGAGTTCTCCTACGCCTTTCCCAAAGCTGTATAGGGCATAGCCGACAGGGCGCACAAAGCGATGAGCAAGGGCTTTTTTTGCAACAGCTGTTTGCGTCTGTGCGTCATTCTTCTTCACTTAAAGAGCTGCTGTCGAACTCTTTAAGCAAGCTAAGGGCTTTCTCCTCATCATGGGCAGAGATAATAAGCCGCACCGGGTTAAGCCCGCCGGAGGCTACCTGCCACGGCGCAATGCTGCCGATATGCTGGTTTTCCATAAATACATACATACCATGGTTCTCGAGCATGCTCTTGATGACGGCGGCCCGGTGAAAGTCGCCGGAGAAGATGACTATTGGTTTTATTTGGTCAGATTGGGGCATGTGTGTAGTTAAGTTTGTTGACCTGTTAAGCAGGAAGTATGAATATAAGCAAATTTGGTGGTGAATCCTATCGCTAAAACAAAGGGCAAGTAGCCTCCGTGAATCAAAGCTCTTCGGAGGGAGGCTTCTATTGATTGAGACTGCTTATCAAAGGTGGAGAAGGCGGCCGTGGATCAGGTAAGCTCACTCAAACTCTGCTTATCCACTTCATCCGGTGTTTGCTCATCTTCCAGCCGGTGGTAAACAGCGAGGTAGTAGCCAAGCCCAATGGTGATGCCTGCTACTAATCCTCCCATGTGGGCTGCGTTATCAATGCCGCTGAGTGTAAACCCCGTAATTAAGTTAATAGCGATAAATATAACTGAAGCAACCAGTGGGGCTTTGCCGGTTTTTTTGGGAAAGACCTTGGCAATTAGGAGCACGACAAAAAAGGCATATAAACCGAATATAGCACCA
>JAJLKL010000133.1:0-4954 GCA_033838975.1 Hymenobacteraceae bacterium | reverse complement strand
CTGCGGTTGTAAGAGGGTGAAGGAGCCGCCGGCAAATTTAAGGGAGTCGATGTGCGGCCCCATGGTTTCGAGTACGTCCTGCAGGTAGCGCTTCCCCATTACGCTGTAGTAGGGGCCCCGGATCTCTGTAAGCCCGGTGGTTCGGGGCTTCTCCGGTCGCGGCGTGGTCTTGATAAAGTCGAGAAATCTGTTCGTTGTGTTTGGTTTCTGCTCTTTCATAGTCTCTGCATACGTGGGCAGGTTTTGCGGCGGTTCTATGAGAACCGTTTTACGCGGCTCTTCCCAAGCGTATGGCCAGTCCATAACCAACCAGGTATGGCCTTAGCCGCTTCATTTAATTCTTTCCCTGGTTAATTTTAAACCTTTTCCGGCCAACGGCTTATACCTTTCATATGCCTTTCTCTGACCTTAGATTTTATTTGATATGGATAAGCATTTACATAGCTATAACCGCCGCCGGTTTCTAAAGGGTATCTCACTGGCACTCGGTACCACAGCCTTCGGGGTTCCGCTTCTCTCCTTAGCCTCCTGCCAGTCCGGGAATACGGACAGCACTGGACAGGAAGCTGCACAGGGGGCACAGGGCAGCGCGCAAAACAGAAAGCTTGGAATAGCCCTGGTCGGGCTGGGAGACTACAGTACGAACCAGTTGGCGCCGGCCTTGCAGGAGACGGAGCACTGCTACCTGGCAGGGATTGTAACAGGTACCCCATCCAAGGCCGAAACATGGAAAAAGAAGTACAATATTCCTGAGAAGAACGTCTACAACTACGAGACGATGGACCAGGTGGCCCAGAACCCGGATATTGACGTGATCTACATCGTGCTGCCCAATGGCATGCACGCCGAGTATACCATCAAGGCGGCCAATGCCGGCAAACACGTGATCTGCGAGAAGCCCATGGCTACCTCGGTAGAGGACTGCCAGCGCATGATTGAGGCCTGCGAACGCAACAATGTGCACCTGTCTATTGGTTACCGCTTGCACTACGAGCCGCACAACCGGCGCGTCATGGAGCTGGGGCAGCAAAAGATCTACGGGGCCGTGCAAAAAATTGAGGCCGCAGACAGTTTTGTGATCGATGAACCTGACGTGTGGCGGCTTGACAAGGAGTTGGCGGGTGGTGGCCCGTTGATGGACCTGGGAATTTACTGTGTGCAGGGCGCCATCTATACCATGGGAGAAACACCTGTGGCGGTGACAGCCAAGTTTGGGGAGGTTACCAAGCCAGATTATTTTGATGAGGTAGAGCAGTCGATCAGCTGGCAGATGGAGTTTGCAAACGGTGCCGTGGCTGATTGCAGAACCAGTTACAACAAACAGGAAAACCTGCTGTACGGGCAGGCTGAAAACGGTTGGTGGCGTCTGCAGCCTGCCTATAGCTACTCAGGCATCGAGGGCGAGACAAGCGAGGGCGACATGGATTACCCGGAGGTGAACCAGCAGGCCCGTCAGATGGATGGCATCGCGCAAAGTATCAAACAAGGCGAGGAGTCTCGGGTACCCGGCGAAATGGGCCTTCGGGATGTTCGTGTTTTAATGGCCATTTATGAGGCGGCCCGAACGGGAC
The DNA here is from genome assembly GCA_033838975.1 of Hymenobacteraceae bacterium. GTDB lineage: Bacteria > Bacteroidota > Bacteroidia > Cytophagales > Hymenobacteraceae > Pontibacter. The sequence goes on along the minus strand of JAJLKL010000133.1, from coordinate 3,383 downwards.
AGCGGGTGTCGTTAGGGTAACCTATGCTTTTCGCTCATAAACTACAAGAGGCCCGAAAAACGTCGGGCCTCTTGTAGTTTATACTGGTTAGCTGTTATGCTTACTGCTTCTTCTCCGGATACCAGTTCTTCAGCCTTACCTCGATGTTATTGTCTTTAGCATTCACTATTTTCCTGAACAGCTCCACATCACTCAGCCCTTCCTGACCACGGTAGTGGTACGGGTAAACCACTTTGGGCTTGAACTCCAGCACAGCGCTGGCCGCCTGGTTTACATCCATGGTATAAGGCAGGTTCATGGGTATAAAAGCGATGTCAATCCCTTTCAGGGCCCGCATCTCCGGTATGTCCTCCGTGTCGCCGGCCAGGTATACGTTCTTTCCGCCCATGCTCAGGATATAGCCGTTGCCTCTGCCTTTGGTGTGTCTGGCGTCGGCGCTTTCGGGTAGGTTATACATCGGCATTGCCTTGATTTGGATACCTGCCTGCGTCGTGCTGTCGCCATTGGTGATCACCACTGTCTGCTGTTTATACTTCTCCGGCAGCTGGTCTGCCACCGCCTGTGGTACCACCAGCACGGCGTTTTCTGTTTCAAGAGCCTCCAGCGTCTTCTTGTCCAGGTGGTCGCCGTGTATGTCTGTGATCAGGATCAGGTCTGGCCTGGCTATACCGGCGTAGGCCTCTGCCCCGCCATAAGGGTCCACATAAATGGTTTTGTTGTTCCAGTTAAGCACCACGGAGCCGTGCAGGATGGGTTGCACGGTTAATGGCCCCTGTGTGGTTTCTTCCTGGTCTGGTGCGGTGCGCTGGGCGCTAACCTGCAGAAAGCTCAGGCTCAGGGCTAAGGCAAGTATGGCTTTTATCTTCATATAGTTGCAACTGTTTTAGGTTCAGACCTATTACGTATACCTGCTGAATTCGGTCACACTGCCACGGGAGCCTTGATGCCCGGGTGCGGGATGTAGTTTACCAGCTCAAAGTCCTCGTATTTGAAATCAAAAATATCCTGCACCTCCGGGTTTAGCTTTATTTGCGGAAGCGGACGCGGCTCGCGGCTTAGTTGCAGCTGTGCCTGCTCCAGGTGGTTCAGGTACAGGTGCGTGTCGCCTCCTGTCCAGATAAACTCTCCCGGTTCCAGTCCGGTAACCTGTGCCATCATCAGCACCAGTAAGGCATAAGAGGCTATGTTAAACGGCACTCCCAGAAAAACATCGGCAGAGCGCTGGTACAGCTGGCAGGAAAGCTTGCCCTCCGCCACATAAAACTGGTAGAATGCGTGGCAAGGCGGGAGTTTCATGTTCTCGATCTCGGCCACATTCCAGGCACTCACGATGATGCGGCGGGAGTCCGGGTTGTGCTTCAGCTGGTTTACCACCTGCGTGATCTGGTCGATGTGACGTCCGTCGGGCGTGGGCCAGCTGCGCCATTGCGAACCGTATACCGGTCCCAGGTCCCCATTCTCGTCTGCCCACTCATCCCAAATGCTTACACCATGCTCTTTCAGATAAGCAATGTTCGTGTCTCCTTTCAGAAACCAAAGCAGCTCATGGATGATCGATTTCAGGTGCACCTTTTTGGTTGTGACCAGCGGGAACCCCTCGGCCAGGTTAAAACGCATCTGGTGGCCGAATATGCTCAGGGTGCCTGTTCCTGTTCTGTCTTCCTTCTTCACCCCTTTGTCCAGGATGTACTGCATCAGGTCTAAATATTGCTTCATGGTGTATCGCTTCTTGTGTATAGAGTTGTCGGAAGTTAAAGATACTACGATTTGCGGAAAAGCCATGGAGCTAAAACAGGAGGCGGTGGTAGGTGCTTGGCCCTCATGCAAATAGAGTTCAGGTGCGCTGTCTGCCGCTAAAAAAGAAAACCTCCTGCCATAGCCATAGCAGGAGGTTTTTGTCCGGGAAGTAGCCGAACGGCTATTGTGCTTTCTTCTCTTTGGAGGCTTCGGCTTTTACGGTGTCTTTTTTCATGCAGCAAGACTTCGTACTTTCGGCTGAGGAGGCACTCATGTGGCAGCTTTCTGCTTTGGCAGCGGCCTTTTTGCCTTTTTTAGCCTTGGCGTCTTTCGTGGTTTGCTCCATTTTGCACTTGCCGCCTTCGCAGGCGTAAGCAGGTGCCGCTACACCTGCTCCCATAAAGCCGGCTAACGCAAGGGTTAAAGCGAATTTTTTCATTGCTTGAGTCGTTTATTTCTTTTAAACAAAAGGAGTGAATTTCAGTTGTTTCAAGCATAAATATACAAACATCGGACCATGTGCCGAATGCTATAAATCAGTTTTAGAATATTTTGGATAACCGTAAACTAAGCTACCTGGTCTTGCTGCTCATCGGTGTTTTAACAGCAGTAAGTATCTATTTTGCTTCCCGTCTTCGTTTCGACTATAATTTCGACAATTTTTTCCCGAAAGGGGACCCTGACCTGGCTTACTATTTTAGCTACCGCGATAAGTTCGGGAACGACAATGATTACCTGTTGATAGGGCTGGAAAACGAGGAAAGCCTTTTTGAGCAGGAATTTCTGGTGAAGGTAGACAGCCTGACGAAGTTTCTGCAGCGGCAGCCCAACGTGGAGGCCGTGCTCTCTCCTACTACCATCAAGAGCCCGGTCATTGAGCAGTTCGGGTATTTTGAGATCCCCTACATACACCTGGAAGAACCGGAACGCTATCCCGATGACTCTGCCACGATCTACAGCAACCGGGAGCTGGTAGGTACGCTTTTTTCGGAAGACGCGACGGCTGTGTCTCTTTTTGTACAGACAGCGGACAACCTGCTCAAGCCCGCCAGCGACACGCTGATCACCAACCTGTACAGCAAGTTGGACGAGCTGGGGCTGACCGATCATCACATTGCCGGCAAGGCGCTGGCGCAGTCGGTGTTCGTGGAGAAGATGAAGGTAGAGCTGGCCATTTTCATGTCAGCCTCCATCCTGCTGGTCATCCTGTTCCTCTGGATCACGTTCCGCACGCTGTGGGGCGTGGTGGTGCCGCTGGTAGTGGTGCTGCTCTCCGTGCTCTGGGGTTTGGGGGTGATGGGTATGTTCGGCAAGTCGCTGGATGTGATGACGGTGCTGTTGCCTACCATTATGTTTGTGGTGGGAATGTCGGATGTGGTGCACATTCTTTCGCGCTACCTTACCGAGATCAGCCAGGGCACCAGCAAGCTAAGGGCACTGAAGCTGACGCTGCGGGAAGTGGGCATGGCCACCGCCCTTACCTCCCTGACCACGGCGGTCGGCTTCCTGACGCTGCTCACCACGGCTATCACCCCTATCCGGGACTTTGGCCTGTATACCGCCATCTCCATCGGGTTGGCGTATGTGCTGGCCTTTACGGTGCTGCCGGCTATCCTGCTGCTGAACAAAAAGCCGAACGTGGTACG
>JAJLKL010000132.1:0-2734 GCA_033838975.1 Hymenobacteraceae bacterium | reverse complement strand
CGCACGATCTCGGGTGTGATGGAGTTATCCTGTTCGGCGAAAATGCCCAGTACCGGCGCTTCCAGCTTTTGTAGCCTTTCCGGGTCCCGCTCCGGCATGCCGTAGTACACCACAGCGGCTTCTGCCTTGTCGCCGGCCATGATGGCCGTTTGCAAAGACCAGCCGCCTCCAAAGCACCAGCCAATGGTGGCGATGTCAGCGTCTTCGCCGGCATAGGTGATGGCGCCGTTGATGATGGCCCTGGCCCGGTCGTTTGTGACCTGCTGCATGTAGCTGGAAGCCTGCTCCCGCTCGGTGGCTACCTTGCCGTCATATAGGTCCAGCGCCAGCACGTTCACGTTACCCAGCTCCTTCGCTAACCGCTCTGCCTCCCGCTTGATGTAGTCGTTCAGGCCCCACCACTCGTGAATCACGAATACATAGTTTTCCGTCTGCCTCGGTGCTTTTATCTCATAGGCCATTCCTGTTTTGCCATCCGGGGTCTGGTAGGTGACCATTTCACCGGTTTTATCCTGGAGCGTGAAGGGGAGAGGGTTCTCGTGTTTCTCCCTAAAAGCCGGGTCGTTGCCCAGCATGGCGAAACGGGTGGTGGCCTCAGTGGCATCGGGAGAGGCTGGCTTGGTGCAGCAGGACATGCCGTGCTGCGCCCTGGCCCATGTTAGCGTTAGCAGCGTTAACGCCAATGCAAAAAGCACTTTTTTCATGATATGAAGATTATGGTTAGTGGCTTTTATACTTTCAGGACCATCAAAACCGCCAAGCTTACGCTTTGTTTACCTGCTCTTCCTTTACCTTTTTCTTGGGCTTGCTACGACGTTTGTCGCGGCGCTTGATGTACACTGCCGATGGTCCCTTATCATCCTCCTTGCGGATAGTGAAAATGTCTTTGTGCGCCTTGATCAGCTGCAGCAGCTGCCCGTAGCCAAAGGTGCGTGAGTCAAAGCTGGGGTCGAGCTGGCGCAGGTTGGTACCCATGGCGCCCAAATGTGCCCAGCCATCTTCGTCGGCCGACATCACAAAAGCTTCCTTGAGCAGCGGCACCGGGTTCGGGCGCGGTTGTCCGTTCCCGCTATCGGCTCCTTTTTCTGCCACCTCAATGGCCCGCTCATCAATATCATCTGTCAGGTTCTCCGTGAAAATAAACACATTACAGGCGTTCACAAAGGGCTTGGGGGTTTTGCGCTGGCCGATGCCCATCACAAAAATGCCTTCCTCCCGGATACGGGTGGCCAGGCGTGTATAGTCACTGTCGGAGGACACGATGCAGAAGCCATCCACCAGCTCGCTGTGCAGCAGGTCCATGGCGTCTATGATCAGGGCGCTGTCGGTGGCGTTTTTGCCAATGGTGTAGCGGAACTGCTGTATCGGCTGTATGGCGTGGTTGTTCAGGCAGTCTTTCCAGCCATTCATCTGCGGAGTGGTCCAGTCGCCGTAAATGCGGCGTATGGTGGGGGAACCGTATTTACCGGTTTCGGCCAATAGCTTCACGATCAGGCTGGGTTGAGCGTTGTCTCCGTCTATGAGCATGGCCATGCGGCTGATTCTTTTCTCTCTTGTTGAGTTTTTCATGTATAAGGGGTTGGTTGGGGTACAGAAACTGATACCCTCTAGTCGTGCTTATGGTATCCTGTTATACTGCCATACCTCTTCAGAAGTTGTAGATAAAGAAATTCATATACTTCTATCTAGAAAGTTTTATATTTGTTTAGAACCTACTTGTTCAAACCCATACCTACAGAAGACCGATGGAGACAAGACTTGGCCGTGCCGTGCTGCTGGTGCAGGACTATGAGGAAGCCTACCAGTTTTACAACCTGAACCTGGGGTGCCGCAAGCTCTTCGACATGACCACCGAAGACGGCCAGCGCTTTCTGCACATTGGCTTCGGGAAGGATGATAGCGTCGGGCTGTGGTTACTGAAGGCTGATAAAGAAGAAGAGCAGGGGCGGGTTGGCCTCCAGACTGGCCGGCAGCCGGCTTTTGTCTTTTACACCTCGTCCTTGGAGGAGGTATACCAGCGTCTGCTGAGGCATCAGGTACGGATCGTGAAAGACCCTGTGACTGCTCCGGATGCAAAATTCCTGCACTTCCTGGACCTGTATGGGAATGAAATCGTACTGGTAGAACTGCTTACATAGGTGCAAACTTCATGTATATGAGAAAACTTAGAACCACTTTAATTGCTATGGGAGTATCACTGATGGCCTCCGTGGGTGCGGCAAAGGCACAGGTGTTCAAGGCTGAGGAGCCGCTGGCGCATACCTACTCCATCGTGGCCCGCGACGCGAAGACCGGGGAGATGGCTGTAGGCGTGCAGAGCCACTGGTTTTCGGTGGGCACGGCGGTGCCTTGGGTCGAGGCTGGGGTGGGCGCAGTAGCCACGCAGTCGTTTGTAAACAAGTCATTCGGGCCACGGGGCTTGCAGCTGCTGAAAGAGGGGAAGAGCGCCGAAGAGGCCTTAGCCATTCTGCTGGCCGAGGATGAGGCGCGCGAAGTACGGCAGGTATCCATACTGGATGCACAGGGGCGTGTGGCCACGCATACCGGTAAGCAGTGCATTCGCTATGCAGGGCACATCACCGGAAACAACTTTTCGGTGCAGGCCAACATGATGCTCACCGACAAGGTATGGCCGGCCATGGCCAGGGCCTTTGAGAAGAGCGAAGGGCAGCCGCTGGCAGAGCGCGTATTGCTGGCCATGCAGGCAGCAGAGGCCGAGGGTGGCGACATCCGC
>JAJLKL010000131.1:0-56573 GCA_033838975.1 Hymenobacteraceae bacterium | reverse complement strand
GCGCCGTTACGGTATACCTGAAGATCAGTCTGCCCAGCCAGGTCGGCACCGTCGGGTTGCCCATGCAGGCGGCACGCAGGCCATCCTTTGTCTGGTTAGCGGCCTTTTCGTCAAATCGTATCCAGCGGAGTAGCTCTGCCTTAAACCTGCTGTTGTTGAACTGCCTGACGGCCCCCTCTTTTATGAGCCCCGTCAGTTGGTTTATCTGCTCTTTGTCCACCACTATGCTGCAGATCACGTCCCGGTCTGCAGCTGCGGCGGCCAGCTTCTGGAGGTGCCTTTCCGGGATGGCCGCACTCGTGTACTCGCTCCGGGTAGATTGCCGCCTCATGATCGCATCGAAAAGCGCAGAATGGTCTTCCAGCGTGCTCGGCACCAGCTTCACTTTTATGTGGGCCGTCGGGGCATCCGCCAGGTTATAAGAAGCCAGGGTCTGGTAACCAAAGTGGTGCGCCGCCACCAGCAGGTTCTCTAAAGCACAGCCCAGGCTGATGAACAGCGCATGGTCATCCGAATCCACAACGGGTAACCGCCTGGTATAGTCGGGGTAAATGCTGATACGGTCTGCATTGTAGGTGAACTTCCAGGGCTGCGTGTTGTGCCCGGAGGGTGCCCGCGTGGCAAACCTGATCAGGTCTGATTTTTTGACGTTCATCCAATATTTGGCTATAGTTCATCCAGGGGTATCGCTCTCAGTTCCTCCACAGGCCAGTTGGCCAGATTTGCCCCTGCCGTGTAGGCACTTTCCAGAAAGTCCAGCAGGGCGGCTCTGGGATTGTCCAGCTGGCGCAGCTCTTCATAGTTCAGCAATGCCATCGGGCTGCCATTTGAATCCACCCACTGTGCCTGCCGCGGCCGCAGCTTCTCCAGCTCTATGCCGTCCGGAGAGGGGAAGGTATAGGAGTAGAAAGCCGGATAGCGTACCTGGTCATCTCCGGGCCAGAAGCCAAAGCTGATCACCTCATGCGAGTAGGCATCCTTCTCCACAACGCTGGCCTCATCGCGTACCGGTATACTTCTGCCGGAGAAGCGGGTCACCACCAGGTCCAGGTGGTGCCAGTAAAGGTGCACCGGGCAGGCTTTACCGTAAAAGCGGCCGCTGAACTCCTTTAGGACCTGGTCCACGGTTACCAGCACGCGCCAATACCTGTTCACCTGCTCCGGATCATAGGAAGCGTGTAGATGATCCTGGGCAAACGGGGTGTTGTCCTTTAGGTCGTAGGGTGTGGCCCGGATCTCCACGTGTACCCCCAGCACTTCCAGCGCCTTCATCACAGAGGTATAGAACTGTGAAACGCTTAATCCGTCCTGTAGCGGAAGGCTCTCCACGGCCCCTGTGCTGGTGCGGATCATCAGTTGGTGGTCAACAAAGTCAAAGTCGATCTCAAAACTGTAGAAGTTGTAGGGAATAGGGCTCGTACTGAGTCCGCGCGAGGTCACGTACAGGGTCACGTTCCACCAATGGTTACGCCGGGGCATGAGCGCCAGCCTGATCTTGCCTATGATCTGAATGTAAAGGTGTAGTGTTTCCTTTGTTTTCTCCCACTCTTCCAATGGTAACGGCGGGAAATCATAGGGTATGTTCTCTGGTGCATTATTGGCAGTCATAAAGCAGTATTTAGAATTTTTTGCAATAGTAGATTAGCTTTTATGGTACGTAAGTATGCTGATTAAGTGTCTGTTAATGTAAGGGGCAGGGCCTGTGGAAAGCCGGGGCAGCAGGTTATGGGGCAGTGATTCAGTTTACTTCTGAGCCTGCTCATTCCGGGAAGGCTGCCGAAAAAGGGGTAAGCGACTCTTGTAAAAGGATGATTGCAGAAAATGCCCAGAAAAATTAAATTCGCGATACGGAGGAAAAACTATACTTTCTGCCTATATTTTGGAGTTTACAATTGGATGGCCTCCTGTAGACAAATGGAGAGGAACGAGGCCTAAACAGATGGAAGCATGCTTATCAATAAGGTCTCAGACCAAATAAAGAAAAGTAAGTATATTAGCCGCGACCTGAGCTGGTTGCGCTTTAACTACCGTGTGCTGGACCAGGCGCGCGACACCGGCAAGAGCTTTTTCGACAGGCTGAAGTTTCTGGCCATCACCTCGTCAAACCTGGATGAGTTCTTTATGATCCGGGTGGGCAGCTTGTACAACTACATCGACTACGGCAAAGAGCGCCTCGACTACTCGGGGTTGCGTGAGCTGCCTTTCCGCAAGAAGCTGCTCGACTACGCGCACCGCTTCGTGAACGATCAGTACCTGACCTACAACAACGAGCTCAAGCCACTTTTCGAGAAGCACGGCTGTGATATCCTGAAGGTTGGTGAGCTGACCGAGATAGAGCAGAAGAAGGTGGACTCCTACTTCAAGAACACGATCTTCCCGCTGCTTACGCCCATGGTGTTCGACAACTACCACGGTTTTCCGCTGCTGATGAATCAGCTGCTTACCTTTGGCGTGGTAACCAGGGCCACCGTGGACCAAAAGGCGCAGGACCGGGTAACGTTTGTGCAGATCCCGCAGAACCTGGCCCGCTTCTACGAGCTTAACCGAAAAGACAAGATCATCTTCGTGCCGATCGAGGAGATCATCCGCTGGAAGATCAAAAAGCTGTTCCGCAACGTGGAGATCGTGTCGGTGAACCTGTTCCGCATCACCCGTAACGGCGACTTTACCCTGGAGGAGTCCGACGACCTGGAGGCAGACTTTGTGCAGGAGATCAAGGCTAAGCTGAAGACCCGCAAGAAGGGGCGTGTGGTGCGGCTGGAGATAGAGCGCAACCCCTCGCAGTTCATGATGAAGATCCTGAAGGAGCGCTGGACCATCGACAATGCCAACGTGTTCACCATCAACAGCCTGATGGACCTGCGCGGCCTGTGGCAGATCATCAACCACCGGCAGTTCAAGGACAAAGGCTTTAAGCAGCCGGCCTCGGTGGCCCCCCTCAGCCTGCCAAGCGATGGCGTGGACCTGTTTGAGTACCTGAAGGAGCACGACGTGCTGCTGCATCACCCTTACAACAGTATGGAGCCGGTGGTGCAACTGCTGGAGCGTGCCGCCGAGGACCCTTCGGTGCTGGGGATCAAGCAGACCATTTACCGCCTGGCTGACCAGAGCAGGGTAACGGCGGCCTTGCTGAAGGCGGCCGAGAACGGCAAGCACGTGTCGGTGCTTTTCGAGGTGAAGGCACGCTTTGACGAAGAGCGAAACATCAAAGAGGGGGAGCGCCTGGAGAAAGCCGGTTGCTTTGTGATCTACGGTATCAGCAAGTATAAAACGCACACCAAAATGATGATGATCATCCGGAAGGAAGGGGAGAAGGTGACGCGTTATGTACATGTGGGCAGTGGTAACTACAATGAGCAAACAGCCCGCCTCTACACCGACGTGAGCCTGCTGACCACAAACGAGATCTATGCGCACGACGTGTCAGAGTTCTTCAACGTAATTACCGGCCACTCCAGGCCGAATGAGTACAAATACCTGCTGACCTCGCCTAAGAGTATGCGGCATCAGTTGATCGAGCTCATACGCAACGAGGCCCGCAATGCGAAGAAAGGCTTGAAAAGCGGTATCGTGATCAAGATCAACTCGCTGGAGGACAAGGAGGTGATCGATGAGTTCTACAAAGCCTCCAGGGCCGGCGTACCAATCAAGCTGATCGTGCGCGGTATCTGCTGCCTTCGTCCGGGCCGGGAGGATCTGAGCGAGAACATCTCTGTAAAAAGCATTGTGGGAGAGTACCTGGAGCACGCCCGCCTCTACTACTTCCACAACAACGGGGAGCCGAAGGTATACGGCGGCAGCGCCGACTGCATGGTGCGCAGCTTCGACAGGCGCATTGAGGCCCTGTTCCTGATCGCCAACGAGGAGCTGAAGCGTGAGGCGATCAACATTCTGTACTACAACCTGCTGGATAACCAGAACTCCTACATCATGCGGGAGGATGGTACCTATATCAAACGCCGGCCAGGTGCCAGCGAGGAAGTGGTTGATGTGCACAAGGTGTTCTACGGCAAGGCCTTCCAAACAGAAGAGCAGCAGGCCGAACTAGTGTAAGCCTGAAAGAAATAGTTTACCGAAAGCCGGGGTGCGTTTACAGTGCCTCGGCTTTTAGTTTTTATACCAGTAACGATTAGATTTACGCATAAAAGCGTCCGCTTGTGCTGCAAATATACAAGACACAAGCGGTTGAAATTGTGGTAACAAGACACAGGGTCAGCCTCCGCTCGGCAGCTTGAACATAAAAGCGCAGCTTGCCTTCCAGGCCCACATTAGCTTATCCTGGTGATCACAAAACGCTCCGGGTGATAGCGCTCGTAGAGGGCATGCAGCATCCCGTCTTTCAGACCTACTGCCGGCACGATCATGCTTTCCAGCTTCGCCCACTTCATAGCCGACAAATAGATCTCAGAAGCAGGTATGATCACATCGGCCCGGTCAGGGTTGAGCAGCAGTTCTGCGATACGGTCCTCCATGCTCATGGCGGCTACCTGTGCGGCAATCTCTTCTATCTTTTTCCGGGAGATCGTTTTGCCCACCGCCTTCTTCGAGAGTTCGAAAAGCTTGTTGATGTTGCCGCCGGTACCAATGGCCCGTGACAGGTGGTATTTCCTGGCATTGGCCTCAATCCACTGGCGCATGCTGTTCCAGAGTTCGGCGGAGTCGCGGCCATGCATGTGGCGGATGGAGCCCTGCTCAAAGGACTGCGAGGCCATCTTCTCCCGGTTCACGTAAATGTTGAACTCCGTGCTGCCGCCCCCCACATCGATGTGCAGGTAATTGCGCTCATCTTCCAGGAAATTAAAGATAACCTTGTTGATCAGGTCTGCTTCTGTTTCCCCGTCTATGACCTGAATTTCCATCCCCAGCTCCTCATACACGCGTGCGATGATTTCCGGTGCATTCAGGGAGGTACGCATGGCCGAAGTGGCGCAGATCATGTAGTGGTCCACGTCGTGCACATCCAGCAGTAACTGGAATGCCTTGAGCAGCTTGATGAATTTCTCAACCTTTACTTCGCTGATATAGCCGGTATTGAACACGTCCTCGCCAAAGCGGATGGCATAGCGTACATACTCTACCTTTTTAAAGATTACGTTCCCGTGGTGGTTCAGCACACTGGAGATCTGGCATCTGACAGCGTTGGAACCAATATCGATGGCAGCTAACTTCAAATTATGTATCCTTGATTGGTCTGTAGTGTAAATATAAGCAGAAATTACCAGTGTGGCAGCCTGCATCAGCAACAGCCGTTTCAAGGCCTTGATTCTCAGTTTTGGCGCTGTGCCAGCCGGCCTGGTTTAACCTGAACTTAACGCAAGAAGCCACCCTATCTGGAGTGGCTTCTTGCCGAAGGCCGATCATTTTTATCGGACGCTCAGGGTTCTGTCGGTTTGTATCCAGCCGGTCTGGCCGTCATCGTGGCGTATAAACCTGAAGCCATTGTAGCTACCCAGCACGGCAACCTGACTTCCGGCAGCAAGGCTATCCTTGGCAGCGGCCATCGGGTGCGCCTCGTCCAGTAAATCTGTTTCCTTGGCCAGTTTCTCGTACTTCACCGGCTTCGTGGTAGCCTCCACCAAGCTGCTGGCGATGTAGGCCTCAGAGCCATTCGGTAACTGCACCCGATACCAGTTAGAAGTGCCGCCGGTTACCTGTAGCGGGGTGTGCTGTGGCAGTGTCCGGTAAACACCCGACTTCGTGGAGGGCTGCAGGCGTACATTGGCTGCCCTGGAAGACACCCGTACCCAATTGCCCACATTAGCGGCATCTATCTTTACAGGGGGTGCAGGCTGGCTTGGTTCGTGCACGTAGGGGTGCGGGTTGGTAGCGCCCCGGCCAAAGCGGTAAATACCAAAGTGCAGGTGCGGGCCTGTGGTCCTGGCGTTTCCGGTGTTTCCGATCAGGCCAATGGTATCGCCCACCTGCACACGCTGGCCCTGCGCCACCAACTGGCTGTCGAGGTGGGCGTAATACAGGCTCTGCCTGCGGTTCAGGTCCGTGAGCCACACTACTTTTCCGCCCCGGGGTGTGTTCCCGACGCGGCTCACCACGCCTTCGGTGGCGGCTATGGCTGGTGTCCCCCGCCGGGCGAAAATGTCAATGCCTTCGTGGCTCCGGGCGCCTCCGTCGCGGGCGTCTCCCCATACACTGGATATGTTGCGGCTGCTCTTGCCCTCTACCGGAAAAGCCAGGGTAGGCTCTGCCTGTATGGTAAGCGTGTACTGGCCGCTGCGCAACAGCTCCGGCTGTACACGCAGGATATGCGGCTGGTCTTCTTCTACCTCGTAGGCCAACGTGTTAGCGGCCGTGTCAGCGGAGGCTACGTGTGTGGGCGTACCTGTTGCACGCTGCGGCGCCTCAAACATATCCATAAACACCTGCACCTGCTCACGGGCCTTCATCTCCAGGTTTACCACGATCCGCTCTCCACGACGGGCATCCACTCTGTACCCTAAGGCCCGTGGTTTTTCTGCAGAGAAATAACCGGTTTCCTTAAAGGGAAGCGTGATGGTGAGAGAGTCCTGCAAGGCTCTTTGCCCTGCCAGCAGCCAGTCCTGTCCGAGAGCCGTCTCATCCAGCCCGGCATCCTTTAGTTTGGCTACATATTTTTCGTAGGGTGTCTGGTGCTTGAACACCCCCCGCAGTGTCTGCTTGCCGCTACAGCCGGCTACCAGCAGCGCCAGGAGTATATAAAACGAGTAGGAGAGGTACGGTAACTTGTTTGTCTTCATAAACCGATCAGGTAATGCTCGTGCATTGTTTAACATCATTTATGGCAAAAATGATGCCTTTTACATGCTGTTTGGTCACGTTTAACAGGTATAAGAGGCTTTAAACCTGATAGTTTTAACTGTATCTATAGCTGCCCGTACATACTAGGTGAGTTTTTAAGCGAAAGAAGAGATGAGAAGACCGAGATGGAGAAACGCGCGTCGGAAACTGGCCAGAGGCATATTGCCGCTGTTTGCCCCTCTTGCAATTACCCCAATGGCAACGCCGGTAAAATCCGGGGCCTCTCCCCCGAGCCCGGACGACAAGCGCAACAAGTCCAGAATAGCGAACTATAAAGTGATGAACTTTAACCAGATCGCCTTTAACCTGTACAGCTACATGGACCTGCAGCAAACCGGACTGCGTTTTGAGGTGTTTGACAAGGCCCTTGCCGGTTACTACAACATGAAGCGTAACAAGGACATCTCCGACAAGCCTGTCATCACAATTGTTGACTTTACCAAGTCATCGAACGACAAGAGGCTGTGGGTCATAGACCTGGACAAGAAAGAGGTGCTGTTTAACACCTACGTATCGCATGGGCGAAACTCGGGGGAGGAGTTTGCCGAGTACTTCTCCAATGAGAGTGAGTCTTTTATGAGCAGTATCGGCTTTTATGTGACCAACGATACCTACTACGGCAAGCATGGGCTGTCGCTGCGGCTGGATGGGCTGGACAAGGACTTCAACTCCAACGCCAAAGACCGCTGTATTGTGATGCACGGTGCCGAGTATGCCTCGCCCGAATTCATCGAGCAGGCAGGTCGCCTTGGGCGCAGCCTTGGTTGCCCGGCTGTCCCCATGGAAGAGCATGAGGACATCATCAAAACGGTGGTGGGGGGGACGGCCCTATACATTCATGCGGCGCACGATGCCTATACTTCCCAGTACCTGGACCACGCTACTGCCATGTCCGAGGTCATCAACGAAAACAAGAAGGAGATCCCGCCCGTTACAGCTACCGCCATTTAATGCCGCAGCCCACGCTTGGCTTCTGGTCCTGTGGCACAGGGTTACCCTCCAGTAAAGCATCCAGCGCCTCGCTCAGGTCATGGCCGGTTACCGGCTGCCCGTTCTTGGGGCGGGAGTCGTCGAACTGCCCGTGGTAGGCCAGGCGCATATTGCCGTCATACACAAAAAACTCCGGCGTACACTCCGCGTGGTAATGGCGGGCCACCTGCTGTGTTTGATCGTATAGGTAGGGGAACGGAAACTGAAGTTCCTGGGCTAGTTCTTTCATACGCTCCGGTCCATCCTGCGGGTACTGATCCGCGTCGTTGGCATTGATGGCTACAAAGCTAACCCCTAGTTGCTTATACCTGCTGGCCGTGTCGATGAGCCCCTCCAGGATATGCTGCACATAAGGGCAGTGGTTGCAGATAAACATGATCACGGTAGCTTTCGGGGAAACCACATCATTTAGCGACACAAGTCTGTCTGATATTGTATCGAGCAGGGCGAAGTTGTGTGCTTTGCTGCCTAGTGCTAGCTGCGCTGTTGAGTGTGCCATAGTTTTAGGTTTTGGATGAAAGCGAAGCCCGGCGCCTCGGGTACCGGAAAGACTAAAATAAGACTATAAAACCAGATAACAAACAAACGGCTAACCTTTTACTGTCAGGGGTAAGGAAACCCCAGGTGCTGTAGGTATACAGGAAGCCGAGCGCCCCGCGGGTCAAGCTAACTTCCTGTACGGGAGCTTTACACAATTGGCTTTGTGGGGCGGATGTTCCTCAAGAGCAGTACCTCGCAGACAATGGCGATCAAATTGAAGGTGGGGATGATAAAGACCACAGGAAATACGCTGACTCCCGCCAAAGCCATGGCAATGATCTTTGCGGTGAGGGCCGTCATGAGCAGGGAGAGGAACCCAAAGTACACAGCGGTTAACAGGTAGCCCCAGGGCCTTCGCCTGAGAAACTGGAGCCCCGACACAAAGCCCAGGGGCAGCAGCAGCCCCAGGTCCAGCCCCTGCACGATCAGCGTAGTGTAATGCTCGACCTGCAACGGAATGATGGTGCCATCCAGCAGGGGTGGCACGATGATGCCCAGCCATAAAAAGGCAATGGCCAGGGAGTTAAAGATCAGGAAGCCCCCGGTAACCCGAACCGGAGTATCCTGACTGAAATAAGCAGGCACGCGTGGCAGATCAAAAGACAGCAGCAGGAGAGATAAAGCAAAAAAGGAGGTGGCAAGCAAGGTAACATAGGCCAGGAACATGGCGTTGTACATGCCCATGGTGGTGTAGAAAAGGTAGGTCACGAGAAAATAGCCCACGACACCTGCCAGCAGAAAGCGCCCTCTCAGGGAGTTCTTCACCACGGCAAAATAGAGCGACAATAGCAGCAAGGGAATGCCAAGGAACAGGGTTACGTAATCCTGTGCTATTCCCTGTATGGCCACGTCCGCAGACATGTGCCGGTACAGGCCCTTTCCATAAATGGTGATGGTGCTGCCCCGGATAGATTCGTGCGTATACCTGCCCGGCCCTTCATCCATAACGATACCTGTGGCAGACGCCAGCGCTGCCAGCACGGCAATGCAGATCACCAGTGCAGTAACGGCTCTTTTCTGCTTCATATGTGTGCTACAAAGGGCTTTACTCTTCGCTGTACCTGTTGCCCAGCCTCAGGTGGCGGGTGGTTACCTCACCTGGAGCGGCCGTACCGCTCTGCCAGTTCTTTCAGGTCCTTTACATGCTGCTGCGTAAACTGGTCCGGCTCCAGGCGCCACTCCCAGTTACCGTTTCCTGTGGAGGGTTTGTTCATGATATGCTCCGCCCCCAGCCCCAGGATATCCTGCATCGGCACCACGGCCAGCTGTGCCACGGACATATAAGCCAGCCAGGTCATAACACTGTGTACATTATCTTTGCTGATGTGGTGGTTGCTATACTTGCGCAGGCGCTTTTTGTCATCGGCACCGGCATCCTGCTCGTACCAGCCCTGCACCGTGTTGTTGTCGTGGGTGCCAGTATAAACAATGCGGCTCTGCTGATGGTTGTGTGGCGCGTAAATGCTTTGGGGCAGGTCTTCCCCAAAGGCGAAGAGCAGCACGAGCATGCCGGGAAGGTCGAATTGGTGCATCAGGTCACGTACAGGCTGATCGATCTCCCCAAGGTCCTCGGCTATGATCGGCATCTTCGGAAACTTCTCCTTTACCAGTTTCAGTAGTGCCTCACCGGGTGTTTCCATCCATTTGCCGTTGATAGCGGTTTCCTCTCCGGCCGGTACCTCCCAGTAAGCCGAGAAAGCACGGAAGTGGTCCAGGCGCAGCAGGCCGAACAGCTTCAGGTTATGGGTGATGCGCGTGATCCACCAGTCAAAGTGGTTTTGCTGTAACTTTTTCCAGTCGAACACGGGCGTTCCCCACAGCTGCCCCGTCTCGCTGAAGTAGTCCGGAGGCACGCCGGATACGGCGGTTGGCTTGCCCTCCTTGTCGAGCTTAAAGTATTGCGGGTGCGACCACACGTCGGCACTGTCGTGGCTCACGTAAAAAGGCATGTCGCCGAAGAAGGTAATGCCCTTGCCGTTGCAGTAGCGCTTCAGTTCGTCCCATTGTCTGTAGAAGAGGAACTGCAGGAACATCTCAAACTCCACGTCATCCCGCAGCTGTTCCTCCAGCATGTTCAGGGCGTCCTTTTTCCGTGTCTTTACCTCCTCCGGCCACGCTACCCAGCTTTTGTTCTTAAAGTGCTTTTTGAAGGCGGCAAACCGGGCATAGTCTTGCAGCCAGGCCTTCTGCTCTTTCTGAAAACCCGCGAATCCCTTCCAGAGTGCATCCGGGAGCTCATCCGTGAAGTTCTTATAGGCCTTGTGCAGCAGTTTTATCTTATACTGACTGACCTTCTCAAAATCTACGCGCGAGGGATCGAAGTCAGTTTTCGGGTTCAGGTCCTTTTCCTGCAGCAGGCCCTCCTGCACAAGCAGCTCCGGGCTGATTAGCAGCGGGTTTCCGGCATAGGCGGAGTGGCTGCTGTAAGGGGAGTTGCCGTAGCCGATCTCAGTGGGGTTCAGCGGGAGTATCTGCCAGTAGCGTTGCCCCGCCTGTACCAGAAGATCGGCAAAGGCATAGGCCTCCGGCCCCAGGTCCCCGATCCCAAAGCGGGAGGGGAGGGAGGTGATGTGCAGTAAGATACCGGCGCTGCGTTTAGGTATGATCATAAGGTGTTTGCGGTTAATAATGCGACAGGGAATGTTTCGAGCACCCGGGCCAGCGGCAAGGTGCCGTTGCCGGAGAGCGCTTGCTGCCCCAGCGTGTGGTGCCAGTGCTGAGGTGCCCCCTCAGGCAGTACGATGGAAGTATCCTCCCATACTTGCTCCCCGAGGGGCAGCTCTTTTTCGTTTGTCAGGCGGGTGAGCAGGAGCGGGGCTACCACCACAGCCCACTGGCCCTGGTGCACCCGTGCAAAGGCAATGGCGTGGTCCTTTTGCCTGCCCTGTACCTGCAGCGGGATGTACGTACCCAGGTCAAAGAGGGGTTGCAGCTCCCGTCGCCTGTTCAGAACCTTGTAAAGCAGGTATAGTTTCACCTTGCCGTTCTCAGGGTGCTGCAGAAGCTGCTGGTGCAGGCTCGGTATGCTTTTCTCTTCTTTCTGCTTTAGCTCCTGAAGGTACTGCCGCCGCTCTTCATAGTCCACCGGACGGCGGTTATCCGGGTCTACCAGGCTCAGGTCCCAGAACTCGGTGCCCTGGTACACGTCCGGCACGCCGGGGCAGGTGAGCTTTAGCAGCACCTGGCAAAGGGAGTACAGCCAACCGTAGTGCGCTGCCTTCCGGTGCAAAGGCAGGAAGGAGTCCAGGAACGCTTTATCCTCCTGCAGAAGCTGTTTGATCAGCCCTTTCATGGCCTCTTCGTAGGCTTCATTGGGTGCGGCCCAGTCGGTGTTCACCTTTGCCTCACGCAGGGCCTTTTGCATGAACTCCTGCAGGCGCTCTATGAGCGTGTCGTCCACCTCGCCATCCAGGGGCAGTACGCCCAGCATGGTCTGGAAAAGAAAGTACAGGTCGTTGGTGGTGGGCTCGGTCGTATACTTCCTGCTTAGCTCCAGCCACTGGTTCACGTGCTTTTCCCACTCCTCCGGTAGCTCGCTCAGCACGTTCAGGCGCATCCGGGCACCCTCGCCGCGTTTGGTGTCGTGGGTGGCGGTGGCGTTCAGGGAGTGCGGGTATACCCGCTGCCGGTACTGCATCCGCTCATGAAACTCGTCTGCCTCCAGGTGAAAAATATCCGGGCTGTTTCCAACCTCGTTGAGGGAGATAAGACGGTTGTAATTGTAAAAAGTAGTGTCTTCCACGCCCTTGGCGGCCAGCGGCCCCGTAAACTGCTGACTGCGCATCACAAAGTAGAGCTTGTTATGCTTTGTCTCCGCTGTGTCCCCGGGCTCCAGCGTGAACAGGGTGTGCAGGTGATCGAGCCGTTCTTTCTGCTCCGGGGCCTGTTTGTGCGCCTCGGCAAAGCCTTCGTCCACCACCTGCATTTCATCCTTAGAGAGCGGCAGCCGGTTGCCATAGATGCAGTACACCGGCCAACTGGCCAGCATCACGGCCAGGGCTTTTCGCCACTCGTCTTCCGGATTCAGCGGGATCAGGTGGCGCTCCTGCAGCAGGCGCAGTAAGTTCTGGAGCTCGCCCTGCATGTAGTTGTTGAGGATGAACAGCTTCTTGTCGAACACCAGCTGCTCGTAGTTGGTCGGGGCATCGGGCACCAGGCGGCGGTAGATCTCGGTGAGCTTGCGGCGGCCCGAGCCTGAGGTATAGAGGTTGCTTACCCAGGCCAGGAAATCGTAGCCACTGTTGCCCTGTATCGGCCAGCGCTCCGGCAGCTGCTCTTCCCCCTCCAGAATTTTCTCCACCAGTATGTATTTCTCCGGGCCCGCCAGCTTGCGCAGGCGCTTCAGGTAAGTGCTTGGGTCGAAGAGGCCGTCCACGTGGTCTACGCGCAGCCCCTGTACCAGGTCCTGCTCGCAGAGTTGTTTGATGAAGTGATGGTACTGCTCAAACACCTCCTGGTGCTCCATGCGCAGGCAGATCAGGTCGTTCACTGTAAAGAAGCGGCGGTAGTTGATGCGGCGCTCCGTCTCCTTCCAGTGGCAGAGTATATAGTGCTGCTGGTTCAGGAGCTGCTTCAGTTTCGTTTTGTTTTTGTTGATCTGTTGCCTTACCTGCTCCAGGGCCGTGCGCAGGGCAGAGGCTTTGTAGAGTTTCTTCTTGAAGTTGCTCCAGGCGGCGGGGGTGATGCTTTCTTCCTCCTCAAACAGGTGCAACTCTTTCAGAAACTGCTCTACCAGCGGGGTTACCTCCGGATCGCCGGATACCTGCATAGCCTCCTGCAGCAGTGGCTTATAGCTGGCCAGGCCCAGCGGGTAAACGTTGTCGTAGTAGTTCAGGGTAAAGCCCTTCTCGCTGAGCGTTAGCTGGAGCTGCCCGTTTTTCAGTACCTCCTCCAGGCTCTCCCCCAGGAAAGGCACCATTACCTGCCCCGAGAAGTCCGGGTGGTGGAAATCGATGTCGAAGAAGGTGTAGAAATAAGACTGGGGCCCTTTTTCCAGCACGTCCATCAGCCATACGTTATCCGGGTGGTAGGCCATGTGGTTCGGCACGATGTCCTGCAGCCAGCCCATGTTTTTCTCCTTCAGCTCCTTTACAAGCTCCCGAAACTCTTTTTGGGTACCCACCTCCGGGTTTATGTCGTAGGGGGCGGTAACGTCGTAGCCGTGTTCGCTGCCGGGGCGCGCGCAGAAGAGCGGCGCGGCATAAATGGTGCTGATGCCAAGTTCGTGCAGGTACGAAAGCTGCTGCCGCACGTCTTTAAGGGTAAAGTTGGGTGATATCTGTAGCCGGTAAGTGGCTGAGGGAATGTATGCCATACGTTTATACCATCAGGTTAAGGTTGTCATATAGGGTCTCAAACTTCTCGCACCACTCTTTTGCCTGGGCGTCCCCTTTTTTGCTGCGGGCCTTGAGTTCTGAGTATTCTTTCTGCTTCATCTGAAAAGCAATATTCTGTGCCTGCCACAGGTCCGGCTCCATCTGCGAGTCCTGCAGCTGCGTGATCAGGTCGTTGATCAGCTGCATAAGCTCCAGGCTGCCGGGGTTTTCGCTGAGGCGCTTCATCTGCCGGTCCACCTGCTGGGTGGCCGCAAAGTTGAGGGTGTTCGTGTTCAGGTTCAGTTTCATGCGCACGGCCTCCTCGCGCAGCCGCTGGATATTGGCCAGGTTGGGCTGCTCCGCATCCAGTTCGCGTTGCAGCTTGGTGTCCACGATGTACTCCACAGTTTGTTGCAAAGGGCGCGGCAGGTGCATGTTCAGCGATTTCATGGCCACCATCAGCGGGTAGTTGTTGTCGTATACCTTCTGAAAATCGCTCTCGATGCCCTGCATGGTGTGCGCCAGTACCTTGTCCAGGATCTTCTGCTGGTCGTCCTTAAACAGGTGCCAGAACGAGTAGCTGTGCGACTCGAAGTGCTTGTCCAGCAGCATGATCACCTCGCTGGAGTTGCCCTTCTCGAAAGCCTCCACCAGCTCTCTTTGCAGCAGCTCGAACGGCTCGACCCCCATGAACTCCCGCACGCCCCCAAACAGCTGGTGGTCGCCGAGGTGAAGCACGCCGAACGTGATCTTGATCTCCTCCCAGGTGATCTTCGACTTGATATGGGCCTGCCCCACCGCCAGCTTTTGCCGCCCGATCTCCCGCAGTTTGTACTGCTCGGTGGTGGCCACAAAGCTGTACAGGTTGACGGTTTTGGGGTAGTCCTGGAAGAGGGAAGATATGGCGTAGTGCGCGCTCACGCGCAGCAGGTCTACCATGGTGGGCTTCACAATGGTGTTGTAGGCGTGCCCGGCATCTCTCTGGCTCTTGAGGTTGCTCTTGGCCTTGCTCAGCAGCTCCGTAAACGTTGTTTCATAGTCCTCCCCGCTGATGGCCTGGGCCAGCTGCAGGGCACGTGCCGCGTAGAAGATATCCTGCACGGTCTCGATGCCCGTTACCTCGTCAAAGAACCATCCGCAGCTGGTGTACATGAGCAGCGTGTGGTACTGCATCTCCTGCAGTTGCAGGAACCGGATCTTCTCCTCCGGCGACAGGTAGCGGGACGTGTGCCCCTTGATGAACTGCTCAACGTTCTCCTCGGAGCGGTCCATGATCACCTGAATGTACTCGTTGCGGGTTGTCCAGGGGTCGGCGGCCAGTTTCTTCATCTCCTGCTCGTAAAGCGGCGCCAGCTGATCGCGCAGCCAGTCAAAAGCCTCGCGCAGGGGGCCGCGCCACTCCTGATCCCAGCTGTGGTGCCCGCCGGTGTTGCAGCCGCAGTTACTCCGCCAGCGTTCCACGCCGTGCATGCAGCTCCAGGAGGTCTTTTCGATGATCTCTGCCTCGTACTGTGGCGGGAAGTCCTCCAGAAACTTGCTGTACAGCGTGATTCGGGCAAGGGCTTCCTCCTCAATGTGGCTGAGAGCGTAGGAGAGCGCCATCTCGCCGAAGCGGTGATGGTGCCCATAGGTCTCGCCGTCGGTGGCAATATGCATGAGCTGGGGCTCTTTGCTCTTTTCATCGAAGGTGCCGGTCAGGCGGTGTGCCAGGGCCTCACCGCTGTTCAGCAGCCGTTCAAAGGCAATGCCCTGCGACACCGGGGCGTCATAAAAGAAAAGGGAGATGGCTTTGCCCGAAGGAAGCTGGCACAGGTATGGCCGTCGGGGGTTAATCTTGGCCCCTTCAGCGTTGTGCCACTCCGTTTCCCCGATCTTGCGGAAGCGCTTCGCCTGGTACGGCGACAGAATGGTGAACTTGATGCCATGCTCTGCCAGCACCTCCAGGGTGGCGGTGTCGGCGGCCGTTTCAGCCAGCCACATGCCGTCCGGAAAGCGCTTGAACCTTTGCCTGAAATCGTAAATGCCCCAGAGCACCTGTGTGTGCTTGTCCCGCTCGTTTGCCAGTGGCATGATGATGTGGTTGTATACCTGGGCCAGTGCCGCGCCGTGCCCTTCGAAGCGGGCGGTGCTCTGCTTATCGGCCTCCAGGATGGCCTCATACGTATCAGGCGCTTTCTTCTGCATCCACTCCAGCAGGGTGGGGCCAAAATTAAAGCTGATAAAGGCGTAGTTGTTGATGATGTCTGCAATGGTGCCCTCCCCGTTCAGAATGCGCGAGGCCGTGTTGCGGGCGTAGCACTCGTCGGTGATGCGCTCATTCCAGTCGTGGTAGGGGTAAGCCGACTCCTGTAGTTCCACCTCATTCAGCCAGGGGTTCTCCCGGGGAGGCTGATAGAAGTGCCCGTGTATACATATGTAATGGCTCATATCATTTCTGCTGTTGAAGTACCAGAACCGATGCCGGCGGAAGTGTAAACGTGTGCTGCTCTTGCAACTGCTCTCTTCCGCCTCCGGCGCCAGCCCAGGTTTCGTCTGTTGAATCCAGTATGGTTTGCCATGTGCCCGCAGCTTTTGTCTGCAGTAGCTGCGTTTCTTGTGGTTTGTTACTTATGTTAAATAAGCAGTAGAGATACGGTTCCTCTGTAAAATGGATCAGGTGCAGGACCAGCTGCTTCTCCTCCATCTTAACCTTTAACTGTTTTTTATCCGGCTTTGCCAGAGCAGGAGAGGCTTTCCTCAGCTCAATGAGCCTCTTGTAAAACTCGCGCAGTTTGTTGTGCCGCTCACTGGAGGTATAGCTCCGCTGCAGCCTAGACTGCTGGAATGTCTTTTCGCTTTGCGGGTCTGGTGCCTCACCCTTCCAGGCGAAGGCTGAGAACTCCTCTCTTCTTCCCTTTCTGACCGCCTTCACCAGGTCCTCGTCGGTATGGCTGACAAAGTAGAGGAACGGGTGCTCCTCCCCGTACTCTTCCCCCATGAAGAGCATGGGCACGTAAGGGGAGAGGAGCACCAGACCCGCCACGGCTTTCAGCATTTCAAAGGAGACAAGCTGCGTGAGGCGCTCGCCCAGCATACGGTTGCCCACCTGGTCGTGGTTTTGGGAGCAGACGATGAACTGCTGCGCGGGGTGAGCCGATGCGTCGGTGCCCAGGGTTCTTTTCCGGTGCTCGGAGTAGAGGCCATCGTAGATGAACGTTTTCTCCAGCGCCTTCTGTAGGTGCTCCGGCTTGCCGTAGTCCTCGTAATAGCCTTCGCGCTCGCCGGTGATCAGGGTGTGGATGGCATGATGGTAGTCGTCGAACCACTGCGCGTCCAGGCCATACCCTCCCTTGTCGATCGGGTTGATGAGGCGCACGTCGCTCAGGTCGCTTTCGGCGATCAGCAGGTAGGGGCGCCCTTCGTGCTCTTCCAGCTGGCTTACGTGCTCCCGCAGTTCCTGCAAGAAATGCTTTGCCCCCGTGTCGTAAATGGCGTGCACGGCGTCCAGGCGCAGGGCATCAATGTGGAAGTCGCGGAGCCACATCAGCGCGTTCTGAAAAAAGAAGTTGCGCACGTGGTCGGAGTGGGCATCGTCAAAGTTCAGGGCATTGCCCCAGGGGGTATGGTACTTGTCGGTAAAGTAGGGGCCGAAGTCATTTAGGTAGTTGCCTTCCGGGCCAAGATGGTTGTACACCACATCCAGCACTACGGAGATTTCCTGCTCATGGCAGGCATTCACCAGGTTCTGTAACCCCTGCGGGCCGCCGTAGGAGTTCTGGGTGGCGAAGGGGTACACGCCATCGTAGCCCCAGTTGCGGCTGCCGGGGAACTGCGCCACGGGCATGATCTCAATGGCGGTGACGCCTAGCTCCTTCAGTTCCGGTAGCTTTTCGATAACTGCTTCAAAGGTTCCCTCCTCGGTAAAAGTGCCCACATGCAACTCATATATAATAAGCTGCTCCAGCGGCAGCCCTTTCCAGTCTTGGTCTGTCCACTTAAAGCCGTTCAGGTCAACTACGGCAGAGGCCTCGTGCACGCCATCCGGCTGAAAGCGGGAGGCGGGGTCTGGCCGCTCCGTCTCTCCGTCGAGCAGGTAAGTATATCTTGTACCTGGTCTTGTATCCTCAGCCAGGGCTGTCCAGTAGCCGAAGGCCTCGCGCTGCAGGGGTATCTTCTGGTTGAGAGGGCGGTGCAGCACAACCTCCACCTGCTCGGCATGGGGGGCCCACAAGGTAAAGGTAGTGCCATTGTCCGGGTGATGAATTCCTCCAATCTCTCTTAGTATCGCCATAAAATCGCATCGTTTTTCACAGCAGGTATTAACTGCCATAAAGGGCAATTGGTTGTGCCTTTTTAGTAAAGGTGATAGCGTGCTTAGGCGATGAATTGTTTGTGCATTTGCTATTGCTAAAGGGGCGCTTACGAATGTTCTGCAACATTCTAAATATATAGCGAAACATATTTATCTGAGTGTAGTAACTAGACTAGTCAAAGCAGAACTTACTAAATGGAACAGCTTGAAGGAACAAAGCGCGTTGTAATCGAAAACGTAAAACCACAGATCAACTGCGGTAAATATCCTGCCAAACGTGTGGTGGGAGAGGAGATAGTAGTAACGGCCGATGTGTTTGCCGATGGGCATGACGAAGTAAAGGCGCAGCTACTTTACCGCCACACTAAAAAAAGGAAATGGAACGAGGTGCCCATGAAGTTTCTGGGCAACGACCGCTGGCAGGCCGCCTTCACGCCAGACTCCATGGGCCGCTATGAGTATACGATCGAGGGCTGGGTCGACCACTTCCACTCCTGGCAAAAGGGCCTGAAGAAAAAGTTTGAGGCCAACCAGGATGTGACGGTGGAGCTGCAGATAGGGGCTCAGCAAATGGAGGAGGCCGCTGATACGGCCAAGCCCGGGCAGCAGAAGCGCCTCTACAAGTGGGCTGAGCAGCTTCGCCACGTTACTTCTGCCGCCGATGCGGTGGCGCTGGCTACCAGCGACGACGTCAGCGACCTGATGCACGCCTGCTGCGACCGACAGAACGTGAGCACGTATGAGAAGCTGCTGCAACTGGATGTCGAGCGGCAAAAAGCGCTGTTCAGTACCTGGTATGAGTTCTTCCCGCGTTCCGCGGCCCAGGAGGCCGGCCGGCACGGTACCTTCAAAGACTGCGAGCGCCTGCTGCCGCGCATTGCCGAGATGGGATTCGACACGATCTACCTGCCGCCTATACACCCGATCGGGCGCGCCTTTCGCAAAGGTAAAAACAACTCCGTGACCTCGGAGCCGGGAGAGCCGGGCTCTCCGTGGGCCATCGGCAGCGAAGAGGGCGGCCATGACGCCATCCACCCGGAGCTGGGCACCCTGGAGGATTTCCGGGAGTTTGTGCAAAAGGCACGGGAGCATGGCATAGAGATCGCCCTGGACTTTGCCATCCAGTGTTCACCGGACCACCCTTATGTGAAAGAGCACCCGGAGTGGTTTAAGTGGCGCCCGGACGGAACAGTGCAGTACGCGGAAAACCCGCCGAAGAAATACCAGGACGTGCTGCCCGTAAACTTCGAGACTGAGGACTGGCCGAACCTGTGGCGGGAGCTGAAAAGGGTGCTGCTGCACTGGGTGAACCAGGGCGTGTTCATGTTCCGGGTAGACAACCCGCACACCAAGGCTTTTGCCTTTTGGGAATGGGTGATCGCGGAGATCCAGCGGGACTACCCGCAGGTGATCTTCCTGTCAGAGGCCTTTACGCGTCCGCGCGTGATGGAGCGCCTGACCAAGATCGGCTTTACCCAAACCTATACCTATTATACCTGGCGCAACACTGCCGATGAGCTCAAGCAGTACATGCAGGAGCTAACGCAGACGGAGCTGCGCGAGTTCTACCGCCCCAACTTCTGGCCCAACACCCCTGACATCAACCCCTACATCCTGCAGAACGGCGGCGAGGCAGCGCATATCACCCGAGTGGTAATGGCGGCGACCATGTCATCGAATTACGGCTTGTACGGTCCGGTGTATGAGTTCGGCATCGCCACGCCGGTAACGGGCAAAGAGGAGTACCTGGACTCGGAGAAGTATGAGATCAAGCACTGGGACTGGGGCAAGCTTACCAAAATACGGGAGGTGATCACGCTCATCAACAAGATCCGGAAGGTGAACCCGGCGCTGCAGACCACCTGGAACATACACTTCGGCGATACGGACAACCCGCAGCTGCTCTGTTACGCCAAGTGGAGCGATGACTTCAAAAACAAGATGCTGATCGTCGTGAACTTGGACCCGCACCACACGCAGGCGGGCTGGGTGAAGGTGCCGCTCTGGAAGCTGGGCATGCAGGCGGGACAGCAGTACCAGATGCACGACCTGCTGACCGAACGCAAGTTTACCTGGACCGATGAATGGAATTACGTAGAGCTGCGCCCGCACGAGATGCCGGTGCACGTATTCCGCATCGAAGTGGCCGCACCCGGCATGGGCCACGATAATTTAGACGATACCTGGCTACCCGAACACCATACCAACGAATAGAGAACCCTTATAACCACAACCCATGGCAGATAACAAAAACGTGTTAGACGACAACATTCACTGGTACAAAGACGCTATCATTTATGAACTGCACATAAAGGCCTTCAAAGACGGGAACGGCGACGGCATTGGCGACTTCAAAGGACTGATGCAGAAGCTGGACTACCTGGAGGACCTGGGGGTGACTGCTATCTGGCTCCTGCCGTTTTACCCTTCCCCGCTCCGTGACGACGGCTACGACATCGCTGACTATTTCAGCATCAACCCTTCGTACGGCAACATGCAGGACTTCAAGATCTTTGTGCGGGAGGCGCACAAGCGGGGCCTGAAGGTGATCACCGAGCTTGTTATCAACCACACCTCTGACCAGCACCCCTGGTTTCAGCGGGCACGCCGTGCCAAAAAGGGTTCCAAGTACAGAGACTGGTATGTATGGAGCGACGACCCGACAAAGTATAAAGACGTACGCATTATCTTCACCGACTACGAGCCGTCCAACTGGTCCTGGGACCCGGTGGCCAAGCAATACTACTGGCACCGTTTCTTCTCGCACCAGCCAGACCTGAACTACGATAACCCGGCCGTGCAGAAGGAGGTGTTCAAGGTGCTGGACTACTGGTTCGACCTGGGCGTGGATGGGTTCCGCCTGGATGCCGTGCCGTACCTGTTCGAGCGCGAGGGTACCAACAGCGAGAACCTGCCCGAAACGCATGATTTCCTGAAAAAGCTCCGCGCCCACGTGGACAGCAAGTACGAGGGCAAGCTGCTCTTGGCCGAGGCCAACATGTGGCCGGAGGACTCTGCCTCCTACTTCGGCGACGGCGACGAGTGCCACATGAACTACCATTTCCCGATCATGCCCCGCCTGTTCATGTCACTCAAGATGGAGGACCGTTATCCCATCATCGACATCTTCAACCAGACGCCGGCCATACCGGAGACCTGCCAGTGGGCCATGTTCCTGCGCAACCACGATGAGCTGACGCTGGAGATGGTGACAGACGAGGAGCGGGACTACATGTACAAGGTATACACGAAAGACCCTCAGGCCCGCATCAACCTGGGTATACGCCACCGCCTGGCCCCGCTGCTGGGCAACGACCGCGCCAAGATCGAGCTGATGAATGTGCTGCTGTTCTCGCTGCGGGGTACGCCGGTGGTATATTACGGGGATGAAATAGGCATGGGGGACAACTACTACCTCGGCGACCGGGATGGCGTGCGCACGCCCATGCAGTGGAACGACAACCGTAACGCCGGTTTCTCCGATGCCAATCCGCAGAAGCTGTACCTGCCCGTGATCATAGACCCGGAGTACAAGTACGAGGCCGTGAACGTGGACACGCAGAACCACAACGGCAACTCCCTGCTCTGGTGGATGCGCCGCACCATCAACATGCGCAAGCACTACAAAGCCTTTGGGCGGGGCAGTATCCGGTTCCTGTCTCCGTCCAACTCCAAGGTGCTGGCCTTTGTGCGGGAGTATGAGGATGAGATCATACTGGTTATCGCCAACCTGTCGCGCTTCCCGGAGGCCGTGGAGCTGGACCTGCAGGAGTTTAAGGGCCATGTGCCGATGGAGGTGTTCAGCAAGAACAGGTTCCCATCCATCAAGGATAAGGAGTACCTCTTCACGGTAGGCGGCCACGGCTATTACTGGCTGGAGCTGAAGCCGCAGGAGGTAGTCAGAGAGACGGAGGACCAGCAGCAGCGCCCTGCCACCCGCCTCGGTGCTCTCAAAGGGGAGTTGGATGCCAAAACACTGAAGACGCTGGAAGAGCAGCTGCTGCCGCCTTATATCCTGCAGCGCCGCTGGTTCGGGGGGAAGGCCCGCACCATTCAGCGCATGCAGATCATTAACCACATGCCCATGCCGATGGGCAAGCAGGGCGCCTCGCTGCTGTTTATTGAGGTAAGCTACAACGAGGGCCTGCCGGAGCTGTACCAGTTGCCTGTTGCCTTCGCCACCGGCGATCAGGAGCAGGAGCTGCGCAGCAACTTCGGCAACAGCGTGATCGCCCGTGTGGCCATCGACAGCAAAGAGGGCATCCTGTACGACGCCCTTTACAGCGAGGATTTCCGGCAGTTGTTGCTGCAACTCATGGCCAAGCGTAAGAAGCTGCGCCAGGATTCAGCGGAACTGGTCGGCTACAGCAACCGCAGTGTGAACCATGAGCTGCGCAGCGCCGAAGGGCCTTTATCCTCCAAGATACTCAGCGCCGAGCAGAGCAACACCTCGGTTATCTATGGCAACACCTTCTTCCTGAAGGTATACCGTAAGCTGGACCGCACGCTGAACCCGGATGTGGAGATCGTGCAGGCCCTGACGGAGGGGGTTAGCTTTGACCATGTACCCCGCTTCCTGGGAGCCATAGAGCAGCAGGAGCCAGGCAAGTCGCCGATGGTGCTGGTGATGCTGCAGGAGCTGGTGCCCAACCAAGGCGATGCCTGGAGTTACATCGGGGATGCTCTCAAGCGCTTGTACGAGCGCACGCTCACTCAAACAGAGCGTGCCAAGCTCAGGCCCTTGGTAGGCTCTCTGTCCAGACCGTTGGCGTTTACTGACATACCGGAGGAGATACAGCTGCAGTTGGGCGGTGCGCACGTAGAGCGGGTAGACCTGCTGGGGCAGCGCACAGCCGAAATGCACCTGGCCCTGAGCTCTATCATAGACAAGAAAGACTTTGCGCCGGAGGAGTTCTCTCTGCACTACCAGCGTTCTCTGTTCTCGTCCCTAACCTCGCTGGTACGCAGTAACTTCGACAGCCTGCAGCGGCACCTACCTAACCTGCCGGACAACATACGCGGGGAGGCGGAAGAGGTGCTGCAGATGCGGGAGGAGGTACTGGACAGGCTGCGGATGATCTTTGCCCGTAAAATAGACACGCAAAAGATCCGGACGCATGGCGACTACCACCTGGGGCAGGTGCTCTTTACCGGTAAGGATTTCTATATCATTGACTTTGAAGGTGAGCCGGCACGCTCGTTCAGCGAGCGCCGCCTCAAGCGATCCGCCCTGCGCGACGTGGCCGGTATGATCCGCTCCTTCCACTATGCGGCCTACAATGCGCTGTTCCAGGAGGAGGGGCTCAGAAGAGAGGACGTGGATTACCTGGAAGCCTGGGCAGAGCAGTGGTACCACTACGCAAGCGGCTTCTTTATGCACGCTTACCTGGGCAAAACGATGGGCACAGGAGTGGTACCGGCAAAAGAAGAGGATTTTGAGATACTGATGCAGACCTTCCTGTTAGAGAAGGCGATCTATGAACTCGGATATGAATTAAACAACCGTCCGGATTGGGTGCTGATCCCGATCAGAGGCATTAAATACATCATGAGGAAGTATAAGAATGGCTAAGAAAAAAGAAGGTACAGCAACCGACACCAATCAGAAAAAGACGACTGGAAAAGGTAAGGCAACAAAGGACACCACAGCGAAAAAGAGCACCAAAGCAGAGCCGAAGGCCGCTAAAGAGGCAAAAGCCGAAGCCGAAGAGAAGCCTGCAGCAAAGCGGGGCCGAAAAAAAGCTGGTGAGACCGCGGCAGCCGAGGCGAAAGCGCCGAAGACTACAGCCAAGGCTGACAAGGAGAAGGCTGAGCCTGCTAAAGGTGGCAGAAAGAAGAAAGCTGAAACAGAGGAAGCTCCTAAAACTACCGCTAAGCGTGGGCGTCCTTCCAAAAAAGGTACTGAACAGGCTGAAAAAGAGAAGGAGCAACCTGCTGTACCTGCAGGGGGGCAGGACAGAGAGGAGGAGGCCGATGTAGAGGTGTTCCTGATCCTGGACGATGAGTCAGACCTGATGATGGGAGAGATGGAAGCGCCAGTGGCGATCATGCCGCAGAGGGGAACTCTGGAAGAGCCCGCGGTAAAGCAGCCACTACAGGCGCAGCAGGTCGTGTACCCTGCCAGCCGCCTCACCGACTTCGACATCTACCTGTTCAAGGAAGGAAAGCACTACTCGCTTTATGAGAAGCTGGGGTCACACCCGATGGAGCTGGACGGCTTGCGCGGTACCTACTTCGCTGTGTGGGCACCAAACGCAGAGCAGGTATCCGTGATGGGGGATTTTAACGAATGGAGTCGCGAAACCCATCAGCTTTATATCCGGCAGGACGGTTCCGGTATCTGGGAGGGGTTCATCCCCGGCGTTGAGACAGGTATGCTCTATAAGTACCACATCAAATCGCAGTACCACCTGTACCATGTGGAGAAAAGCGACCCCTTTGCCTTCTGCCGCGAAACACCGCCGCAGACAGCCTCGGTGGTAAACGAGCTGCACCACGAGTGGCGGGACCAGGAATGGCTGCAGTACCGTAGCAACGTGATGGGGCAGCCGCAGCCTTACAGTGTGTACGAGATGCACCTGGGCTCGTGGCGCCGCAAGCCTGAGGATAACAACCGCCCGCTCACCTACCGGGAGCTGGCCGAGGAACTGCCGCAGTACGTAAAGGAGATGGGCTTTACGCACGTGGAACTGATGCCGATCATGCTTCATCCCTTCAAGGGCTCCTGGGGCTACCAGATCACGGGTTACTTTGCCGCCGACAGCACCTATGGCTCTCCGCAGGACCTGATGCACCTGATCGATGTACTGCACCAGCATGGCATCGGAGTGATTCTGGACTGGGTGCCCTCGCACTTCCCGTCGGATGAGCACGGCCTGGCTTACTTCGACGGCACGCATCTGTATGAGCACGCGGATCCGCGCAAAGGTTTCCACCCCGACTGGAACAGCTATATCTTTAACTATGGCCGCAATGAGGTGCGTTCCTTCCTGATCAGTAACGCACTCTTTTGGCTGGACAAGTACCATGTCGACGGGCTTCGGGTAGATGCCGTAGCCTCTATGCTGTACCTGGACTATAGCCGCAAAGAAGGGGAGTGGATACCGAACGAACACGGCGGAAGGGAGAACCTGGAAGCTATTTCCTTCCTGAAGGATTTTAACCATGCCGTGCACGAGCGCTTCCCCGATGCGCTCACCATTGCCGAGGAGTCCACTGCCTGGCCTGCCGTAACGGGAACTACCGAACAAGGGGGGCTTGGTTTTAATATGAAGTGGATGATGGGCTGGATGCACGACACGCTGCACTACTTCTCCAAAGACCCGATCTACCGCATGTACCACCAGGGGGAGATCACCTTCAGTATGATCTATGCGTTCAGTGAGCGCTTTATGCTACCGCTTTCGCACGATGAGGTAGTGCATGGAAAAGGGGCCCTGTTGCGCAAGATGCCTGGGGATGAGTGGCAGCAGTTTGCCAACCTGCGTACCCTGTACGCTTACATGTACGCGCACCCTGGCGCCAAGCTGCTGTTTATGGGTGGTGAGTTCGGGCAAACAAGCGAGTGGAACCATGACCACAGCCTGGACTGGCACCTGCTGCAGTTTGGCTACCACAGCGGCATGCAGCAGCTGCTCCGGGAGCTTAACCATGTTTACCGGCAGGAGTCTGCGCTGTACGCCCACAGCTTTGACCCTGCGGGATTTGAGTGGGTAGACCACCAGGATGCGCATAACAGCATAATCAGCTTCCTGCGCAAAGGCAATACCCCTACCGAGGAGTTGCTGGTGGTATGTAATCTCACGCCTGCCGTGCATGAGCACTACCGCCTGGGAGTTCCTCACCCTGGGCACTGGGTGCAGATCTTCAACTCCGACGACAGCCGCTACGGCGGAAGCAACGTGCACAATACCGAGCCACTGGAGGCAATACCGGAGCCACTGCACGGCCGCGATTACTCCGTCATCCTGAAGCTGCCACCACTGGCGGTGTCATACTTTAAATTGAGAAGCTAGAGACAGAAGAGATAAGTAAGGCACAAAAGAGTCCCCGGAGGTACACCTATCCTTCGGGGACTCTTTGCTTATTGTCCAGACCAGCAACATTCTGGAGTGTATATTACCCTGTAAATAGGTGAACCAGGAACAAGTAAAGATTACGTCTATCTTCTCTATTTCCCCTTCCGCAACGGGAAGAACTTCCGGAAACGGATATTGCGCTCCTCACTTTCCTGCGGCACATCCGTGTCTGAAACCGAACGGACATCCTCCACCGAGTAGAAAGCCTGTGGGTTGTAGTCGCGGATGATCTGCAAGACCTTGTCGAGCTTCTTACGCTTAACGATCATGAACAGCAGGTTTACTTTGCCCCGGGTGCCGTGGGCATCCACGCAGGTGAGTCGGTAACCGTGCCCCTTCAGGCGGTTTATCAGTTCGTTGGCGGGCTCCACGGTGATCACCCTGACCACCATCTGCCCCAGGGCGAGCTTCTGCTCCACGCGCAGGCCCAGAAAGTTACCGGTGGCGAATCCTCCGGCCCAGGCCAGGTAAGAGGCCACGTTGCTTAGGTTCTCCATCACCTGTGTGATCGCGATGAGCCAGATGAGTACCTCCAGAAACCCCAGCACAGGAGCTATGGCTTTGTCGCCTTTGGAGATAAAGATGATACGCAGGGTGCCCAGGGTTACGTCACAGATACGGGCCAGAAAGATGAGAATGGGAATGATGACCCATTCCACAATAGCAGGGTCTATGCCTTCAAATAAATTCATAGTCAAGAGGTATGGCCAGCCGTGCGGCAGCGAAAGTCTGAATCCTAAATTTAAAATTGTTTTGTAAAACTTTGCCCCTCTTCTACCTTAAAATCTGTGCGAATTTTTGGCAGGGCTCCAGGATAGTGCTGCTGTATGAACTGGATCAGCTTCTCACGTACGTGGCAGCGCAGGTCCCAGGCAATGGCCGAGCCGGAAGCACTCATCAGGGCCCGCAGCTCCAGGGTATGTTCCTTGGAGTCCGTTACCTGCAGTACCGACACCTCCCTGTCCCAGAGCGGTGTCTCGGCCAGTATGCGGTCAAACTCTTTCCGCAGGGCGTCAACCGGCACAGAGTAGTCGGTGTACAGGTATACGGTGGCCAGTATGTCGGAACCGGTGCGGGTCCAGTTCTGGAAGGGTTTCTCGATGAAGTAGTTCAGGGGGAGGATCAGGCGGCGGTTGTCCCAGATCTTCAGGACCACATAGGTGAGCGTGATTTCCTCTACCCGTCCAAACTCTCCTTCCAGCACGAGCACGTCATCCAGGCGGATGGGCTGCGTAAAGGCCAGCTGCAGCCCCGCCAGCAGGTTTGCAATGGAGCGCTGGGCCGCAAAGCCGATCACGACACCGGCCACGCCGGCCGAGGTCAGCAGGCCCGTGCCGAGCTTGCGAACCGGCTCAAAGCTGAGCAGTATGAGCGATACGGCGATGAACAGGATAATGACCACCCCCAGCCTTTTAAGGAACTGCAGCTGCGTGTAGAGCTTTCGCTCCCGGTAGTTGTCTGGCTTTTCGATGTGATACTTGTGCCGCACCATATCCCGGGCCACATCCGTCAGTTTGATCAGGATCCAGGCAAAGGCAATGATGTTGAGGATCTCGACCACCCTCCTCAGAGCCGCAACCTGCTCCTCGGTATAAGGCACGGTAGGCAAGGCCATCGAAACGAACAGCAGCGGGATGAACAAGGTCAGGGGCTGGTTCAGGTGCCTGGTGAGCGAGCGTACCAGTAGTGGGTTTTCCCGCCTGTTGTAGAAATCCAGCAGTTTAAAGATGATGTACTTGGCCACATTACCAGCTACAACGGCCAGGGCAAAAATAAGTAGCCCGATCGCCAGGTTGTCCAACTGGTTTACAAAGTCGGTAATTCTTTCCATTGGGTGCTAAAACAAGCATTTTAAAACTCGCCTCTTTTCAGAGAAATGCTCTGCTAAGTGGTACTAAAGTTTAGCGTGAGAGGTTATTGAAAATAATTATTGAGAAATAGTAATAAATTGATAATTATATACTTATAGTTATTTCTCTATATTTATGGAACAGGAGGAACATACTTTCCGTATGAGGTATTAGGGTAATTATATCTAATGATTTAGCGCTTAAAGTATTTTCAGACAGGGCTTGCCGAAACAGGATATACTCACCCAATCATGGAATCGGCTGCCTGAGCAAAACTAACACAACACATGTCAAAACTGATCATCGTATCAAACAGACTACCTGTAAAGCTAGAAGAGAAAGAGGGTGAACTAAGCTATAAAACGAGCGAAGGAGGCCTGGCAACCGGCTTGGGCTCAATTTACAAGCAGGACGACAACCTTTGGATTGGCTGGCCGGGAATGGTAGTGGAGGATGAAGCAAAACAGAAGAAGATCACCTCTGACCTGAAGGGGGAGAGCATGCACCCTGTTTTCCTGACCGAATCAGAGATCAAAGAGTTTTACGAGGGTTTCAGCAACGAGACGCTCTGGCCCACTTTTCACTATTTTAACCAGTATGCCATTTATGACCAGCAGTTGTGGGAAACCTATGTGGAGGTAAACCAGAAATACTGCGATGCGGTGGTCAAGCAAGCCGGTCCGGAGGACACTATCTGGGTGCACGACTACCAGTTGCTGCTCCTGCCCTCCATGCTGCGGGAGAAATTACCCGACAGTACGATCGGTTTCTTTCAGCACATTCCTTTCCCGTCTTATGAGGTATTCCGTCTCCTGCCGTGGCGTAAGGAGATCCTGGTGGGGATGCTGGGCTCTGACCTGATCGGCTTCCATACCTACGATGACATGCGCCACTTCCTGAGCTCGGTGAACCGCATTGTGGGCTACGGCAGTATGCACGGCTGGATCAACATGGAGTCCCGCTCACTGCTCGTGGACTCTTTTCCGATGGGAATAGACTATGACAAGTACGCCAGCATTGCCAAAACAGAAGAGGTGATCAAGCGGGAGAAAATATACCGCAATAACCTGGTGGCCGAAAAGCTCATCATCTCCATTGACCGCCTGGACTACTCCAAAGGTATACCGCAGCGCCTGGAGGCCTTTGAGAAGTTCCTGGAGAAGTATCCGGATTTCCATGAGAAGGTAACGCTGGTGATGCTGGTGGTGCCAAGCCGCGATGCCGTGGAGAAGTACAAGGAGCTGAAGGAGGAGGTAGATGAAATGGTGGGCCGTATCAACGGTAAGTATAGCCACATGGGCTGGAACCCGATCCAGTACTTCTACCGCTCTTACCCACTTGAGACGCTTTCCGCCTTCTACCGCATGGCCGACGTGGCGCTGGTAACCCCAATGCGCGACGGGATGAACCTGGTGTGCAAAGAGTACGTGGCCAGCAAGCACGACCAGACCGGTGTGCTGATCCTGAGTGAAATGGCCGGCGCCTCCAAGGAGCTATCCGACGCGGTGCTCATCAACCCGAACGACATCAACCAAATGGTGGAGGCACTGCACAGGGCCCTGACCATGCCGGTGGAGGAGCAAAAGGTGCACATGGCCAGTATGCAGGAGACCCTGAAGCGCTACAACATCCACCACTGGGTATCCATGTTCATGGACCGCCTGTCTTATGTGAAGATCAAGCAGCTTTCGCTGTCTACGACCTACCTGGATAAGGCTACTTTTGAGGAGCTCAGCGACTCTTACGAGTCGGCTAGCTCACGCCTGTTCTTCCTGGAGTATGATGGTGGTTTAGTGGACTACAAGACCAAGCCTCTGATGGCCAGACCGGACGATGACCTGCTGGAACTACTGCAGCGCCTGAGCAGCAGCCCTAAAAACAAGGTGGTGGTGGTCAGCAGCCGCGAGAAGGACAACATGGAGGACTGGCTCGGCGACCTGAACATCGACATTATTGCTGAGCACGGCGTCTGGATAAAGCAGAAGAACTCCGGCTGGCAGACCGTACTAAGCCTGATGGACGACTGGAAGAACGATATCCGCCTGATCCTGGAGCTATACGTAGACCGTACGCCAGGTTCTTTTATCGAGGAGAAGGATTACTCGCTGGTATGGCACTACCGCAAGGTGGAGACCGGCCTTGGGGAGTTGCGTGCGCGTGAACTGGTAAGTCACCTGAACTTCCTGGCCTCTAACAGTAACCTGCAGGTGCTCGATGGCCAGATGGCCGTGGAGGTGAAGGCGCAGGAGATAAACAAAGGCAAGGCGACCAGCTACTGGCTGAACAAGTACCCGCACGAGTTTGTAATGGCGATTGGGGATGACTGGGGAGATGAGGATATCTTCAAAGCGATGCCCAGGGAAGCCTATACCGTGAAGATCGGAAGCGGTTACTCTGTCGCCAAGTATCACCTCGACACCAGCCAGGAAGCCCGCTGGATGCTCTCCAAGCTGCTGCAGATGTCAGACACGGAGCAGGCTTCCGGCGCCCTGATGACCGGCTGATGAAAAATCACGAACTAAGCAGAAAGCCCCCTCCGGTAGCAAACCGGATGGGGCTTTCTGCTTAGTTTCTTTGCACTTATCTGGAAAAAGCTCTGAAGCCCTAGAACAGGGTACCGTTGCCGCCGGCTTTGCTATCCTGCTGCTTTGGCTTTTGCGGCTCCTCACAGTTCTCCTCGTTGAACACCTGGTCAATGGCTTTCTCTGCGCTGCGCAGTTTTTCCTTGCACAGTTTGATCAGTTGGGAGGATCGCTGCACCTTCTGCGTCAGCTCATCCACATCTACGGAGTCATTCTCAATGGCACGCAGTATCTCTTCCAGCTCCTCCGTGGCCTCGCGGTAAGTCATGTCCTTTAAATCCTTATTTGTCATCTTTGTCAATGTTTACAACCATACTATGGAGCGTGCCGTCCTTCATGCGGGTTTCTACCACGTCTCCGTCTTTCACCTGATCTATACTCTTAATGATCTTACCATTGATGAGGGTAAGGGTATATCCGCGCAGCAGTAGCTTTTCGGGGTTGTTGGCCTCTATGCTCATTTCGGTAAGGTTGATGCGGTGCTTCTCCGTCTGGAGCTTCTTCTGCGCCCCGTACTGCAGCTTGTCGCTGTACTTGGCAAACTGCAGCTGCTCTTTCTTCAGCTTGTCCTTGGCCTCCGTTTCCACGCAGTGCACCAGGTGGTTCAGCTCGTGCTCCTTCAGGTGCAGGTAGCGCTGGCTCTTGCCCTCCACACAAACCGACAGCTCCTGCAGGTAACGCTGCCGCTCGTGCAGCAGGTCTTTGGTGTTGGAGCGGATGTCCCGTTCCAGGTCGCTTACCTGGTGCTTTTGCGCCTCCAGGTAAGACTTTGGCTTGAGGAGTAAACCCCGCGAAAGCTGTTCCAACTGTTCTCGGCCTTGCTGCAGGAAACTTTTGGTGCTGTTAGAGATACGCAGGCTCAGGCGCTCCAGCCTGTCATCGGTCACCTTCAGTTGCTGCGCCGAGAACATGCGGATACTGTCAAACAGGCCTTCTGCATACTCCTCGGCTGCCCGGAACCGGTCGATCAGGAAGTTGGCCACCGCCGTTGGGGTTTTCAGCCGGGTGTGGGCCACCAGGTCGGCTATACTCTCGTCGCGCTCATGCCCGATACCCGTTAGTACCGGCAGGGGGGAGTGCCCGATGGCGGCGGCAATGGCGTAGTCGTCAAAGCAGCTCAGGTCCGTTTGCGACCCGCCCCCGCGTATGAGCACCACAGCATCAAAGCGCTCCTGGTGTTTGGCGATCAAGCCCATGGCTCTTTTTACCGAGGCCGGGGCCTCATTGCCCTGTACCGTAGCCGGGAAAAGCGTGGTATGGAAGGTATAGCCAAAGCTGTTGTTTTGCAACTGGTGGATAAAATCCTGGTATCCGGCTGCCGTAGCCGAGGAAACAATAGCCAGTCGCTGCGGAACAGGCGGGAGCTCCAGTGCCTTGTTGGCCGTCAGCAGCCCCTCCGCCTCCAGGCGCTTGAGTGTCTCCTGCCTTTGGCGGGCCAGGTCCCCGATGGTGTAGTTCGGGTCGATGTTGACGATGTCGAGGCTCAGGCCGTAGAGCTCATGGAAGCGCACGTTCGCCTGAAAGAGAATCTTCAGCCCCGCCTTCAGCGGCTGGCCTGTTTTCTCCTCAAAGTAGCGCCCCAGCATCTGAAAGCGGGCGCTCCAGATCGTTGCCCTGGCCTGCGCCAGCATTTGCCGGGCATCATCGCCTTTGTCCACCAGTGTCAGGTAGCAGTGCCCCTTGCGCCTGTCCGGCGACACCTGTGCTACCTCTGCCACTACCCAATAGCTATCCGGAAAAGCTACCTCCAGCTCCTCCCGTATCTGCTGGTGCAGTTCAAATAGGGAGAGCGGGGTGTTCAGCTCCTCGTAGGCGGTGGTTTGGCGAAAATAGAATTGGGACATGGTGCTAACAAACGGCTTTCTCCTGCAATACCGGCGGGTGCCGGCTCCTCTGCCCCGAAGATAGGATTTTTTAGATTATCAGGCTAAAGGGTGCAGTGGTTTAATTGCTGATCAGCTGTGTTCTTGCTGCTCCCGGGCTATCCCTCTTTCTTCATCAGGTCATCCAGCACCTTGCTCACCCTGTCCTGCCACAACTGTTTCTCAAGGATCACCGGCGCTGCGGCACGCTCCAGGCAGTCCACGGCAGGGCAGCGCTCGCAGGTCTCGTTTACCTGTCGGGCAAGGATGGCCGGGTCGTTCAGGAATTTGACTT
Source organism: Hymenobacteraceae bacterium (assembly GCA_033838975.1). Lineage (GTDB taxonomy): Bacteria > Bacteroidota > Bacteroidia > Cytophagales > Hymenobacteraceae > Pontibacter. Next base: position 23,978 of record JAJLKL010000131.1, on the reverse strand, counting down.
TACGGCTCAGGTTCTCGTTGATGAGCAGCCCGATGCTGATGGTGTTGCTGGTGCGCTCAGCGGGCTGCGCCAGGGCCAGCACCAGGTACGCGTTGTCGGAGTTGATGTAGGAGGAGCGCTGGATGCCCACCAGCGGCTTCCCGGAGGATTGCTGCCGCTCGGCCTCCTCAAAAAGGGTGATGGAGACCCAGCGGCGGCAGTAATGCTCGTTCAGGAAGGAGGCGTGCGGGTTGTGCAGCCCCGCCAGGTGAAGCTCCTTGGTAAGGTAATACTGTTCCTGCTGCGGCTCATGGAAAAAGCGCAGGAAGAAAAGCTGCTTGATGCTAAAGAACTTGGGCAGGAGGGAGGTGAGCCGGTGCAGAAAGGTCTCCGGGGAGGTGTTGTACTTCTCCAGCAGTTGCAGCAAGAGCTCCGGCTGCCAGGTGGGCAGGGCAAAGAACGCCTCGAGGTCCTGCACCAGGCGGTCCTGGTTCAGCAGGAGCGCCCCGGCAAAGTAGGAAGCCTTGAAGTTGTTCAGCACCTCCTCAAAAGACCCGATCCTGACCCAGGTAGAGGTATAAGGGCGCTCCTGCAGCTGCAGGTGCTGAAAGCCGATCTCCCTTGCCAGGGCAAACGCCCGCTGCTGTTCCGTCAGGTTCGGGTTCAGGAGCAGGCGGGGCTGTGCCCCCGGTATAAGGACAGAGCGCAGCGAGGCCAGCTCAGGGTACTCCGTAAATGTGTTTAGTTGAATACTTATGTTAAACTGAGTACTCAGGAGTTCAGCCAGTTGCTCGGAGGTTGGCACAGCATCAGGGTCCAGGCTGTGCAGCTCAACAAAGCGCTCCACCTCCAGCTCGATGTCGTCAAAGTAATTGTCGTGCAGTTCCTGGTAGGAGCGGAGGGCTGAGAAGTAGAACTGCTCCACCCGAAGGTCGAACGCGCGGGAGATTTCCAGCAAGGTGTTGACGAAGGCGCTCAGTTTGGCCGGAGCGGTGGCAAACAGGTCCAGCACACGGCTAATGTCCAGCCCGAAATGCTCCAGCGGCAGTTCCGCCAGTATGTTGGATTGCAGCAGTTCCCCGACCGGCTGCAGGCGCTTGCTCAGCTGCAGCGACACTAGGTAATCATAGCTGACACCCAGTGCATCGGCAATGGTAGCCACCTTACTGGGCTTGGGGTGCTTCTTGCCCTTCTCGATCTCGTTCAGGTATGAAACCGAAATGCCCGTAGCCGTAGCCAGATCTGTCAGCGAAATTCCTTTGTCGGTCCGTAACTGCTTTACTTTCAGACCAAATATGATGCGGATAACGTCTTCTTGTAGCCTCATTTTACTCTAAAACCCTCTCTGTTTATCGAATAAAAGCCTTTTTGCGATTATTTCCTAAAAACGAAAAAAAATATTTAGCGAATTTTCGCCAAAATGAAAAAGTTCGCGTATAAGTTGAAAAAGACACCTGAAACACAGTAAAGTATCATTTAAATATAAGAAGGCCATGTTAGTAACAAGCACTGCAGAAGTAAAGGGAACTTTAAAGGAAAAGTTTGAGGAGATCTTAACCCCTGAGGCACTGGAGTTTCTGGAGATGCTCCACAACAAGTTTAACGCCCGTCGGGAGGAGTTGCTGGAGGAGCGTGTAAAGCGCCAGGAGAGAATTGACGCCGGGGAAAAACTCGACTTCCTGCCCGAGACACAGCATGTACGCGAAGGCAACTGGAAAGTAGGCAACACCCCGGACGACCTGCAGCTGCGCAGGGTGGAGATCACAGGCCCCGTGGACCGCAAGATGGTGATCAACGCGCTGAACTCCGGAGCCAATGTATTTATGGCCGACTTCGAGGATGCCAACTCCCCCACCTGGGAAAACGTGGTGCAGGGGCAGCTAAACCTGCGGGATGCTGTCCGAAGGGACATTGACTTTACAGTACAGAACGGCAAGACCTACCGTTTGAACGAGCAGGTGGCCGTTCTAAAGGTACGCCCCAGAGGCTGGCACCTTCCGGAGAAGCACCTGGAGATTGGTGGTAAGGCGATTTCTGGCGCTCTGTTCGACTTCGGCCTTTTCTTCTTCCACAACGCCAAAGAGCTGCTGGAGCGAGGTACCGGGCCCTACTTTTACTTGCCCAAGCTGGAGAGCCACCTGGAGGCTCGCCTGTGGAACGAGGTGTTTGTGGCGGCACAGGAGGCGCTCGGCATACCGGTGGGTACGATCAAGGTAACCGTGCTGATCGAGACGATCACGGCGGCCTTTGAGATGGATGAAATCCTGTATGAGTTGCGCAAGCACATTGTGGGCCTGAACGCTGGCCGTTGGGACTATATCTTCAGTGCGATCAAGAAGTTCAGAAACCAGAGGGAAGTGCTGTTCCCGGACCGCACCGACGTGACGATGCAGGTGCCGTTTATGAGTGCCTATACTGATTTGCTGGTGCAGACCTGCCATAAGCGCGGTGCCCATGCCATGGGAGGGATGGCTGCCTTCATCCCGAACCGCCACGATCCGGTGGTGAACGAGAACGCTTTCAGGAAAGTGAAGGCGGACAAAGCCCTGGAAGCCGGGAAAGGCTTTGACGGCACCTGGGTGGCACACCCCGACCTGGTAGCGATAGCCCGGGAGGAATTTGATAAAGTATTGGGTGACAAGCCGCATCAGAAAGAGGTGCTGCGCAAAGAGGTGAACATCACCCCGCAGGACCTGACGAATTTCCACATCGAGAACGGCAAGATCACAGAGGCGGGTCTTCGCCTGAACATCAACGTGGGCATCATGTACATCGGCAGCTGGCTGTGCGGCACAGGCGCTGCGGCCATACACAACTTGATGGAGGACGCTGCCACCGCCGAGATCTCTCGCGCACAGGTATGGCAGTGGCTGCACCACCCGCATACCAAAACAAGCGACGGAGCAGAGATCACGGAAGCGCGTGTACTGCAGTTGATCAAGGAAGAGACGGAGAACATCAAAGAGGAGATAGGCCTGGCCCAGTTCAAAAACTGTCACTACGAAAAGGCCTCGCACCTCTTTGCGGAGCTGGTGTTCTCTACCTGCTTCGTCGAGTTCCTGACACTGCCTGCCTACAAATACATTGACTAGTGAGGAAAGCAAGGCCGGGGAGGTCGCTATACCTGTGGCATAGATACCCCTTGCCAGACAACATCATTAAAATCATCAGAATAAACTCCTTAAACAGATAATCGCCATGAATAAGAAAGAAAGAATCCAGAAGATTGAGAGGGAATGGATCGAGAACCCACGCTGGGCCGGCATCAAAAGACCTTACAGTGCCGAGGAGGTCGTAAAGCTGCAGGGCTCTGTCAAAATTGAGTATACCCTGGCCCGCAACGGGGCGGAGAAGCTCTGGAAGCTGCTGCACTCGGAGCCTTATGTGGCTGGTCTGGGGGCGCTTACAGGCAACCAGGCGGTGCAGGAGGTACAGGCAGGCTTGAACGCCATTTACCTGAGCGGCTGGCAGGTGGCCGCCGATGCCAACCTGGCGGGGCAGATGTACCCGGACCAGAGCCTGTACCCTGCGGACTCTGTACCGAACGTGGTGAAAAAGATCAACAACTCCCTTCTTCGGGCGGACCAGATCCAGTCTGTGAACGGCGACGGGGAGATTGACTGGATGGTGCCGATCGTGGCGGATGCGGAGGCAGGCTTTGGGGGCAACCTGAACGCCTTTGAGCTGATGAAGATGATGATTGAGGCAGGCGCTGCCGGGGTGCACTTTGAGGACCAGCTGTCTTCTGCCAAAAAGTGCGGGCACCTGGGCGGCAAAGTGCTGGTGCCGACGCAGGAGGCCATTAACAAACTGGTGGCCGCGCGCCTGGCCACCGATGTAATGGGGGTGCCTACTTTGCTGGTAGCCCGCACAGACGCCGATGCCGCCAACCTGCTGACAAGCGATATCGACCCGCGCGACCACGCGTTCATCCTGGACAAGCCGCGCACCAGCGAAGGCTTCCACCATGTGCGCTGCGGCCTGGAGCAGGGTATAGCCCGCGGCCTGGCCTATGCACCTTATGCCGACCTGATCTGGATGGAGACCTCCACACCGGATCTGGAGCAGGCAAGAAAGTTTGCCGAGGCGATACACGCGCAGTTCCCGGGTAAGTTGCTGGCCTATAACTGCTCACCGTCCTTCAACTGGGCTGCCAAGCTGAGCGTGAAGGAGATGGAGACGTTCCGGGAGGAGCTGGCTGCCATGGGGTATAAGTTCCAGTTCATCACGCTTGCGGGCTTCCATGCCCTGAACACCAGCATGTTTGAGCTGGCCAGGGCCTACAAGCAGCGCGGCATGGCCGGCTACTCTGAGCTGCAGGAGCGCGAGTTTGGCCTGACCAAAGAAGGCTTTAAAGCGGTGAAGCACCAGTCATTTGTGGGTACCGGTTACTTCGATGCGGTGCAAAATACCGTGACGGCGGGCACAGCCTCTACGGCTGCCCTGGTGGGCTCAACAGAGGAAGAGCAGTTCCATTGATCGTACAGTGCTAGTTTAAGATGATTTGCCAAAAGAACCGGCTGCTAATAAGGCAGCCGGTTCTTTTGTATGTGCCGCAGCCGAGCAAAGCCGTGCAGAGACAGGGTATGCCTTTACAATGCCTACGGCTGGTCCTGCCTGAAACCCAGGCGCTTTGCTCTCTTTTCCCAGTTGCTGCGGGCCCATTCCTGCAGGTCTGCGATCTGGTCCAGCTCATCGATGATCTCCATGCCCAGCAGCGTTTCAATGATGTCCTCCATGGTAATGATACCGGCCGTACCGCCATACTCATCCACAACCAGGGCTACCTGGTCCTGCTTTTCCAGCAGGCGGTTGAAGAGGGTAGGAATGGGCATGTGCTCCGGCACAACCTGTATCGGCCGAACGATGGACTTGAGGGGCTGTGTCCCGTCGTTGTTGATGAGCTTGTACATCACCTCGTTCTTGAGCACATACCCGGTGATGTCGTCGAGGTTGGTTCTGTAGATGGGAATGCGGGAAAAGCGCAGGTCAGGGAAACTTTTGAAGAAGTCCACAATGGTCATGTCTTCCTGGGCGCTCACGATTACGGTGCGCGGCGTCATGATGTGGCGCACCAGGATCTTGTTGAAGTGCAGGATGTTCTGAATGATCTGAGACTCCCCCTTTTTGAATATGCCCTCTTTTATACCTAGCTCAGCCATGGCTGTAAAGTCGGCGCGGCTTAGTACGCTGCGGTTCTTGTCCGTTTTGAAGCGCCTGGTGATAAACTGGGAGAGAACGATAAAGGGGTAAAGCGTGAAGATCAGGATCTTTAGGGTACGCACCGTAAAGGGGGTGAGCTGCTTCCAGAAATTGGCCCCGAGCGTTTTGGGGATGATCTCGGTAAAAATCAGGATGACGATCGTGAGCACCACTGAGACGACCGTCAGGTATTCATCTCCCCAGACAAGCTGTGCCTGGGCGCCCACTCCGGCAGCGCCTATGGTATGGGCAAAGGTGTTCAGGGTGAGTATGGCGGCCAGGGGCCTGTCGATGTTGTCTTTAAAGTGCTGCAGGTCTTTGGCCAGGGAAGGGTTGTCTTTGCTGATAACGCCTACATGCGAAGGGGTGATACTAAGCAGCGAAGCCTCTAACAACGAGCATAGAAAGGAGAAGAATAACGCAATGGCAAGGTATAAAAGCAGTAAGCCCATTTAAGCAGTGGTGGTTTTTAGCGATTGTAGTCATTGTACGATCATTAACAGGCTGCCCTTAGGCAACCCTGTTAATGTACTACACGCAGTACCGGCTCGGAAAGTTGTTGGTGCGTTTCATGGTCCACGGTGAAGTACCCGACCATGCTCGGGCCATAGCCCAGGTTAATTTCGATGAACTTGTTTTGTTCCGGCAGCATCCCGATCACCTCCTCCCGTAGCTCGTTGTAGCGTTCCAGCATCTCAGCCAGGTGCTGTTCCTTGTCGTTTAGCCGGTCGCTGTATTCCCCTGCTTCTATGGCTTGCTCCAGGTCGCTGGTCTCCGGGTCAAAGTCGGGTTTGATACTTTGCAGCGAAAGCAGCTCTACCTCCAGCAGGCGGATGTCCCGTTCGATATCCAGGTACTCCTTTACCTTCCTGTCCAGCGGCTCCAGCGATTTGTCCAAATACTTTATCAGGTTCTCCATAGAATTGTTACTAGTTGAAGGAAAAGTCATCATACAGGGATTATACGCAATTCCGACCGTTTTATATGCGTCTATTTTGAAACCAAATCAACTATATACGGAACCTATTATATTACAGCCACTTAAAAAGTTTGCGGATGCTGGGCAGGCGATCTTTGTAGGGGGGGTAACGCAGGGGAAGGTCGAGCCAGGTACCCCGGTGCAGCACACTCTTGTGATTGGAGAACAGGTCGTAGCTGCTCTGCCCGTGGTAGCTGCCCATGCCGCTGCCGCCCACGCCGCCGAAGGGCAGGTTAGGGTTGACCAGGTGTGAGATGGTGTCGTTTATGCAGCCGCCGCCAAAGTGCGTTTCCTTCAGTATCTTTTTTTGCCGCCGCTTGTCCGAGGAAAAGAAATACAGCGCCAGCGGGCGCTCATGCTGGTTCACGGTTTTGATGGCCTCATCCAGGTCGCTGTAGGTGAGGACGGGAAGAATAGGGCCGAAGATTTCCTCCTGCATCACAGGAGAGTCCCAGGTGACCTGGTCCAGGATGGTGGGGGCAATGTAGCGGCTGGCCTCGTCGGTTTGCCCGCCGGCACGTACCAGGCCGCTGCTCAGGTAGCCCTTTAACCGGTCAAAATGCCTGTCGTTGATGATGCGGGCGTAGTCCGGGCTCTCGGCGGGGTTCTCTCCGTAAAAGTCCTTTACACACTGTATGATCTGCTGGATCAGCTCCTCCTTTACGTCCTCCTGCACCAGCACATAGTCCGGGGCTACGCAGGTTTGGCCCACATTCAGCAGCTTCCCCCAGGTGATCCGGCGCGCGGTCAGCTCCAGGTCTGCGTCGTCGGCCACAATGGCGGGGCTTTTGCCTCCCAGTTCCAGCGTTACGGGGGTCAGGTGCTCGGCGGCTGCTTTCATGATCACTTTTCCTACCTGGGTACTGCCCGTGAAGAAGATATAGTTGTAGCGCTCCTGCAGCAGACGCTGCGATGTTTCCACGCCCCCCTCCACAGCGGCTACATACTCCTCGTCAAAGCTTTCCCGGATAAGTTTGGCAATAACGGCCGATGTGCTGGGGGTGAGTTCAGAGGGTTTCAGTATCACACAGTTACCGGCAGCCATGGCTCCGATCAGCGGGTTAAACAACAGCTGGAAGGGGTAGTTCCAGGGCCCGATGATCAAGGCTACCCCATACGGTTCGGTGTAGATGTAGCTTTTGGCCGGGAAGTTTATCAGGCTTTCCTTTACCTTCCGTGGCTTGGCCCACTGCTTCAGCTGCTTTAGGGTAAGCTTCAGTTCCTGCTCCACAAAGCCCACCTCGGTGGTATAGGACTCCATTTCGGGTTTGCGGAAATCGGCGTACATGGCGTCAAAAAGCTCCTGCTCGTGCTGTGTGATGGCTGCATGAAGCGCCCGGAGCTTTTCTCTTCTAAAGTTCAGGTTGAGGGTGCGGCCGCTGGCGAAGAAGCCATGCTGCCTGCGTACCAGTTGCTGTATCCGTTCCTGACTTGCCTCCGGCGGTCCGGATGTCTCGTTGGCAGAGCGTTTGCTGGGCATGGTGTTACGCGTTTCGGGTTTTCTTATGAGCTGGTACGGCCTCAGCAGCTGGGCGACCTGCAAATTGGTCCATTGAAGTATATACGTTAAAACCGCGCCCCACTATCAAGTCGAAAATACGAGTTGGTAAAATGCCCCTGAGTACAGGCAGCAGGTGGACAATGGCCGGTCTACGCAACATGATCTTATTTTTGTGCACCGCATCCAGTATCGCGTCCGCTATGGCTTCGGGCTTCAGGATCGGGGTTAGGAGCGGAGCCTTAACACCGGCAAACATACCCGTGCCGATATAGCTGGGGGTTACGGTGGTAACGTGCAGGTCTTTCTTTAAAGCCTCCAGCTCAAGCCGCAGACTCTCCGACCAGCCCAGCACAGCCCACTTACTGGCGGCATACACACTCATGCGCGGGTTGGGCAACAGGCTGGCTGCCGAGGCAATGTTTACGATATGGCCGCTGCCGCGCCTGATCATGTCGGGCAAAAAGGCTCTTGTCACAGCCATCACGCCAAACACATTGATGTCCAGCGTGCGTTTTATCTCGGCAAAGGAGTGCGCCGCAAAGGGCTTGCCCACCACAATACCGGCATTGTTGATGAGGATGTCCGGTACCCCGACCTGCTGCTTTACCCTTTCTGCGGCCTGCTGCACATCTGCCTCGTCAGACACATCCACTTCGTAGGGGAAGACCTGGTAGCCCTGTGCCGTGAGCTCGGCTGTAACCTGCTGCAGGTTTTGCGGGTTAATGTCCCAGATAACAAGGCGGTCGGCTTGCTGCTGCAGGCTTTTGAGGCCCATGAGCCGGCCTATGCCGGAGGCGCCGCCGGTAATCAATAAAGTGCTGTTACGTATCTGGGTCATATCTGGAGAGGCTTGCGTGCGCCTGAAAAGTGCAGTTTTAAGATAGCGGGTATTTCCCAAATAAGAAATACCCAGGTTCAGGTAATTTTCAAAGTGCAGTGCCGGTAAATTACTATCTTTGAAGTAGCCCCCCGGGGTATTAAGTTGATACAGAAGCAATCGCTATGAAAATAATAGAATGTCCGCGCGATGCCATGCAAGGCATCAGGGAGTTTATTCCAACGGAGAAAAAGATCTCCTACATCAATACCCTGCTGCAGGTGGGGTTCGACACGATTGACTTTGGCAGCTTCGTCTCGCCGAAGGCCATACCGCAAATGAGTGACACCGCGGAGGTGCTGGCTAACCTGGACCTGGATAGCTCCGCCTCCAGGCTGCTGGCCATTATCGCCAATGTGCGCGGCGCAGACGATGCCGTAAAGTATGAGCAGATAGACTACCTGGGGTTCCCCTTGTCGGTGTCGGAAACGTTTCAGCAGCGCAATACCAACAAAAGTATAGCCGAGGCGATGCAGCAGCTGGCCCAGATCCAGGAGCTCTGCCACAAGCACAGCAAAACGCTGGTTACCTATATCTCTATGGGCTTCGGGAACCCGTACGGCGACCCCTGGGATGCCGAAACAGTGATCAGGTTTGTGGAGGAGCTGCACAGGCTGGAGGTAAAGATCATCTCCCTCTCCGACACCATCGGCGTCTCCAATCCGGATAACATCACCTATCTGTTCGAGAGCCTGATCCCTGCCTTCAAAGAGATAGAGTTTGGGGCGCACCTGCACACCACCCCCACCACCTGGCGCGAAAAAGTAGAGGCGGCCTACCAAGCCGGCTGCCGTCGCTTTGACGGGGCCATCCGGGGCTACGGGGGCTGCCCGATGGCCAAGGATGAACTGGTGGGCAACATGGCTACCGAAAATTTGGTCAGCTACTTCGAAAATATTGGCTTAAATTTGAACCTCAACAAAAAGGCATTCGAGGTGGCGCTGGCCGAGTCCGGTGCTGTGTTTTCTTAACCTATGGCAAGCAGAATTGTAGTAGACATATTTATCCCGTGCTTTGTGGACCAGGTTTTCCCGGAGACAGGTATGAACATGGTAAAAGTGTTGGAAAAGGTAGGGTGCGAGGTGAACTATAACCCGAACCAAACCTGTTGTGGGCAGCCCGCTTTCAATGCTGGTTTCTTTGATGAGGCCCGAGAGGTAGCCACTAAGTTCCTGGACGACTTCTCCAGCGAGACCTCGCATTACATTGTGGCGCCCTCTGCCTCCTGTGTGGGTATGGTGCGCAACGCCTACCAGGATATCTTCGTGAAATCGTCGAACCTGGTGAAGTACCGCACCATGCAGAAGAAGGTGTATGAACTGACCGAGTTTCTGACGGATGTGATAGGGGTGACAAGCATACCGGGGGCCGCCCTGCAGGGGCGCTTTACCTACCACGACTCCTGCAGTGCGCTGCGTGAGTGCGGAATCAAAGAAGGGCCTCGCGCACTGCTTAGCAACGTGAAAGGGCTGGAGTTTGTAGAGATGGAGGACACGGAGACCTGCTGCGGTTTCGGCGGAACTTTCGCGGTTAAGTTTGAGGCCATTTCTACGGCCATGGCAGAGCAGAAAGTGGAGAATGCCCTTGCTACCGGTGCAGACTTTATCGTGTCGACAGACAGCAGCTGCCTAATGCACCTGGAGGCCTATATCCAAAAGCAGAAGAAGCCGATCAGGACCATGCACATTGCCGATGTGCTGGCTAGCGGCTGGTAGTTGCTTATTCTGTTTTGAGAAGGGAAGCAGCGCCTGGCATTAACCGTGCCAGGCGCTGCTTTTTGGTTTACGGGGTACAGGTGCAGGTGATCTAAGTATAAGTACGGAGGTAACCTGTGGTAAAACTAGCGGTTAATACTAATTTTACAAATTAATAATGCTATAATTATACTTTTTGTGCCTGCTGCCGTAAAATAGATTAGAACGGCCAAGCAGATGGTAATCGCAGCGTTAAGTGGCTTTGGGTTGGTTGAGCCATTTAGGAGGTGCTAGGACCTCATTAAAGTATGTACTTTAAGTGGTCGTTCTAAAAACGAGGTAGACTGTCCTTTCTGGGTGCTGAGGGCAGTATATCTCGTTTTTTGTTTTTGTACCCTGCTGTCGGCAGTATCCGCCGGTGCCTCACCCGGTTACATCTGCGCCTCACGGACTTTAACCCTGAGTGCACTTGGTTTTTTGTTTGGAGGTCCCTGCTTTTTGTGGCTGTAATCACGTAATAGCTAGTAGGTTATAATCCAAAGAAAGCTATGAACAGAATAGGAGTCGTTGCCAGGATACACGGCATATACTGGATACTGGGGGCGCTTTGGCCTTTGGTGCACATCGGGAGCTATGTCTGGTTTGCAGGTCCCCATGAGGAGCTGTGGCTCGTCCGTTTCCGCAGCCTGTTGCTGATCGTGATCGGCATCGTGTTGTTGGTGGCGGCAAGCAAGCAGCGGGTAACGCCGGAGCTAAAAGGACTGGCGATCGGAGGGGCTGCCATCATGGCCTTCGTGCACATCTTCTACAGCCTTACCGATCAGATCAGCATCGCCTACCTGCTGGATGGCGTTGTGGAACTGGTGCTGATCGGGCTGTGGGTGTGGGCTGGGAAGCATGGCCTGGCGCATGCTTTTTTCCCTGTTGAGAAATAAAAAAGCCCGGCACAGGTGTTCACCTGCCGGGCTTTCGTTTGGCTTTTACCAGTTAGGCCTCGGGCATGATCCGCACTACCAGGCCATCCAGCGCCGGGTTTATGCGCAGCTGGCACGACAGGCGGCTGTCTTCTGTTGCATGGGGCAGTGTTTCCAGCATGTACGCTTCGTCGTCGTTCATCTCGGGCAGCGGGCCGCTTTCCAGTACCTCCACATGGCAGGTAGCGCAAATGGCCATGCCTCCGCAAACAGCCTGTACCGGAAATTCATTGGCCTTCAGCACTTCCATCACCGACAAGCCCATATCCACAGGAGCTTCCAGGGCGATGCGCTCGCCACCTTCCTGCTCCACGTATATTGTGATCGCGTCTTTCATGTTACAGTTCCTGGATACCGTTTACAGTGGTGTACTTAAGCACAAACTTCTTGTCCGGGTAAATGATGTTGTAGGCACTCTGGGCCATCAGCGCCGCCTCGTGGAAGCCGCACAGGATGAGCTTCAGCTTGCCAGGGTAGGTGTTGATGTCTCCGATGGCGTACACGCCCGGTACGTTGGTGGAGTAGTCCACGGTGTCCACTACAATGGCATTCTTGTCCAGCTCCAGTCCCCAGCTCTCGATCGGCCCCAGCTTGGGCACCAGGCCGAACAGCGGCACAAAGTAGTCTGTCTCGATCTGGTGCGGCGTCTCGTTGTTGACCATCACCGTCACGGCCTCCAGCGCCCCGTTCCCGTGCACCTCCGTCACATTGGACTTGAGGATGAGCTTGATCTGCCCTTCCTCTGACATGCTTACCACCTTGGCCGCCGACTCAGGCGCACCTCTGAAGCTGGTGCCACGGTGTACCAGCGTAAGCTCTTTGCAGATGCCCGCCAGGTAGATGGTCCAGTCCAGGGCGGAGTCGCCGCCGCCGGCCAGTACCACCCGCTTGTCGCGGAAGTCCTCCGGATCGCGCACCATGTAGGTAACGCCGCTGCGCTCAAACTTCTCCAGGTTGTCGATGGCGGGTTTGCGCGGCTCAAAGGAACCCAGGCCGCCGGCAATCACCACCACCTTGCAGGCGATCTCCGTGCCTTCGGATGTGGTCACGACAAAGGAGCCATCCTCCTGCTTCTCGAGGTTCTCCACACGCTCCCCCAGCGTAAAAGTCGGGTGAAACGGTTCAATTTGTTTCTGCAGGTTCTTCACCAGGTCGCCGGCCAAAACCTCCGGAAAGCCTGGTATATCGTAGATCGGTTTTTTAGGGTATATCTCTGTTAACTGCCCTCCCACGGCCGGCAGGGCATCTACTACGTGGCAACGCATCTTCAGAAGGCCTGCCTCGAACACGGCAAAAAGCCCAACCGGGCCGGCCCCCACAATGCATATATCTGTTGTTACTTTTTCCATTAAGCTTAATCTTGTGCAACAATATTGTAATTAGGTAAAGATACTACGTCCCCGGCAGGATACATAGGATTTTCCACACTTTATCGGGTACAAACAGCTCCGTTTTCGGGGGTTAACCTGCCTGCACCAGCTCCTGTAAACGCCTGGCATTGAAGGCGGCGTACCCCAACTGGTCGTTGTCGAAGTAGGCATACACCTCCAGCCCCTGCGCCTGCCATGCCAGGCACTGCCTGGCCCACCAGGCCAGTGCACTTTCGCTGTAGCTGCCGGCATACCTGCCCTCCGGGCCGTGCAGGCGCACGTACACAAAATCAGCCGTCAGCTCGAGCGGCGACATATGCCCCGCCAGTTCATAAATACAGAAAGCGGCATTATGTTTTCGCAGCAGCTGCAGTACCTCCTGGCTGTACCAGCTCGGGTGCCTGAATTCGAAGGTATACCGGTAGGAGGGCGGGAGCAGGCTCAGGAAGTTGCTGAGCCGCTCGGTATTCACTTTCCAGCCCGGGGGCAGCTGAAAAAGGACCGGCCCCAGCTTTTCCTCCAGCGCATTCACGTTCGTGAAAAAGCGGTCAAGGCTTTCCTGCGGCTCCTTTAGCTTTTTCATGTGCGTTATAAAGCGGTTGGCTTTCACGGCGAAGATAAAATCATCGGGCACTGAGGTGCGCCAGCTGCCAAAGGTGCCTGCTGAGGGTAACCGGTAAAAGGAGTTATTGATCTCCACGCTGCTGAAAAAGCGGGTATAGTAGGCGGTGAAGCCACGGGGTTTAACTCCGGTAGGGTAGAAGGTGCCCATCCAGTGTTTGTAGTGCCATCCGGAGGTGCCGATGTGGATCTTTTGCTGCATAGTCTGCCAGGGTCGGTACGCACGCTTATACTGGTTGTTTTTCCTTAAGTTTTAAGGTGAATGTTTAGCAAATGTGATGGCCGGTTTTTTTCGCGGACGTATAAGTAAATGGCTTGCTATGGGATGTCAGGAACAGGTCCGCTCGTGTCAGGTTTAGGGCATAACTACAACGCAGTAACTGCGTTCAAAGGCAAGTGTTTTGTTTCATTATAAATAATTTATGCTATGGCAACAGACTATCGAAACGACCGCGAGGGTTATGGCTCCTTTGGCTCTGACCCATATGGGAATCAGAACCGCTTTGGTCAATCAGGCAAGGAAAACAGGGGCTCCTGGGGCAGATCGGCGGACTACAACAGAGGCCGTGAAATGAGCAGCGGTCGGGGAGGCAGTGTGCGGGGAGATGGAAGTATGCGGGGCAATGAGTACTATGGCAATGCCGGCTATACTAACGACTACAACAGCAACAGAGCACCGGGCAGGTCTGCCTTTGGTGCGCATGCCCGCGGTGACTTTAGCAGGGGGACCCGCTACGGCGAAGGCGGAAGCACCTACGGAGGCGGCTCAGCTTTTGGGCAGTCCAGTTACGGGGGCGCCGGCGGTTACAGTGCCTACGACCATGAGCAAAACAGAGACGCCAACCGAACTGAAAACGCGAGAAACGGTTACGGAGAGTACACCGATTACAGTAGCCGGAACTACGGAAGTTACGCAGGGTCAGACTACAATACCTATATGAACTATAATTACGGCAGACCTGAGAACCGTGGCAGCGCGGGCTATGGCGGCTCTTCTGGCCGCAACACCTACGGCTCTTATACCTCCAGGTACAGTTCCCCTTTTGAGGACAGCGAGAGTGATATGGGCAGCAGCGAGAGAAGCCCCTACGGCGGAGGCAGCCATCAGGGCTCGGGCAGTGGACAGGGGAGATCAAGCACTAAGCGTGGCTCCGGCAGCAGAGGAAGCTACGGCACCTTCAGCAACCGGTTCAGGAAAGACCGAAACAGATAGCCTGATCTGCAAACAAGTTAAAGTAAGGGGCCTGCCGCAAAACAGGCCCCTTACTTTTAGGCCTTGCCTTCGGAGCCGGAAGGATCAGAACCGAATCACCCGCGCTGCGTTTAGTGAAAGAAACACTACGCATTCAAACTCAAACACTATGAAAAGAAACGACAGAGTACGATACTACCACGGGGGGCTAGGAGAGGAAAACTGGAAAGACTATGACCGAGACCTGCGCGACGGGGACTTTGGCCGCGAGCATGAGGACCGCTACAGAAGCAGGGAAGGCCACAGAGACTTCAGAGACCGGCGCGACTTTGACCGGGACCGGTTCCGGAACTACCGCAGCCGCGACTATGAAATGGAGCAAAACTACTACGACAACACGAGAGGGGAGCAGCACAGCCTGGAGAACATACGGCAGGGCTATGGCTTTCCGAGCTTTGTGAGCAGCTCCAATCGTGCCAGCGGCCCTGAAAACGAGGTGGAGAACATGCGCCGGGAACGGCAGGCACAACGGGATCAGGGCTATGGCGCCGGCAGGCTAAGCGGATACAGCGGCGCTGCGTTTGGAGGCTCCAACTACAGCGTGCATGGCGGCTTCGGCGGCGCTTCCGACTACGGCTCCATGAGCGGGGACCGTGGCGACATGGGCGACTATGTTTCCTCATCGGGCTACGGCGGTGGCTACGGTAGCGGGCAAGGGCGTTCAGACAGAGGCGTGCCCGATTTCAGCCGGCGAAGCTTTGGGGATGACTACGGAGACAGTGGCATGGGCTCCGGTACGAGGGGGCGTTACGAAGGCCACCGGGAAGACTACGGCCGCGGCAGCAGAGGCGTCTCCCGCAACAGGGGTACCTACGGGCACTCCTCCGGCGACTACGGCGACTTTGACAGAATCTCAGATAACTACGACCGCGGAGGGTACATACCCTACGACAAGAACTATTGACAGTTGCGGTTGCGTCTCAATTCAGACCTGCAAATGCCTGCCTTACCCGGCAGGCATTTATATTTCAGGGGAAGATCTGAATCTCACCCTGATTTTATTATATTTACTAGTGCCTATTATCTGACCTGCAAACTCAAAAAAAGCCTGACGGATGACAAAAGGGGAGAAGAAAAGTGTAAGTAAGGCTGCTGCTGCAGTAACCAGAGGAGTCGGTAGTTCTGCTGTGCCTTTAGCTGGCAAGGCTCCTGAGTTTAACCCAACGGAGGAGGAGCTGCGGCGAAGGATCAGGGAGCTGGAGGAGGAAAACCAGGGGCTGCGGCAGGAAATAGAGGAAAGGATCCGGGCGGAGCAGGCCCTGAAGGTGGATGAGGAAAAATGGCGCACGCTGGTGCAGAACACCCCAGATGTTGTAGCCCGCTTTGATCAGGAGCTGCGCCACGTCTTTGTGAGCCAGTCTGTAGAGCGGGAGCTGGGCGCAAAAGCTGTTGAGCTGGAAGGGAAGACCCACGCGGAGCTCGGCATGATCTCCAATGCGGTTGAGGATGCCCTGGATAAAGTACGGGAGGTGTTCCGTACAGGCGAACCCGGCAATAGCCTGACCCATTTTGTCAGCCCCCCCGGGCTTAGCAAATACTTTCATTCCTCGCTTGTACCCGAGTTCGGTGCAGACGGGCAGGTAAAAACAGTGCTCAGCATCAGCCGTGACCTGACGAAAGAGGTACATCGTAAGCTGCTCCTGAACAGTGTGCTCGATAGCTCCATACACGGCATCTGTGCCATCCGCGCTCTACGCGACGGGCAGCAGCGGGTAGTGGACTTTGAGTGGCTACTTGTCAACAAAGCTGCAGAGCTACTCCTGCAGAGAAGTGAGGCGCAGCTCAAGTCCAGAACGCTGTTGCAGACGCTTTCCGGCAACAAGACCTCCGGCCTTTTTGATCTCTTTGTAGGGGTGATCAACACCGGTGAAACGTTGCACCACGTCATGTACTATGACTACGACCACCTGAACGCCTGGTATCAGATCATCGCCGTGAAGCTGGAGGATGGGCTGGTCGTGACCTTTGCCGACATCACCAGGTTAAAGAAGGCAGAGGGGGAGCTACAGCGGGCAAACAGAAAACTGCAGCAGGAAATCGCAGAAAAGGCAGAGGCGGAGTTGCGTGCCAATCATGACCGTGAGCTGATGGAAAGCGTGATCGAGCATTCCATCGACGGCATCAGCGCCTTCGACAAGGACGGCTACTACACCCTCTGGAATAAAGCGCTGGAGCAGTACTCCGGCCTCCGCCGCGAAGAGGTGATGGGAAAGCACGTGTTTGAGGTGTATCCTGAGCTAAAGGGCACCTACATCGGGGGGAAGGTTGTAGAGGTGCTGCAGGGCAAGCATGCCTTCCTGACAAGCCTCCCCTTCACCAAAAGGAGGGAAGGGTACTATGAGCTCAACCTGGTGCCGATCTTTGATCAACATGGCGTACAGACCGGAGGCATTACCATTATGCACGATATTTCGGAGAGCGTGAAGCTGAAGGAGGTGACCATATCGCAGAAGCTCTCGCAGCAGAAGGATAACCTGAAGGTGGTGCTGCAGACGCAGGAGGAGGAACGGAAACGCATCGCCGAGGCCCTGCACAATGGGCTGGGGCAGTTGCTTTATGTGATAAAGATGCACCTGGAGCAGTGCAAGAAGCCTGTGGCGGCCTCACGGGAGGTTGTTAGCGATATGGAGCAGCTGCTGGAGGAGGCCATCCGCGAAACACGTACCATCTCTTTTGAGCTGATGCCGAGCATTCTGCAGGATTTTGGCTTAGAGGTCACCCTGACCGAGCTGTGTAAAAGGCTCTCGAAGGCTTCTGTTAAGATCAGCCTTAGCAAGTACGAGTGTGAAGGACGCCTGGAGGAAAGTGTCGAGATCGGGGTTTACCGCATTGTGCAGGAACTGGTAAACAACGTGTTGAAGCATGCCGAGGCATCGGAGGCAGAGATAGAGGTGAAGCGACAGCAAGACAGGCTGCGCCTCGTGGTCCGGGACAACGGCAAGGGCTTTAACCTTAGTGCGGGCAATTTGAAGAAGGGGGTGGGGCTGCTCAGCATCCGTAACCGCCTGAAGCTGCTGAACGGCAAGCTGAAAGTAGAGAGTGGCGCCTCATCGGGTACGGTCATAAAGGTGCTGTTGCCTCTGTAGCTTGCTGCGGTAGGAGGCATAGGCCATCTCCAGGGTAGACATGACAGGCAGCGTGGCATCAAGCTGTACCTGCTTGAAGAGGCTGATAATGTCGTGGCTGAGGTGGACGAGCAACAGGTGTATCCCTTCCTCCTGAAGGCAGTGCTGGCAGAGCGTGAGGTACTCCAGAGCGCCCGTGCTGACAGACTCCAGGGCATCACAGTCCAGCCACACCTCCTGTATGCCTGAGGCTGTTTGTGCTTTTATCGTGCTGTCCAGCAACGCGGTATCTGCTGTGGCCAGCACTCCCGTTAGCTGTAAGAGGAGTATGCCGCCGTCTCTTTTCCAGTATAACTGCATGGCAAAAGCTATCTAGTAGAACCTGTGATGTTACGGGCAGCCTGGAGCGCCTCTTCCCGGGTCCTGAAGATTGTGATGACCTTTTCCAGCCCCAGTATCTCCAGCACATTTTTGGTCTTGGGCTGCAGGCCAAAGAACAAGAGGTGGATCCCCTTGCTCCTGCACTCATGAAAAGCCGCCAGAATGACGCCCAGGCCAGCGGAGGAAATGTACTGTAGCTCAGTGAGGTCTACTACAATCACGCTCGGAACGGTGGCGATGGCCTCAGTAAATGAGTTATCTGCTACAACGGCTGTGTTGGCATCCAGCTCACCTGCAACCTTTATGATGCTAATGTCTGTCTGCTGATCTATCTCTGTCTTAAACCGCTTCATTTTGCCTCAGCCGTTTTCATTTTCAACCGATCCTTTCCTGTTTGTTTCTCCGGGTACCTGTACATCCCGGTGAGTGGCCATAGAGCCCCTGGGAAAGGCAGGTTATTTGCCGGCGCGCAGGTGAGAAAATTACAACTTTATGTTTTTACCCACCGATGCACTGCTCTTTGGCTTTACACCAAAGCTACATGACCTAACTGAGTTAATTTACAGGTAAAACACGGGAAAAGTACTGCGGTAAATACTGATTTTGAAACTTCAGGCGCTTAATAATAGTCCTGTATAACGGTAATTGTTTAAAAAATTCATATTTATGTACCTGTATTGCTGTTGTTAAAACTTTGAAATTTTCAATTTCGTTATCGTATTGCAATAGCTTTCAAGGCCTCAGTGTTTATAACTTATTAGCTATCAGACAGGATGAGGAACCGGAAGGCATGGCAACAGCAGGTTAACACCATATACTTGGAGACAGGAACAGTATGATAAGAGTTGTGCTCACTGACGACCACAAGTTGATCCGGGATGGGCTGAAAGCGCTGTTAAAGGATGAGCCTGCGATAGAGGTAGTGGGAGAGGCATCAGATGGAGATGAGTTGATCGGGCTGCTGAAAAAAAC
Source organism: Hymenobacteraceae bacterium (assembly GCA_033838975.1). Taxonomy (GTDB): domain Bacteria; phylum Bacteroidota; class Bacteroidia; order Cytophagales; family Hymenobacteraceae; genus Pontibacter. The sequence continues at coordinate 5,111 of JAJLKL010000131.1, read as the reverse complement.
AGCGGTGGATGTGGTGTTGCTGGACCTGAACATGCCGGGAAAAGACGGGTTTGAGCTTACTAAGTACATCCGGCAGCATCACGCCGGTGTAAAGGTACTGGTCCTGTCTATGCTGGAGCATGAGCGTTATGTGCACCAGGCAATTGCGGAGGGTGCCTCCGGGTACTTGCTGAAAAACGCAGGGAAGGAGGAACTAAGCTCAGCCATTAAGCTAGTGGCTACCGGAACGCCGTACATCTGCTCCAACTTTACCATAGACCTGCTCAAAAAGACACACGCTCCGGAGGGCCATGCCGAGCAGCAGGCGGCGCAGCAACCTGAAAGGAGAGAGCTTACCAAGCGGGAGCTGGAGGTGCTGAACCTGATCGGGCAGGGGTACACCAATGCCGAGATCGCTGAAAAGCTTTTCACGAGCAAACGCACCGTGGAGACGCACCGGCAAAACCTGCTCGAGAAAACGCACACCAAAAATACTGCTACCCTCATCAAGTACGCCATCCAGAACGGGATCATCTCCTGAGGCATCCTCTTGCCCGGCACGTACAGCTGACTCTACTTCTTTCCCGCTGCAGCTCTGGTCAGGTATGCACCCTGACGGGAAGGGTGGCGTGCGTGTACCTGTCTGTTTGCCACCGGCCTTGCGTAACAGGATGGGGCAGGCTGTGCGGGTAAACCGCCGGCGCTGCATCCGGAGGCAAAAATCCTTATCTTAGCTGATCTATGAAAAACAGAACTGTAAACCGTTTGCTATATGCTGACACGGTGGACATGGGAGGAATGCCCGTGCGGCAGCCTTTCCCTACCCAGCAGGTAGAGCAGATCGATCCTTTTCTACTCCTGCACCACCATGCTACTACGTTTCCGGAGGGGGTGGTACCGGCCAGGTCCGGGGTAGGGCCGCATCCGCACCGGGGCTTTTCACCTGTTACCTTTGTGTACAGGGGCGGAGTGCACCACCGCGACTCGCGGGGTAACGACAGCGTGGTATATGAGGGCGGCACGCAATGGATGAACGCAGGTATGGGAATTGTACACAGCGAACGGCCTCCCGCCGATATCATGGAAAGGGGAGGAGAGCAGGAGATCATACAGCTGTGGGTGAACCTGCCGAAGGCACGGAAGATGAGCCAGCCGGAGTATATTCCCCTGCAGGCCGAGGACACGCCGGAGCTGCAGTTGGAGGGAGGCCGTGCAAGCGTTAAAGTAGTGGCCGGCGCCTTCGGGGAAGTTACGGGCCCTGTCAGAACACCTATTCCCATCCTGGCCCTGCGTATTCAAATGAAGGCAGGGGCGAGTTACGGCTTTCCGATACCTGCTACTTACAATGCTTTCCTGTACCTGCTGGATGGCAGCATACAGTACAGCGGCTATGGTGTGGTGGAGGGTCACCACGTGCTGCTGCTCAACAACGACGGCGAAGGCTGTACCATCACGGCAAAAGAAGACACACGGATCCTGCTGATGGCCGGGCAGCCGCTGCATGAGCCGGTTGTGTCGCACGGGCCTTTTGTCATGAACACACAGACGGAGATCATGCAAGCCATGCGCGATTACCAGATGGGAAAGATGGGCATCCTGATTGAGTAACGGCTTTCAGTCCGTTAGCATGAGCCAGGCCATGGCTGCCTCCTCAGAGGTAAACTGTTCCAGGTCAATGGCCACCTGAAGGGTGCCCTTTAGTTTTTTTACAAACTCCTCGAAGGAGATGTAGCAGAAAATATCGTTGGATATGATACGCGCGATCTTCTGTAGGTTTGAAGAAACCAGCAGCGGGGCAATCTCCTGCAGCACCCACTTCTGATCCGTGAGGGGCAGGCTTTGTAAATTGCGCGCATCGGCGAGCCAGTAGCTGATGCCTCTTGCGTTGATCACATCCTTGATGTGCTGCAAACCTATTCTCAGTTCTTCGCTGCTAACACTTCTCAGCCACTTGGCGTGCAGCAGACCTTTGCTATCGCTGATCCTGATTTGCAGAAAATCGTCTAAAACTACTGACATAAGGTATAGGAGCCGGAAAAGTGCGGCAATATAGTCAAAGTATATACTTTGTAAAAGCCATATTGCTGTTCCTCTACACGCTTTTCGGCCGCTTTAGCCGAAGCAGGCTGGTAAAGGTATAGCTAAGGGCGGCAGCCGGTAAGGGTGGAGGGCTGCCGCCTGTCAGCTAAACTTGTTATTTTACCGTGCTAGGGCAAACGTAATTGGTGCGTGGGATAGCTGTTTCAGCGATAGCTTTGTAGCCGCCCTGCACATCAACCAGCCTGCTGAAGCCTCTGGCCTTCAGGATGGAGGCCGCGATCATGGAGCGGTAGCCGCCGGCACAGTGGATGTACATCGTCTCCTCTTTCGGCAGCTCTGCCAGGTAGTCATTCAGGTAGTCGAGCGGTTTGTTGCTGGCCGTTGCTATGTGCTCGGCCTGGTACTCGCCCGGCTTGCGCACGTCCACCACATTAATAGAGCTGTCCTCGGCATATCTGCCGGCAAACTCCTCTGCCGGAATAGACTCGATTGTCTCCACCGCTTTACCTGCCTCTTTCCAAGCTTCAAAGCCGCCGTCCAGATACCCGATTGTATTGTCAAACCCTACGCGGGCCAGCCTTGTCACTACCTCTTCCTCACGGCCTTCATCGGCAACAAACAGGATCGGCTGCCGGATGTCCGGGATCAGCGCACCGGCCCATGGCGCGAAGCTGCCGTCGATGCCAATGAAAATAGCGTTAGGTATAAAGCCTTTGGCAAAGGCCTGCGGCTTGCGCGTATCCAGTATTAAAGCTCCCGTCTCGTTGGCCGCTGCCTCAAAGGCCTCAGGCGAAAGTTTTCTCAGACCCTGGTTTAAAACATTGCTGATGCTGTTATACCCCTCCCTGTTCATCTTCACGTTCATGGGGAAGTAGCCCGGAGGGGGCAGCAAGCCCTCGGTCACCTCTTTCACAAACTCCTCCCTGGTCATGTCGGCACGCAGGGCGTAGTTCGTTTTCTTCTGGTTGCCCAGCGTGTCGGTGGTCTCCTTGCTCATGTTCTTGCCGCAGGCCGAGCCGGCGCCGTGGGCCGGGTAGACGAGCACCTCGTCGGCCAGGGGCATGATCCTGTGGCGCAGCGAGTCGTAGAGGTGCCCTGCCAGCTGCTCCTGTGTCAGGTCGGACTTGACGGCCAGGTCCGGGCGGCCCACGTCGCCGATGAAGAGCGTGTCGCCGGTGAAGATGGCGTGGTCTTTCCCGTTCTCATCCCTAAGCAGGTAGGTGGTGGACTCCATGGTGTGGCCCGGCGTGTGGAGCACCTGGATCGTCACCTCGCCCAGTTGCAGCTCCTCCCCATCCTGTGCTATGTGCGCGGCAAAAGATGGTTGCGCATTCGGCCCGAATACGATCTGTGCGCCGGTAGCCTTAGCCAAATCCACGTGGCCCGACACGAAGTCGGCGTGGAAGTGCGTCTCCAGCACGTACTTGACCTTTGCTCCGTCCTTCTCCGCCTTGTCCAGGTAGGGCTTGATCTCGCGGAGCGGGTCTATGATGGCGACCTCGCCCTTGCTCTCGATGTAGTAGGCCCCCTGTGCCAGGCAGCCGGTATAGATCTGTTCTACTTTCATCATCATGTCGTGTTATTATACTGTTACAAATATCAGTATAATATTTTCCCTATGCAGTGACTTTCATCAATCTTAGCCGGTGACATACGAATTCTTCGGTGCTGAAAGAGACAGGAGACCTTGTAGGTTGGATAGTCTGTTACTTTCCGACCCGCTGGCTGTTCATCCAGTTTACCACATACTCCACCACATCCGGGGCAATGGTTTCCTCGATCTCAGCGTACTCAGGTATACTTCCCGTTTTGGCTGTCTGGAACAGGTGATTTTTGCTCTCAAACATCTTTACGGTCACGTTTTTGTTGCCGCCCTTGCGGATCGCCTTCTCTACGAGCGGCAGATGGTAGGGCAGTACTTGCACGTCCTTGGTACCGTTCACGGCCAATACCGGACATTTTAGTTGCCGGAACCCCTCTGTCGGATCATTGAGTAGCTCGGAGCGTCCGCCTGGGGTTAGGAATTTATAGAAGGCTTTTGGGTTGATTGGAGAAGCTAATTCTACTTTTTTCAGGTCTTCTTTTGACAGCCTGGCCAGCTGTGGGTTAAACCGCTGCAGTTGCTTTTCTAGCTTTTGCTTTGCATCCTCCACATCAGGCTCTGTGCGGAGGATGCGGAAGGCGGCTTTCAGAATTTCCGAATTCAGGGCAATGGCCTCTTCGCTGGCGCCTGCCTGGCGGTAAACTGCTTCTGTCGAGGGGATCAGACCTGTTGTGTTGGGCTCAGCCGCACCGGACATGAGCACGACAAAGGCTATACCTGTAGATTGAGCTGCTGCCAGCGGAGCAATGTCTACCCCGTAACTATGCCCGATCAGGCCGATGTTCTGGGTGTCCACCTCCCGGCGGGTTTTCAGGTAGCGTACGGCAGCAGCGGCATCGCTGGCAAAGTCCTGCACGGTGGTCTCCTCATACTTACCTGTTGATCCGCCTACCCCGCGGTCGTCGGCGCGCAGCACGGCATAGCCGGCGCGGGTAAACTGGTCAGCCCACACCAGGAACACCTTGTGCCCGAAGATGGTCTGGTCGCGGTCGCTGGGGCCTGAGCCGGGTATGAGCAGCAGCGTCGGGTGTGGGCCCGGCGTGTTGGGAATGGTCAGCGTGCCTGCCAGTGTCACGCCAGCGGCCTCGTTGCGGTAAGTCACGTCCTCTGCCTTGTACGGCAGCTCCCCGACAGGCTCTTGCGGGCGTTTGGGCTTGCCGTTTGGCAGGCGGTCTACCTTGGCCAGTGCCAGTGCCCACATGGCCTTGCCGCCTCCCTGGTTTATGCCGCCGCTGATGGAGTCGGGGTTTACAAGCTGTCCTTTGTAGGTGCCGTTAATGGTGTTGATCCGCATCTGTACCTGCCCGTCCTGAAACTCCAGGGCGTCTACTTTGATGTCGTATACCTGCTGGTCCACGCTGTGCATCAGGGCGCTGCCATCCGGTTTCACCTCAAAGGCCACCGTGAGTTGCAGGTCTGGCTTAACTTTCATTTTGCCCAGCCAGGTGCCGGTTAAGGTGTGGGCCTGCTGTGCCAGTGCTGTGCTCAT